>JAFGGB010000159.1 GCA_016930775.1 Deltaproteobacteria bacterium
TATATCCCGACACCCTGAGACAGTACGCCGGAATCCCTGAAACGAAACGCCCGGTCGTTTCCATTGCCCTGGGGCATCCCGACTGGAGCTGCCCTGCGAACAAGCTCGAAACTCTGCGAGATCCTCTGGACGAAGTGGCGACATGGATCGGCTTCGACCGGTAAGATGCACCATTTAGTGTAACCTGCGGGTCTGTTATTCGTTATAAGGGTATCGATGGACGCTTTCGGGACCTTCTACCAGAGTCATCGGGAACGATTGTACGGTTATCTTGTCCGTCTGTCCGGCGATCCCGAACTTGCCCGCGATCTCGTTCAGGACAGCTTCATCCGCTACATGAGCGCCTACGACAAGGAGGTTCCCGCCGCGCCGCTGCTGTATACAATAGCCCGGAACGCCTTTATCGATCATGTGCGAAAGAAGCGAATGGACCATCGGGAAATCGACCAGGAGACTGCGGCAGGCCCCGAACGGTCTCTTCTCGTCCGGGAAGAATATCGGCTGGTTATCAAGGCGTTGCAGCGCCTCGATTCCGACGAGAGGGATATTTTAAGCCTCGCCGTGAGCAGCGGATTGTCCTACCGGGAGATCGCCTCGGTAACCGGCCTGTCCGAGATGAACGTTAAGGTCAAGGTTCACCGGGCGCGGCAGAAACTTAGGCAGCTTTTAGGGGAGATGCACCAATGAAGAATGGTCTTATCAGTCTCTATATTGACGACGAAATGGATCTCGAAGAGAAGGTTCGTTTTGTTGAAACCATAAGGGCCGACGGAGACTTTGCCGGAGAATGCCTGGCCCTTCTGCATCAGGAACAGCTTCTCGGGGGGACCGTAACGGAGGCGCCTGTTTTCATGCCGCTGCCGGAACCGAAGAAGCGATGGAATCGTTTCTTCCCGGCACGGGCAATCGGCTGGGCTTCGGCGGCGACCCTGGCTGCGGTTCTTATTGTCGTTCTTCTTCCCTTTCGTCAACCCGTTACGACGGCGGCGGTTGAGCATCGCTTTATTGTGTATCAACCGGAGGCAAAGAACGTTGAGATCATGGGAACTTTTACCGGATGGAAACGGATTTCTCTCGCTAAAAGCGGCTCGGGCGGCTACTGGGAAATAACGCTCCCCCTTTCTCCGGCGGAGCATCGATTCTCTTATGTTGCGGACGGAACGGAACGTTTTGCCGATCCGACTGTCCAAGCGAGGGAACGCGACGACTACGGCAGCGTCAACTCCGTCATAACGGTGGAGCACAGGGCGTGAAGCGTTCGCCTGCACTGTGGATCATTGTCATTATTGCGTTTGCGGCCGCGGGTTGCGCATCTCATTACCATCGCGAGAGGGAGGGTCGGCTGATGCTGTACCTTAAGATGCCGGAGGCCAAAAGCGTTCTTTTCGCCTGTTCACTGGACAGGTTCACGCCGCGGAAAGCCGCTTTGAGGGACTCATTCTGGGAAGTTGACGTTCCGGCCGGTCGATCCTTTTCCTATTTCTACATTGTAGATGGCGAGATCTATACGCCGCCATGCTCGCAGAAGGAACGGGACGATTTCGGCTCTCTCAACTGCTTGTACACGGGGCAATAAGCTCCGGCAGAACATGCCGATGTCTTTATTATAGAAGGTTTCGGGGGAAAAAGAGATGAAACGCTTCGCAATCATTATGGCCTTTGTCCTACTGACTGCCGCTCTTGCGCAGGCCGGCGACTCCGGCACACAGCCGGGCGGTCTCTCGCCGGAGACAGAGGAGGGAATGCAAACCCTGACAGCCGCCGGAATTTCCGCAGATGAAGCTGCGGCGGTTACGAAAGCCATGAACTCGGCGGGTTTTGCCGTCGGTACGACAAAAAACATACAGCGGGCATTATCGTCGGCATCGCGAACCGGATTCCCCTCGGCGCCGTTCATCGATAAAGTCTTCGAAGGCATTGCCAAGGGCGTGACGGGAGAACAGGTTCTCGCCGCCGTCGAGCGCGTCCATAACCGTTTCGAAATCAGCCTTCGGGAAGCGAAACGGCTCAGTCCCGAGAAGAATCAGGTAAAATCTTATGGAACGATTATCGCCGAATCCCTCCAGGCCGGAATCATCGAGAAAGACCTCGTGTCCGTCATGGACGAACTGGTGGAACAGGCATCGAAACAAAAACGGGGAGAAATGACGGCGCTCGCAACAGAGACGCTTCAAACGCTTCGGGACACGGCGCGGCTGCAGGTTGATTCTTTCGAGGCCGCCGCCATCGTGAAGAGCGCACTGCAACATTCCTTTACATCGGTCGAGATGAAGGAACTGCGGCACAGCATACTTTCCCAGGCGCGATTCGGCGATCCCCCGTCGATTGCACGACAGTACCGCGACGACATCAAAGAGGGCCGGCAACCCGGGGGCAGAGGATCCCGGGGTCTCTCCGGAGGGGCGCCCGGCAGTCCCGGCGGGCCTGGCGGGGGGAGCTCCGGCGGAGATTCGGGTAGCGGCTCGGGCGGTGGGAGCTCCGGCGGAAATTCGGGTAGCGGCTCGGGCGGCGGAAACGCCGGGGGCGGTTCGGGAAACGGTTCGGGCGGCGGAGGGGGAGGCCGCAAGTAGACATCCAGGCATATCCAATACAGAGGGCGGACGTTTTTCAGTTCCGCCCTTTTTTAATTTATTCTGTAACCATTGTCATGGCGGCACGTTTATACGGTTAAGAAGCTGCTGCTTCAAACAATTAATTGAGAAGGAGTTTTTCATGAAAAAAAAGATGCTTCTTTTAGCAACAGTTCTTTTCGTGAGCCTTACGCCCCTTGCCCTCATGGCGGGAGAAGGCTTCGGCCTCGGCGACGGCACGGGCCCGCTCCATGAGATCATCGGAGAATTCGAATGGACCGGCACGGTCGTCGAATACCTGAGTTACGGGGGAGGAATGGTCATCGCTGCAACCGACGGCGATGTCGCCGTCTATGGGCTTGGACCCATTCCCTACTGGAAAACTCAGGGCATAGAACGACCCGATGTTGGGGAAAACGTAACCGTCTGGGGACTCGCCGTGGAGATAAACGGAGAGACTCGGAATATACTCACATCGATTCTCGTTGAAGGCGAGGATGAAGCGCTCCAACTGAGAGACACAGAAACGGGAAAACCTCTCTGGCGTCCCTTCAGGCTGCACCAACCTCCTGTCGTCGGACCGCCGGCCACTCCTCCCAGCGGCTTCGGTTCCGGCTTTCAACGCAACGGCCGATAGAGCGCCGCTGCTTTGACAGGCCCACAAGCGGAAAACCACTCTCATGAGGGTGGTTTTCCGCTTGTGGGCAAGTTCCCCGGAATGAATGGCGAAGCGTTTCGCTATCTCCCTATCTCCCTCGCACATGCTGAACGCCTGTGCGTGACGCCATAATCCACCGGCAACAGCTCTAAAATCTGACACATGCGAGACTTCAGCCGCTCATTGCAGGATCAATCCGCTATATTCTCCTTTGTCGCCGACGCGTCGGCATCCAGGGCGCCGCCACGAATTTTCATATCGTGACACTATTGCGTTGACACGTTTTTCGAAATCGTGTTACAAAATCTCCCTCACGATGCCCGTTGCAACGGAAGGAGCAGTTCAATCATGCACATGGCCGATGCCCTTATCTCCCCTGCTGTTGGCGGCGCACTATGGACTGCCACCGCAGGACTGACCGCCTGGTCTGCAAAGAAATTAAACGAAGATTTCGATGACCGAAAGGTTCCTCTCATGGGCGCTCTGGGCGCCTTCGTTTTCGCCGCCCAAATGATCAATTTTACGATTCCTGCAACCGGTTCAAGCGGCCACCTCGGCGGCGGCATGGCATTGGCCGTCCTCCTGGGACCCTATGCGGCCTTTCTCACCATGGCTTCGATTCTGACAATACAATCACTTTTTTTTGCGGACGGCGGACTGCTGGCATTGGGATGCAACATTTTCAATCTCGGATTTTTCCCCTGCTTTATCGCCTATCCCTTGATATATAAAAAAATCGCAGGAGAAAACCCCTCTGCCGGAAAGATATTTGCGGGGGCAACTCTCGCATCTCTCGCGGGGTTGCAGTTAGGCGCCTTCGGCGTCGTTGTGGAAACGGTCGCCTCGGGCATCAGCGATCTGCCCTTTTCCACCTTCCTGCTCCTCATGCAGCCCATTCACGGCGCCATCGGCATCGTAGAAGGGCTGGTTACCGCTGCCGTGATAACTTTTGTCTGGAAAGCTCGTCCCGAGGTATTGCTGCTGGCGGAAAAAAGCTCCGCCGAAGGATTCTCCATAAAAGCCGTCTTTGTAGGTCTGATCGCGGCCGCCGTCATAACCGGCGGCATATTCTCATGGTTTGCCTCCGTTCATCCCGACGGGCTCGAATGGGCGCTGTTCCATGCATCCGGCAAAGAGGAATTCAGGAATCCTGAAGAGAGCGCCCATTCACTGCTGGCAGGCATCCAGGAAAAAACGGCTGTAATGCCCGATTACGGATTCAAAAACAGTCGAACCGTTCAAGAAGACGCAACGGCCTCAGAAGAACAGTGGCCGGCAGTAAGCATCGGCACATCGACAGCCGGAATCGTCGGAGGCGGATTGACCCTGTTTTTTGCGGGACTTGTCGGTTTTCTCCTGAGGCTCATCGGACGGTCGAGGCAGGCCTCGCCTGGGAGATAACGGCCTTGCCTGTTCTCCTCAAGAGGTGTGGAATGAAGGGGATGCCGCCGGAGACATGCGGAATGTCGCGGCTTGATTCGGCCGTTGGTTCCATGAAAGATCAAGACCGTCCTGCAGGGCGCGAAAGGACTGTCCGCTGCATTGACCCCCGGGCCATGCTTATCACGACGTTCATTTATATCGCCGTTGTGACTTCTTTTGAAAAATTCGACCTTCTCGGTCTCCTGCCCCTGGTCATTTACCCCCTGTTCATCATGGAACTGAACAACCTTTCCCCCGGCGCCATCGGCAGGAAACTCCTCTATGTTTCACCTTGTGCGCTCATGATCGGCATATTCAACCCTCTCTTCGACAACCGGGTCGTTTTACACCTCGGATCTCTGGCTGTTTCGGGCGGCTGGATCTCCTTTACGGTTCTCATGGTCAAGTTTGTTCTGACGGCGAGCGCCGCGCTTATCCTGGCAGCAATCTGCGGATTCGACACTCTCTGCGTCGCTCTCGAGAAACTGAAAATGCCAAAGGTCTTTGTCTCGCAGCTGCTCTTCATGCACCGCTACATTTTCCTCACGGCCGACGAAGCGTCCCGAATGGTTCGAGCCCATTCCGTGCGATCCTTTCGCCGCAAAGGAATGAAAATCAAGGTATTTGGTTCTCTCTGCGGGCAGCTGCTCCTTCGAACTCTCGACAGGGCGCTTCGCATACGCCATGCCATGGTTTCCCGGGGCTTCAGAGGGGACGTGCCTCTCATCCGGGAGCTGAAAGCGGGGAAAGGGGACACGGCCTTTGTCTTCTTATGGACCGCTTTTTTCATTATCGCCCGCTGTTTCAATCTCCCGCAATTGCTCGGCGCATTCGTCATGGACAAATTCGCATGAGTCACCATATCGTTGAGGTCAAAGATCTTGAATATGTTTACCCCGACGGGACTCCGGCATTGAAGGACCTCTCGTTCACGATCCTCCACGGCGAGTCCGTGGGACTGGTGGGCGCCAACGGCGCCGGGAAGTCCACCCTCCTGCTCCACCTGAACGGATGCCTTTTCCCGCAGAGCGGCACTGTCAGGATCGGTCACTTCCCCATTACCAGGAAAAATATCAACGATGTGCGGCGACGGGTAGGCATGGTCTTTCAGGATCCCGACGATCAGCTTTTCATGCCGCGGGTCTTCGATGATGTGGCCTTCGGACCCTTGAACCTTGGAATGCCCCGCGAAGAAGTGAAAAGCCGCGTCATCGAGGCGCTGCGCCTCGTGAGCGCAGAACACCTGGCATATCGTCCGCCCTATAAGATCTCCGGCGGAGAAAAGCGCGCCGCTGCCATTGCCACCGTTCTCTCAATGTCGCCCGATCTGCTTGTCCTGGACGAACCGAGCTCCGGCCTCGATCCCAAGTCGCGGCGGCAGCTCATAGGACTGCTGAAAAACTTCAACCACACAAAGATCATCGCCACCCACGACCTGGACCTCGTTATGGATCTCTGCGAGCGCACTATTGTCATCAACGCCGGCCGGGTCACGGCCGACGGTCCCACCATGAAAATCTTCCGTAATGAAGCTCTTTTGGAGGCCAATCGCCTGGAAAAGCCTCTCCGCATGCAAGGCTGCCCGGCAGATCACTAACGGGCTTTCCATCGCTTTCTCGTCCCTGATCGGCTCAGAGGTTGCACCGTCGGCGGGCGCCGGGAACCAAAAGCTCTCACAATGAAAGCGATCATTTCAATATGAAACGCTCAGACATAATCCGACTTTCCTGCAAATCTTATATATCTTGCTGATAACATACAACTATCATGTGCCTTGTTCCTCTTGGCATGACCTATGCTTTAATGAAGTCATTAGACAACAACGGCACGAACGAGGCCACAACAAACATTATCGAACGGAGGAACGGACAATGAACAAAAAACTGGTTGTCACGGCGGCGGTTACGGCAATGATGCTTTTTTCACTGGCGACAAACGTCATGGCGGGACCCCTGAGCAAAATCTATTACAGGCATTTCCCCACAACGGAAACTCAGGCGGTGAATCGCTACGGTCAGCCGCTCATGGTGCAGGATCTGCCTGATGGCGCGAAGAAACTGGTCTTTTCTAAGATTCAAAACGCCATGGATCTCGGATATCACTACGTAATCGTGAAGGACGGCATGGTAGTCGACAACGGCATTACCACGCCCCCGAAAAATTTGGACGGCCGGAGCTAAAAAGAACGCGTGCACAAAAAAAAGCGAAGGCCTCTTCCGTAAAGCCGGCAGGGGCCTTCGCTTTTTTAAAATAACGCCGCAGACCTTCAGAGTTTTGCCTGCTTGCTGCTCTGCTTCAGAGCGCCGCCTGCCTTCCTGGCTTTTTCAACAAGATACGTGCGGTACTCTTCCTCGACGGCATCGGGGTCGCCGGTGTTGAAAATAACGATGTCTTTAAGAATACTGTAGGAATCAAGAGGGATATCTCGAAACTTAACGGCGAAGCCCCTTTCTTCCGTCCGGACGACTTCGGCTCGCAGACTGACTGCCATGTCGTCATTGACGCTGCTCAGGGAGAGAAGAACGGCCACCTCATCGCCGACGAACATTTTTTCTGCAGTTTCTATGAACATGCCGTTGAGACTGAGGTTTTCAACCTCGCCGATAAATTTCCGTTCTTTATGCGCAACATGAGCATCAATTCTGAAATGCACCCTGGAGAGTTTCCGCTTGGTCATAGGTCCTTTCCTCCCGTGAGCTTTGGTCTCAATATTATGGATCAGTGCATCAAATTTGGCAATCGGGGAATGGAGTCGCCGGAATTATATCCGTTCCCTTTCGGCTCATTCCCAGCGCCGATTCACATGGTCATCCCTCCGTCGCAGACAATGCAGGCGCCGGTGGCAAACGATGCGGCGCCTGAAAGGAGGTAGAGGACGGCCCCCGCTATTTCCTCCGGTTGGCCGTGGCGCTTCATCGGGACCCGGTCTATGATGTAATTATAAATATCTTTATTCTGGAACATCGCTCCGGAAAACCTGGTCTCCACGAGACCGGGAATAACGGCGTTAACCCGTATCCCCGATGGGGCCAGTTCCAGGGCGAATGCCTTCGTCATCATGATAAGCGCCGCTTTCGTGATCGAGTAAATGCCCTGAAGAGGCGCCGGGTGAAGACCGTTGATAGATGCCACGTTCACGATTGAACCGCCGCCGGATTGCATCATGAGCTTCGCCGCGAGGCGGCTTGCGAAGAACGGTCCCTTCAGATTGACGTCATTGGTCTTATCCCAGGCCGATTCCTCGGCATCCATAATGGGACCGAAGTATGGGTTGGCGCCGGCGTTGTTCACCAGAATGTCGAGGCGACCGCAACGTTCTTCGACTGCCAGGAAGAGTCTTTCGATGTCTTCCAGCTTCCCCATGTGGCATGGTATCGGCAGGGCTTCTCCACCATCGTCAGCGATTTGTCTCGCCACAGCCTCGAGGCCCTCCATTTTCCGGCTTGCGAGAATCACCCGGGCGCCGTATTCCGCCAACGTCAGCGCGACGGCCTTGCCAATTCCCCGGCTCGCTCCCGTAACGACGGCCGTTTTGCCGTGAAGTGAAAAATCAACCGTTTTCATCAGTTCTCTCCTTGCCGATAATCCTTCATTTCTTCTCATCCTCGCGCGACGGTTTTTCTCTCATTCTGCGCCACTTGTCGAGCCGCTCTTTCACTGTCCTCTCGTATCCCCGCTCCGTCGGCATATAAAAACGCTCTCCAGCCAGTTCATCGGGAAGATAATCCTGCGGTACGAAGGCTTCTGCATAGTTGTGGGCGTATTTATAATCTTTTCCATAACCAAGATCGCGCATCAGTCTCGTAGGGGCGTTCCTGATGTGGAGAGGAACTGGAAGCGTTCCCCGTGTTTTGATGCTGTTCTTCACTTTTGCAAAACCGCTGTACAGTGCGTTGCTCTTAGGCGCCGTTGCCAGATAAACGGCCGCCTGCGCCAGGGCGAGTTCTCCCTCGGGAAGGCCGATGAAATGAAAGGCCTGCATTGCCGCAAGCGCCACAGCTAAAGCCTGGGGATCGGCGTTTCCGATGTCTTCCGAAGCGAAGCGGATCATCCTGCGGGCGATATAGAGCGGGTCCTCGCCTGCTTCGAGCATCCTCCCGAGCCAGTAAAGAGCGGCATCGGGATCGCTCCCCCGCAGGCTCTTATGAAGGGCGGAAATCAGATTATAGTGCTCCTCGCCGTCCTTGTCGTAGCGAAGGGATTTCCGCTGTATCGCCTCTTCAACAACAGTGAGGGAAATCTGCGTCGATCTGCCGTCTCTCTCACGAATCAATGAAGCTGCAGCTTCCAGGCTGTTGAGAACAGCCCGTGCGTCGCCGTCGGCTGTGCGGACCAGGTGCTCCAGGGCGTCTTCTTCGATGGAAAGAGCAAGGGCGCCGAGACCCCGTTCCCGATCCTCCAAGGCTCGCCGCAGAATCAGCTTCAGCTCCTCGTCTCCATAAGGGGCGAGAACAATAACTCTCGTCCGCGAGAGGAGCGGCGCGATGACTTCGAAGGACGGATTCTCCGTGGTGGCGCCGATGAGGGTGATGAGGCCGCTCTCCACATGAGGCAGAAAGGCGTCCTGCTGGGCCTTGTTGAAGCGATGGATCTCATCGACGAAAAGAATTGTTTTCCTCCGGTGGAGCCGGAGCTGCTCTTTCGCCTCTTCTACGACGGCTCTGAGTTCCTTCACTCCGGACAGAACGGCCGAGAAGGTTTCAAAATGGGCCTTCGTCTCTCCTGCGATAAGACGGGCGAGGGTAGTTTTTCCCGAACCGGGAGGCCCCCAGAAAATAACGGAAAAAAGCCGGTCTTCCTCGATGGCCCGCCGGAGCAGGCTGTCTTTCCCGAGAATCTTCTCCTGGCCGATGAAATCATCGAGCCGCTCCGGTCGCATCCGGTCTGCCAGCGGCCGGAGAGGGTCGCCTTCTTTTTCGAGGAAATAGGTAAAGAGGTCCATTGCCGCCATGCCTTCTAAGTCAGGCAATCATCATACTCGACCGGCCTAATTATTCAACCAAAAATCGGCACGGAGAAAGAGGACTGCGGGACTTCAGCCGTCCGGGTTGTTTTTCACTCTAGCAACGGTCTCAAAGATGCGGTCGATTTTGCTTTTCGGGGGCTCGCCGAAACAGCGATTCCATTGATCCTCTGTAAGAATGTCCCGGAGATGGGAGGCCGCATCGAAAAAAGGCTGCCAGCAATTGAGAATGCGAGGGCAGGGTATGTCCCCGCCCTCGATTCGACAGTACCGGAAAGCCGCCGGGTGACCCAGTTTCAGACAATATATTTCCCGGTTGTCAAGATCCGACATAGACCTCTACTCCGCCATTTCAGGACAAGGGAACTTCGTACAAGACTTCTTCAAGGTTTTGGATACTGTCCCACGGTCTTTTTTGCCCGGTCGATTTCCTCGTCGGGCATGGTGTAGTCGATAAGCCTGCCGGAGAGATAGGCGTCGTAGGACGCAAGGTCCACGAGACCATGGCCGCTCCAGTTGAAGAGGATTACCTTTTCCTTGCCTTCCTCTTTAGCCTGCATCGCCGCCTCCATGACGGCCGCGATGGCGTGATTCGTTTCGGGAGCGGGGATAAAACCCTCGCACCGGGCCCATTGGACCCCGGACTTGAATGTTTCCAGCTGATTGTAGGCCCGCCCTCCAACGATGCCCTCTTTGACGAGATGACTGACGATGGGCGCCATGCCGTGGTACCTGAGACCGCCGGCATGTATCGGCGCCGGCACAAAGTCGTGTCCCAGGGTGTGCATGGCAAGCAAGGGCGTCGTCATGGCCAGATCTCCGAAATCGTAAGCAAAGGGACCACGGGTTATGGTTGGACAGGACGTGGGTTCTGCGGCGATTATATCAATGTTCTTACCGTGAATTTTATCCCTGACAAAGGGAAGAGCGAGACCGGCGAAGTTGCTTCCGCCGCCGGCGCAGCCGATCACCACGTCGGGATAAAGGCCGAGCATAGCCATCTGTTTCTGAGCCTCCAGTCCTATGATCGTCTGGTGCAGAAGCACGTGGTTCAAAACGCTCCCCAGGGAGTACCGCGCCTCGGAGTCGCCCATAATATCCTCTATGGCCTCGCTTATGGCAATGCCGAGGCTTCCGGGGGAATCGGGATGTTCCGCCAGAACCTTCCGGCCCGTTTTTGTCCTTTCGCTGGGGCTGGCTATGCATTCCGCGCCCCAGGTCTGCATCATGAGTCGCCGGTAGGGCTTCTGTTCGTAGCTGACGCGAACCATGAAAACTCGGCATTGAATTCCGAACATCTGGCAGGCCATGCTGAGAGCGCTCCCCCACTGTCCGGCGCCGGTTTCCGTGGAAAGACGCTTCACGCCGAATATTTTGTTATAGTAAGCTTGAGGAACCGCAGTGTTTGGTTTGTGGGAACCGGCCGGACTGACGCCTTCGTTTTTGTAAAATATTTTTACGGGAGCATCGAGAATTTTTTCCAGATTAACGGCTCTCATGAGCGGCGACGGTCGCCAGAGAATGAGCTTTTCCAGAACTTCGACAGGAATGTCGATCCACCGGTGAGGACTCATTTCCTGCTCCACGAGGTTCATGGGTAAAATTGCCGCCATGTCTTCCGGTTTGATCGGCTGACCAGTGCCGGGGTGCAGAGGCGGAGTCATCGGCGTCGGCAAATCGGCGAGAATATTGTACCACTGGCGCGGCATCTCTTTTTCTTCGAGAAGAACCTTGACTTGATTCATGCAACAACCCTCCTTTTTGTACTGTACGTCATAGCGACGAGCCCTCAAAAGGGCATTAAAAAAAGGCCCTGGGCATTCCATGGCCTCGCGTTCGTTATCGACGCCCCTGTCACACACGGGCGGTTCCGAGGGAGGGCCGTTGTTACTTTAGACGGCAACATTCAAAAAACATGTCTCGACCATCCCTTCATTCCAGCGCTGCCGGCGGCGTTCACGCCGCCATGTTTCTTTGGATAGAAACACAGGGGCTGTTTTCTGTCAAGCAGAAAGGTTTCAAAAAGCTCCTTCGCAAACCTTGTATCGCTATGGCTTGCATTCCCTGCCGCTGAAAAATCGTCTCAGTTCTGCAAGACCTGATCGGTCGATGACGCTGCACAGCGCTTCGACCTCCTCCATGGATCTGACAAAGCGAATCGGCATGCCGTCGAAGGAGCTGACGTCGGCGCAGGCCGTGGGGCAGCCGGCGATGACAACAACTGCCTCGGCGCCCTCGTCTTCCGGCGAAACGATGTCCGCAAGACTTTTCAGGCGTTCCTGTATCGAAGAGGCAGCCTCAACCCTGTCGTACCGGGGGTTGCAGCCGCCGCAATATTTCATGGCAATTTTCACATTCCCTTAACCTGACTGCCTTCGTGCAAATAATTGCCGGGACCTTCTTTTTTTCGCTGTACAGGCATTGCCAGAATAGCATGACAGGCCGAAGAGTCCATAGAGAAAACGGACGGCGGCGCTCTCTGGCCCTCCGCCTGAAATATTGACCATTGATGACTTTTTCGCTATAGTGCATGATCTTTCCCGTAGGATGATTCCGGCGTAACTACCGGACCCCACTCGTTGATTTTGGAGGACAGGGACCATGAAGGCACTGGTGATAGGCAACGGCGCCCGCGAGCATGTCATTGCCGAAACATTGAAGAGATCAACCCATAAGCCGGAGATCGTTTCTTACATGAAGGCCAACAATCCCGGCATAGCCGCTCTTTCAACGGACGTCAGAATAGGCAGTTATGGAGATCTCGCCGCAATCGTCGACTTCGCGCGCAAGCGGGATGTCCGGTTCGCCATAGTGGGACCGGAAGACCCCCTGGAGCGGGGCGTCGTGGACGCTCTCCTGGCTGCCGGAATTCCTTCAGTAGGTCCGATAAAAATCTGCGCCCAACTGGAAACCTCAAAGGTTTTTACCCGGAAATTGCTGGAAAAATACAACATACCGGGCAACCCCCGATTCAGAATCTTTGGTTCTCTTGATGGGATAGCCGACTTCATGAAAGGCCTTGAGAACGTCGTGATTAAACCCGACGGTCTCACGGGAGGAAAGGGAGTCATGGTCCAGGGAGACCACTTCGGCACAAAGAACGAGGCCATGGAGAAATGCCGCGCTATCCTGGCAGAACATGGTTCCGTTATTGTTGAAGAAAAATTCGACGGCGAAGAATTTTCTCTCCAATGCTTTTGCGACGGGACAACCGTCGCAGCCTCGCCGCCCGTGCAGGACCATAAGAGGCGCTTTGCCGGAGACAAGGGTCCAAATACCGGCGGCATGGGGTCCTATTCCATGGAACAACGCCTTCTGCCCTTCATGACGGACAACGACCTGCAGGAGGGCCTTAGAATAACGGAACAGGTTGCCCGGGCGATCCAGAGAGAAACGGGATCGTCCTTCAAGGGAATTATGTACGGAGGGTTCATCATAACAGCCAAGGGAGTGAAACTCCTCGAATACAACGCCCGTTTCGGCGATCCGGAGGCCATGAATATCCTGCCCCTTCTTACGACGGATTTTGTAGACCTCTGCATGGCAATTATCGAGGGCACGCTCCACGACTGCCCGGTAAACTTTGACAACAAGGCCTCCGTTTGCAAGTATGTCGTGCCGAAAGGCTACGGACTCCCTTCCGATCATCCCGACGCCGCCACGACAGCCGCAAAAATCGAGATATCAGATGCCAGCGACGTACAGCTTTATTTTGCATCCGTGGACCGGCGCGATGACGGTCTGTATATGTCCTCCTCGCGGGCAGTGGGCGTCGTAGGCATCGCAGAAAACCTCGCCGAGGCGGAACGTCGCGCCGAAGGGGCGATAGGCGCCATACGAGGCCCCGTGGATCATCGGGCCGACATCGGCACGGCGGAACTGATCGCACGGCGGGTGGAACATATGAATCGAATCAGGAATTTGAAGAGATCATAATCGAATTTCATGCTGCATGGCATACCATAAGGAGCAGACATTAATGGACAACAAGATCAAACGCGTTCTCATCAGTGTAACCGATAAAAAAGGCATAGTTGATTTAGCGCGGGAACTGAAATCTTTCGGCGTCGAAATTCTTTCCACCGGAGGAACGGCAGCTCTGATCAAGGCGGCTGGGGTTGCCGTCACCGATGTTGCCGACTATACGGGCTTTCCCGAAATGATGGACGGGAGACTCAAGACCCTCCATCCGAAAATCCACGGTGGACTTCTAGCTCTCAGGGATCATAAAGAACATATGTACGCTTTGGCTCGTCACGGCATAGAGCCGATCGACATGGCGGTCATCAACCTTTACCGGTTTGAAGACACCGTAGCCAAGGAAGGATGCACGCTGGAACAGGCCATCGAAAACATCGATATCGGAGGCCCCACGATGCTCAGGGCAGCGGCAAAAAATTATCGCTTCGTCAGCGTCGTCATGGACCCGGCGGATTACTCCCGGATCATAGAGGAAATGAAGAAGCGAAACGGCGCCGTCTCGGAGGAGACGAATTTTGCCCTTGCTGTAAAGGTCTTCCAGCTTACGGCCCGCTATGACGGCGCCATTTCAAATTATCTCGGGCGACTCCTGCCCGATGGCGGCATGAAGGAATTCCCCGACACTGTAACGATGCAGTTCGATAAGGCGCAGGATCTCCGGTACGGTGAAAATCCTCACCAGCAGGCCGTTTTCTACCGGGAAAAGACCGCAGCAGCGTCTCTCCCGAATGCCCGGCAGCTCCAGGGCAAGGAACTCTCCTATAACAACATTATGGACGGCGACGCCGCCTGGTCCATGGTCTGCGAGTTCGACGAGCCGGCGGTCGTCATCATGAAACACGCAAATCCCTGCGGAGCGGCCACCGCCCGGGCGAGCATCAAAGAGGCGTACCTGAAAGCCCTGGCTACGGACCCGCTATCTGCTTTCGGCGGAATCGTGAGTTTCAACCGGAACGTCGATAAGGAAACGGCCGAAGAAATGGCAAAAATTTTCCTGGAGGTCATCATCGCTCCGGGTTTCGATGAAGCGGCAAAAAAAATTCTTGCCGAGAAGAAAAACGTCCGTCTTCTCGAGATGCCGTCCCTCCTGAAGACGAGTCCGCGGGATTACGATTTCAGACGGGTGGTCGGCGGTCTGCTCGTCCAGGAACGGGATGCGGAAATCGACGATATTCGAAGCGCTGCAGCGGTGACCAAGCGGAAGCCCACCGAGGAGGAATACCAGGCCCTGAGCTTCGCCTGGAAAGTTGTGAAAAACGTCAAATCAAATGCCATTGTCCTGGCCTCAAAGGACCAGCTCGTGGCTGTCGGCGCCGGCCAGATGAGCCGCATTGATTCGGTGAAAATATCGAAGATGAAGGCGAACATGCCGACAGAGGGCACTGTTCTTGCCTCGGATGCTTTCTTTCCCTTCCGGGACAGCGTCGACCTTGCGGCGCAGGCGGGCGTAACGGCAATCATCCAGCCGGGCGGTTCCATTCGCGACGAAGAATCGATCCAGGCAGCCGACGAACATAACATCGCCATGATCTTTACAGGCAGGAGACACTTCAAACATTAAAAGAGCGACGGCGTCGCATCGCACAGAACAGACCGAAGGATAAACCTCGGCGCAAAGACTATCAAAGGAGCCTCTATGACCGGTATAAAGGATCCCATCGTCAGTGTCGTCATGGGCAGCGACTCCGATTTCGATATCATGCAAGAGGCCGCAAAAATTCTGAAGGAATTTGACGTTCCCTGCGAGCTATTCCTTACATCGGCCCACAGGACGCCCGAGCGAACGATTTCCTTCGCCCGGGAAGCCCGGGAGAGAGGCGTCAAGGTCATCATCGTAGGGGCCGGCATGGCGGCGCATCTTGCCGGCGTTATTGCGGCCATTTCTCCCCTTCCGGTTATCGGCGTGCCTATCGATGCTTCGTCGCTCAAGGGAATCGACGCGTTGCTCTCCACGGTTCAGATGCCGGGAGGCGTTCCTGTCGCCACAATGGCCATCGGAAAGGCCGGCGCGAAGAACGCAGGACTCTTGGCAATCAGGATTCTGGCCCTGGAATCGCCTGTTCTCGCCACCAGGATCGATGAATATTCCCGAATGATGGCCTCGTCCGTGGTTGAAAAACACAAGAATTTCGATGAAAAATTATGATCAGATCATACGATCGGCCGCGATGCCGGCGGGAAGTTCTCTCCCGAGAGCACTTGCATGCCCGCGATAATCATCATCGACTCCGCAGCGCCCGATGAGGCGGCTGTCGCCCGCGCAGCGGCTATTATAAAGAGGGGCGGGGTTATTGCCTACCCGACGGAAACCTTCTACGGACTTGGCGCCGATCCTTTCAATGAACGAGCAGTCGAGCGCCTCTTCGCCATCAAGGGCCGGAACTTCGACAAACCAATACCGCTCATCATCGGGAAGAGAGAAAACCTCGATGGCCTTGTGACGGATATCACTCGCGAGGCAGAATTGCTGATCAAACATTTTTGGCCGGGACCGCTTACCCTTGTTTTTCATGCAGCTTCGCACATTCATCGGGCAATTACAGCCGACACGGGCAAAGTAGGCATCCGGCTGTCTTCCCATCGCATAGCTCGAAATCTGGCAACAGCCCTGCCGTCGGGAGTCCTGACGGCTACAAGCGCAAATTTTTCGGGTTCAGAGGCCATGAATGCGGCCCAGGATGTCCTGGCTGCTATGGGTCGCCTTGTGGACGCCGTTATCGAAGGCGGCGCTACGCCGGGAGGGCCCGGATCATCGGTGATCGACGTTACTGCAATACCCCCTGTAATTATTCGGAATGGTGAAATTCCGAAGGAGATTATATCTGACAAACTGAGGCGAATCTGACCAAATTTTTTTCCTCTCCCAAGGCAATAAGGTTGTCGCCTGTCTCGATTACATAGGTTGCTTCCGGGTTGAAGATCATGCGCCCCGATTCTTTTTTAACGGCAATTGCTATGATGCCGTAATCCCTCCGAAGCCCCGATTCTTCCAGGGACTTGCCGGCAATTGGCGAATCGGGACAAATATTCACTTCCTCCATTCTGAGCTCGATGCTCTGCCGTCTGGTCGTAATCTCGATGAAATCCAGCATGGCCGGCTTCAGGACCGCCAGCGCCATTTTGACGCCGCCCTCCCGGTAGGGCGACATGACCCGGTTTGCGCCGGCCTTCAGAAGTCGTTTCTCCGAGGCCTCCTCCTCGGCATACCGCGATATGATGTAGAGATTCGGATTCAGTTCTTTCGCTGTGAGGACGACATAGAGATTTTCGGCATCGGTCGGCAGGACGCTTATGAGAGCCTTGGCTCTTTCCAGTCCCGCTTCCTTGAGCACCCTGTCCTCCGTGGCATTCCCTTTCACTACCAGATAACCTTCGTCCAGTATCGTTTGAATCCGCTCGGGATCATTATCGATAACGATAAAGTTAGCCTTTTCCTGAAAAAGTTCCCGGCTGACATGCCGTCCTATCTTGCCGAAACCGCAGATTATATAATGCTCCTTCATGGAACTGATTTTCTTTTCCACTTTGCCCCTCCCGAGAATAGTCCGCAACCTCACATCCACAAGATTATCGATGACGAGGGTAACAAAATAAGCAAGGGCGCCGACGCCGAATATTATAAGAACAACCGCAAAAACCCTTCCCTCGACACTGGCGGGATGAAAATCGCCGTACCCCACGGTTGCAAGAGTGACAATCGTTGTGTAGAAGGAATCGAAGAAGCTCCATCCCTCAATGAAATGGAATCCGACCGTTCCAACGATGAACAGAGCGAGAATCATTGCGAAAACGGTCAGGATCTTTGCTGCGGATCTCAATGACGACCCCTTAGTCCTTCGTCAGGCAAAGAGCCGAGCCTATGCGCCTCAAAAAGGCGAACCCGCCATGGGCCGGCTTGCTACTTCGATGAAGCCTTCTGGACCTCCGCGAGGTCCAGTGTAAAAGCGCTCGCTTCCTTTGGCGGATCTATAAAGATAATCATAAAGGGAATCGTACCCTGGGGAGCTATATTTTTGTTCGCCTGAACCTTGCCGGCGGGGTTCAACAATTCCTTCAGCAGTTCGTCTGCGGCAAGACCGCCCAGATCCTTCTCTCCCAGGACATTTCCGCAGTAGACTTCCTGGCTGCCGAGCGTCTCGCCTCCCTGGTTCAGAATCTTTCCCCGGATCTTCAGCGCCGAGATGGCGAAAGAGTTCTTATTCAATACCTGCCCTTCAATGACAAGAATATTGCCGACGACCCAATTTTTTTTGAAATATTCCCGGACGCTCGTAAATTCCACGGCCCTTCCCGCCGATTGTTCGGCCGTGCTCGACGTTCCTCCGCCGGTTATCGCCGCCAAGGGCTTTAAAAAAGGCGCCCTGTCGGCAATTTTCCTGACGGCATCGGGAAAGATCCAGAGCGAGGCGACGCCCGCCAGAATCGCCAACAGAACGATGAGCAGAAGAACCCTGGAAAGAGAGAATCTCTTTGCCGGCCGTTCAGGGGTTTCAATGCTTTCCTCCGGCGCCGGTTCTTCTACAGCAGCTTCTTTGAAAAACGTCTCCGGTTCGGGGGCAAAAGCGCCTTCCCGGGAACTGTCGGAAACGAAAAGATCGTCAACCCGCTCGGTTCTCAGGTCCGCTTCATGATCGGCCTGAAGATGTATTTCGGGCGGCTCTTCTTCAGGAACGGCTTCCGCTTCCGACAGGGCGTCCCGTTCTGTGGACTCCTCAGCAACCGGGGAAATTTCAGGCGCCGGAGGCGTTTCGGGTGGCAACGGCATTTCAGGCGCCGGGAGCGTTTCAGGCGCCGGCTGCACATAACTGGGATTCTCCATGAAAAAGATCCTCTCGCAACTCATACAGCGGACCCAAAGACCTTCCCCTGTCAGGAGAGAATCATCGAAGCGATACCTAGCTTTGCATTTGACACAGTCTATAATTATCACGGCATATCCTCCGCGGCTTTAGCATAGCGCTCTCGGCACTTTATGACGGCTCGGACTCTTTCCCCTCATCAACCACGCAGATCTCCGGAAGTTCCCGGAACCGTTCATTCATATCAAGACCGTACCCCACTACAAAACCGTCGTCAATTGTAAAGCCAACATAATCGACTTCAAGCTCCACCTGCCGTCTGGTGCGCTTGTCTATGAAAACGCAAAGAGAAAGCGATTTCGGACGCCGTTTCACCAGGATGTCCTTCAACAGCGCGAGGCTGAGGCCCGAATCAACGATGTCGTCGACGACTATCACATGTTTGCCCTCGATCGATGTTTCGATATCCTTCGTTATGGTTACGGCGCCCGAACTCACCGTCTGGGCGCCGTAACTGGCAAGTCGCACAAAATCAATGGCCGCCGGAACCGTAAGAGCCCTGATCAGGTCGGAGCAAAAGATGAAAGATCCCTTGAGGACGCCCACGAGCAGCAGTTCCTTTCCCTCAAAGTCCCGTGAGATTCTCTCGCCCAGTTCGGCGACGCGCCGTTCTATTTCCTGCCGTGTAAAAAGAATTTTCTTGTCCACCGACTCTTGCCTCTAACACCGGATGGCTCATAGTATCCAACCGTCCTGACAGTGTCAATAAACTTAAGGATAACGAACTCGTAAAAAGTCGAACAATGTGTAAAAAACGACGGTTTCGTAACAAGAAACTCCGCAGGCACGGCGCATAAATTCCGAGGAACGAGGCGTACTTTGCCGTATGTCGCAGTGACGAGGGATGCAGCGCAACGCAGCATCCGGGTTTTTTTACGAAAGCATCAAGGATAATCAGCGGCGAATCTGCTGATATTATTTTCTATAATGGATTCGGCATGTTTTAGTTCCGCAATAGTTTGAAAGCGCGATGCCAGGCTCACAAGAATTCGATCGTAGGGCGATCGGCGGCAGCCCAGCGATTCGTAATCGATACGGTCTATATCGTATCCGGCGTCGGCAAAACAATATTTGCCGAAGCGGTTTCCTTCGGGCGCCCGGTAGGGCCAGTCTATTCGGAATGCAATGAAGTCTCCGATGGCCGACAGCAGTTGTTTGTTTTCAAGAACTCGAGACAGACGGGGCGTCTCTCCGATGCGATCCGATACCTGACGAATATATTCCTTTATGAGGTCGATATCCGTAATGGCAATGCCGTAGAGATACCAGTCGCTGATGCTGTGGATCACGGACTGTTGTTCCAGACTGGTGAGTTGGCTGTAACTGGGACAATAATGTCCGTCGCAAAGATCTTTGCCGTAGAAGGCCGAATCCCGCAAATCAACTCCTTCGTTCCTGCCGGGATGGAGCAGACATCCCACCCGCCGTTCATAAGCGTCCACGAAACCGAGAAACTCGCAGCAGTAAATGTCCTCGAACAATTTTTCCTGCGGCTCTGTCTCCCCTATGCGGCGCGAGAACCTTTCAAGGCCTTTGACGGTTCTCGAAGTTTGACGAAAAAGTTCCGTGCGTCTTCTCAGGCGTTCCGCAAGGGCTTGCCGGGAATTGTCCCGGTAATTGTAAAGACCGCAGCAGGCGCCGCAGGACTTGCCCTCGTCGGGCTGGCATAAATTATGTTCGTGGATCATGACGATCTTGCACAAGTCGAAAAATGAGCCAACAGGCGACAAACCTCCCGAAACTTTTATCCTGTACGATTGTTATAAGGCTCCGTTGCAACGGTCCTGAAGACCTTTGGTGCGAAAAGGACGCCGCAACGGGATCGGTGCGGCAGCATTTCCTATGGCGCCTGGATCGCCGACGCGATAAACGCCTCCATGGCGGCAAGAACTTCATTCCTGGCCTGGCGGTGCGGAGCGTGCCCGCATCGGGGAACGAAGAAGATCTCCGCCCGTCCCGAACAACCGGCAGCGATTGATTCGACCTGGCGCGCAGTGCCGTATTCGTCTTCGGCGCCCTGGATGACGAGAACCGGCGATGCAATGCGAGGAAGCCGGCTTTGCATATTCCACAAACGAAAATCCGCTCCCCGCCACCGGTCTGCCCATCGGTAAAAGAGCGCCCCTGTCTTTTCCCCGTGATACCGGGCGAGGCGATTCGGGAGATCGGTTGTTTCATAGACTTCAACGGTCTCCTCGATGCCTCGAAGGGTCGTGTCCTCCACGAAGACGTGCGCCGCCTCTGTAATGACGGCGGCCACACGATCGGAGAATCGGGCCGCAAAAAGAAGGGCGATGGAGCCGCCGTCGCTATGGCCGACGAGAAGGGCGCGGCCGATGCCCGCCTGGTCAAGGACTGACGGCAGAACATAATGGGCCTCGCGCTCAAGATAATCGGGCGGCCAGGAACCCTCGTAATCGTCCGAGCGGCCGTGACCGAGCCGGTCAAAGGAAAGGCCAGCCAAAGCCGTTCTCTCGCAAAGAACGAAGGGAAAATCCTTCCATTGTCCAACGCTTCCAAGGGCTTCATGCAGAAAAACAAGCACAGGAACGTCGGGGGCGGGATTTTTCTTCGCCGGCTCATACCTTACGCCGCGGAGGGTTTTGCCTTCGATCGAAAAAAAATGCGCCTCTTCTCTCATCGCCTGCCATCCTTAGATATCGCATTTTTCCGTTCCCTTATACGTGAGCCGGCAACTTTCTTCAACGGGAAGTGTATGGAGGGCTTGCAACGGCGCCATCGAGTAGTTACATTAGAAGAAAATGAGAGGCTCTGAACTGTGGTCGGCGAAGAAGGGATTGTACTGCGAAGAGACGGGACATCAGCCTGGGTGCGGGTCATGAGGTCGAAGGCCTGTCAAGGCTGCAGGCAGAGCGATTGCTGCGGCGCGAGCCTTCTCGAACAGGATCGCTTCATCGAAATTCTCGCCGACAACGCAGCCGGGGCTGAAGAAGGAGAACGTGTTTCCCTGGAATGCTCGCCGGCCGTCATTGCGAAAACTTCTCTGCTCCTGTACTTCCTTCCGATCTTCGTCATGGTGCTGGCCGCCCTGGCGGGCTTCGATATTGGAACGAGAACCAGCCTGGACCCCGTTCTTGTTTCGGCGCTGAGTGGATTTTCAGGACTGGCCGTCGCATTGCTGGCAGCGCGGACGCTTGGAAAGCGGATTGTCCTGAAAGGCGATTTCAGGCCGCGCATCCAATCGATCAAGGATGCATCATCGCATCGGAACCCCTGGGATTCCAACCCGGAAAACCCTTCAATGTAATTGCATTATTGCCCTGAATGTGCAATGAGGAAATGCTCGGCGGAGCAAAGAGCGTCCATCGGGGAGAAGCACACGGAAGCGTTCGAATCCCGGCGGCTCTTAACCGTCCTTGAGGAAGCAGAATCCAAGTGAGGCAGAGAGAATCCAGATGCTTATTATAGAAGATCTTCAGGTAAAACTGGCAGACAAGGTTATATTGAAACACATCGATCTTGAAATTCGTCCGGGAGAAACCCACATTCTTTTCGGCCCCAACGGCTCCGGCAAGACATCTCTCCTGATGACAATCATGGGATATCCTCAGTACCGTGTGACGGCGGGGAAGATCTGTTTCAAGGGCGAAGACATTACAAATAGAAGTATTAACGATCGCGCCGCAATGGGCATCGGCATGTCCTACCAGAGACCGCCGAGCATCCACGGACTGAAAACCAGCCAGATGATCCGCCTCTGCGGAAAGAACGGCATGAATGTCGAGGAACTGGCCGAAAAGGTCAATTTTACGAGCTTCCTGGAGAGAGACATCAATGTGGGATTCTCGGGCGGCGAGATCAAGCGGTCCGAACTCCTGCAGCTCATGGCCCAGGACCCCGATCTTCTCCTCTTCGACGAGCCCGAGTCCGGCGTTGATCTGGAAAACATCGTCCTCATCGGCAACACGATAAGCGAACTTCTCCAACGGCACATGAAGCCGACGGGAGACCAGACAGTGAAGGAGGTCAACAAATCGAGGACAAGAATGGGGCTCATCATAACCCATACGGGCTTCATCCTTGATTACGTCTCCGCAGACAGGGGTCAGGTTCTCTACGACGGCATCCTGGCCTGCAAGGCAAATCCCGTGGAAATTTTCAAGCAGATCAAACAACAAGGGTATGAAGAGTGTGTGCGATGCGCGAACTAGAGAAAAAGGCTGTAGAAGCGAAGGATAAAAAGGCCTCCCTGGGACCGGATATCGATCTGAGGGAATTCATCGTCGACGCGCCGGGGCACGGGTCCATTGAGAGTCCGGAACAACTGCCGGAGGCCGACAAGAAACGAATGATGCTCGCCGGCGTAGACGCCGGCGAAAAAGATCGATCAGGCACCTTCATCCAGAAGGATGCCACGGCGATCTTCTCTCGGTCCTATGTCCCCGGACTGGAAGTTCTCCCCATAAAAGAAGCCCTCGATAATGTCGAGTGGGTCAAGGATTACTACTGGAAGCTCCTGGCGGTGGACACGGACAAGTACACGTCGCAGGCCTACAAAGAACTCCACAACGGTTACGTTATCAGGGCGCTGCCGGGCAGTTCCGTCACCTTTCCGATCCAGGCATGCATGTACCTGGAACATGAAGGGCTAAGCCAGAATGTCCATAACATCATCATCGCAGAGGAGGGCTCGGAACTTCACATCATCACCGGCTGCGCGACGGCTTCCCATGTCACGAAAGGCCTCCATGTGGGCATATCGGAATTCTATGTCAAGGAAAATGCGAAACTGAGCTTCACCATGATTCACAATTGGGCAGAGAATGTGCTGGTTCGGCCCCGGTCGGCGGGCATCGTCGAGAAGGGCGGTCTTTTCCTTAACAATTACATTTGCATGAAGCCGGTGAAATCCCTCCAGATGTACCCGACGACGCGATTGGTCGGTAAAGGCGCCGTTGCCCGGTTTTACAGCCTTCTCGTGGGCAATCCCGGGTCGGAGCTTGACGTGGGCGGAAGGGCTTGTCTTGATGCGGAAGAAACGCGCGCCGAAATTATCTCCCGGGCCATCACCAACGGAGGCAATCTTATCGCCCGGGGGGAGTTGATAGGGAGGAAACCGGGCGTTCGCGGACACCTGGAATGCCGAGGGCTCATCCTGAACGGGGGGACTATCCATGCCATCCCTGAGCTGATCGGCAAAGAAGAGGGCGTTGAACTGTCCCATGAGGCTGCGGTGGGCAAGATAGCCCAGGAAGAGATTCTCTATCTCATGTCCCGGGGGTTGACGGAAGAGGAAGCGGCGGCAACCATTGTCCGGGGATTTCTGAGCGTCGACATCCCGGGACTTCCGGCCGTTCTGAAAGCAGAAATCGATCGCGCCGTCGAACTGAGCCAGAAGGACATGATGTAAGGGCGCCACAACCTGGAAGAAAAGATTCGGTTAACCGGATTTCACGACGCAGTGAATGAGGCCGGCAAGTTCCCCGTCGATCTCCAGAGGAACGACGGCAACATGGAGCGGGGCGGCATAATGGCTCGCCGTATAGACAACGGGATCATGTTTGCCGGCCTTGAATCCGGCTATGATTTCATCGATCCGCCTCCTGCTGGAGGCAAGCTTGTGACAATCCCGTATATCCCTGCCGAGGTATTCGGGTTTCCGGTCAACGAGCCGCGAGCTTCCTTCGTTGAAGTAGAGAATCCTCCCCTCCAGGTCGGTAACGGTAACGCCCACGGGAATCTTCTCTAGAACCGTCGGAAGATCGTCCACTGAAAAGGGGTGCATGAGATGATGTTTCATTGTCGGATTCCTTGGTAATTATTTTTCAGGCAGGCAGAGCCCGAGCCTTCGATGCCGCATCAATCAAAGATGATCGTCTTCGAACGGCAGATCAGGATTCTCCGTTCCAGGTGAAGCCGCACCGCCCGGGCAAGGACAACCCGCTCAATGTCCGCCCCCTTCATCTTCATATGTTCCACCGAATCCTTATGGGAGACCTTGATCACATCTTGAGCGATGATGGGACCCTCGTCGAGTTGATCCGTCACGTAGTGGCTCGTTGCGCCGATAACTTTCACTCCCCGTTCATAGGCCTGGCGGTACGGACTCCCGCCCGCGAAAGCGGGAAGGAAGGAATGGTGAATGTTGATGATTCGGTGGGGGTATTTGTGTACGAGCGAAGGGCTCAGTATCTGCATGTATCTCGCAAGAACGATGAGATCGACGCGGCGTTCTTCCAGGTCGAGAAGCTCCTTTTCTTCCTGCAGTTCCTTTGTATCTGCCGTTATGGGGTAATATTTAAAGGGAATATTAAATTGCTCGGCTGTCGGTTTCAGATCGAGGTGATTGCTTATTGCCAGGACGATATCCCCATTCAGCTCCCCCATCTGGCGTCTCATGAGGAGGTCGTGGAAACAATGGAGATGCTGCGAGGCAAAGATGGCCATGCGATGAACATGGTCCGAAAAATGGAGACTCCACTTCATGGTAAACCGCTCGGCCAGCGGACGGAAGACTTCTTCGATGTCCTCCCTGGAAATCGAGAAGCCGTCGAGGTCCCATTCGACTCTCATGAACAGGATATTGTCCGGCTGAACGGCATATTGATCGAGTGAAAGAATATTACCGTTGTATTTGAAGATGAAGTTCGATATAGAGGCGACGATTCCCTTTTGGTCGGGACAGGATAGCAGCAATATGACCGTCGGTTGTTTCATGACCAACTCCTTTTGCGTGCATGTATAGGTCGGTGGTTATCATATAAAAACGTCAGGCCGTCAAGCCCGATGAGAGAAGAGGCTGTCATCGACGACAGGAAAGCGGCAGCCGTGACTGCACGGATCGCTGAAAGGATGCTCTCGCCCAACGGTCTCGAACTGATATTTCTGAATCGATCCCGCCGCATAGCCGAAGGGGCCGTCCAGGTCGGTTAGCGGCGACGGCTTCGGTTTAATATGCTTCGTCGAGCCAACGTCGCCCGGAAGCTGATTGTTTACAATCCATCGACTGAATGACGGACTCGTAAAAAGTCGAAAACTGGGCCGAACCCGATGGTTTCGTACAAAAACTCGGCAGGCGCGCCGCCGCATCCGGACTTTTTACGAAGGCGTCATCGAATAGAACGGATTCTTGAAGAATGCACGATGCCTATTCTGTGAATATAGATAAACTCCTCCCTTTCGTTGAGAAACCGAGCCGTTATATCGGCGGAGAAGCCAATGCCGCCCAGAAGGACTGGAACAGCTGCGATGTCACTGTCGCGCTGGCCTTCCCCGATGTCTATGAAGTCGGCATGTCCCATCTGGGCCTGAAGATTCTCTATGCCCTCCTGCAAGAGGAGAAAGGTATCGCCGTCGAACGATGCTTCGCACCCTGGCCCGACATGGAGCGCCTCCTGAAGGAACGCCGCATCCCTCTCGCATCTCTGGAATCTCAACGGCCTCTTGCCGATTTCGATATTGTGGGCTTATCCCTGCAGTACGAGCTTTCCTTTACAAACGTTCTTGCCATGATCGATCTCGGCCGCATTCCCCTTCTAGCCGAAAAGAGATCCCAAGGAGACCCCCTTGTCATTGCCGGCGGGCCCTGCGCCTTCAATCCCGAGCCTCTCTCCGATTTCATCGATGCCTTCGTTATCGGCGAAGGAGAGGAACCCTTGGTGAAGCTCGTCGGAAAAACGGCTGAAGCAAAAAAAGGAAAGGCAACCCGGAAAGAACTTCTGACGGATCTGGCAGAGATTCCGGGTGTCTACGTACCATCCGTTCATGAAGCCGGTGCAAGAATCATGAAAAGCGCCGTGGCCGACCTGAACGAATGGCGTCTGCCGCGGCGCCCCATAATCCCACTGCCCTTGGCTGTTCATGACCGGATTACACTGGAAATCTGCCGCGGTTGCACAAGCGGCTGTCGCTTCTGCCAGGCGGGCATGATCTGGAGACCCGTCAGGGAACGGTCGCCTTCTGTGCTCCGGGAAATGGCTGCGGCAATGCTTGCTTCCACAGGCTATGACGAACTTTCTCTTCTCGCCCTCAGCGCCGGCGACTATACTCTCATAGAGAGCCTCATGACCTCTCTCATGGACAGTTACAGCAGCCAGAGAGTAGCCCTGGCCCTCCCGTCTCTCAGGGTCGAGACGCTGACGGCGCGGCTCATCGCGGAAATCAAGCGCGTCAGGAAAACGAGCTTCACTCTCGCTCCGGAAGCGGGCACTCAAAGGCTCCGTAATGTAATAAACAAAGGCAACTCCCAGGAAGACCTCATGGCCACGGCGGAGAGCGTCTTCACTGCGGGATGGCGATCAATTAAACTCTATTTTATGATCGGCCTCCCCACAGAACAGGAAGAAGACCTTGCCGGCATTATCGATCTGGCCTACAAGGTTCTCAAAATAGGGGGCTTTCGCCGGCAGGTGACCGTCAGTCTCTCCACCTTTGTGCCTAAACCTCACACACCCTTTCAGTGGGAGGGCCAGGCCGGCCTGGCGGATATCCGGGAACGGCAGGATTTTTTCAAGCGCAACCTGAAACACCGGAATATTAATCTGAAGTGGCACGACGGCAGAATGAGTTTCCTGGAAGGGCTCATCTCCCGGGGGGACAGATCTATCGGAAAATTACTTCAAGAAGCTTTCGGCAGGGGATGCCGGTTCGATGGATGGAGCGAGCAACTGGATTTTGCGGCCTGGCAGGCGTCGCTTGCTGCCGCGGACATTGACGTTGACCGCTGCCTGGGAAAACGCCCTCTCGACGATCCGCTGCCCTGGGATTACATAGACACGGGCGTTGCAAAAGATTTTCTGAAAGAGGAATGCCGAAGAGCGCTTACGGAAGAAAAAACCAACGACTGCCGGTACGACGTCTGTACAGGCTGCGGCGTCTGCCGGGACGGGAGGGGTCCAGTCATGGCCTCGGAAAGTGAAGGGACGAAAGAAATCGTGTCCGGATCGCTCGACTTCTCCCCCCGGCCGAAGTCTCTCCGTCTTCGATTGACTTTCTCCAAGGAAGACAGGATGCGCTTTCTCTCTCACCTGGAATCTTCGGCTGCTCTCACCCGGGCCATGGCAAGAAGCGGTCTTCGTTTCATCTTTTCAGAAGGATTTCATCCCCATCCGAAGATTTCTTTTCCTTACGCCCTTCCCGTAGGAATCGAAAGCCGCGAAGAGTACCTCGATATTACAGTCGAATCGTTTGAAGACCCTCTCGAAACTGCAATTAAAGGCATTAACGAGGGCCTGCCCAGGGGACTTGCAATCACGGGCGGGCGGATACTCCCGGAAGGAGCGCCCTCACTGGCCGAAACGATCAGGTCGTTCCGCTACCGTTTCATCCTCGGTCCTCTGCCGGAGGCGTCGGCTCTTCTCCTGGAACAGAGGATCGCCGCCTTCATCGCAGCTTCGGAATGGCCGGTCCGCCGGGAGCGTAAAGGAAGAGAGACGCTGAAAGACCTCCGTCCCTCCGTGGAAGCCTTGTCTTTCGAACCGGCAGAAGGTATCATACATGCATCGCTCGTCTTCGCTCCTTCGGGAGGCGTACGGCCCATGGAAATCCTTACTGAAATCGCAGGACTGGACGAGAAGGCGGCTAAAGAGGTCCTGATCGTAAAAGACGCAACGATATGTCCACCGAGGGAATAGCGCTATGGCGAAGGAAATGATCATTAACTGCAACGAACAGGAGCACCGCGTAGCGGTCCTGACGAATTCCACTCTCTCGAACCTTTTTATCGAGCGGGCCGACGAGCGATCGCCCGCAGGAAACATCTATCTTGGAAAAGTCGTTCGAGTGCTGCCGGGAATGCAGGCGGCCTTTGTAGATATCGGCCTCGAACGAACGGCCTTCCTCTACGTGGCGGACGTTTACCACGACTTCTCCGATCTTGAGCTGCTGGTAGACAATGACACTGAAGAGGAAGTCATGGAATACGAGGAACGCTGGAACCACAGGAACAACATCCACCCCATTGAGGACATCCTCAAGGAGGGGGAAGAGGTGCTTGCCCAGGTCGCCAAGGAACCTCTGGGAAACAAGGGCGCCCGCATTACAACTCACATCTCGCTTCCCGGTCGGACGCTGGTCCTTATGCCGACCCTCGAGCATACCGGCATATCCAGAAAGATCAAGAATGAAGAGGAGCGGCGGCGACTGCAGTCGATTATCGAACGTTTCATTCCCGAGGGTTTCGGCGCCATAGCCAGAACGGCGAGCGAGGGACGGGAAGAAAAGGATTTGAAAAACGACCTGGAATATCTCGTGCGGCTCTGGGAAAAAATCAGAAAAAAAAGAACGCACGTGGGAGCGCCGGCGCTGGTGCATAAGGATTTCGGCATCACCCTCAGAACCTTGCGGGACTTTTATACAAATGATGTTGGAAGGATCGTCGTCGACTGTCCCGATGAACGGCAAAAAATTGTCGAGTTCATGGAAACCTTTATGCCGGGAGAACGATACCGGCTCGATTTATATGAGGAACGCGAGCCAATCTTCGATCATTTCGGCATAGAGTTCGATGTGAAGCGCTCACTCAACAAGAAGGTATGGCTGAAATCGGGAGGATACATCGTCATTGAAGAGACGGAGGCTCTCTGCTCGGTCGACGTGAACACCGGCAAGTACGTGGGGAAACGCAAACTGGAAGATACGATACTGAAAACGAACCTGGAAGCTGTCAAGGAAATCGCTTACGAGTTGTCCGTGAGAAACATCGGGGGCATTATCATCATCGATTTCATCGATATGGAAAGCGAGGCCGACAGGGAGAAGGTTTTTGCGGCTCTTAAGGAAGAATTGGAAAAAGACAAGAACAAAACAAATATCCAGAAAATTTCGGAGCTTGGACTCATCGAGATGACGCGGCAGCGCACCGGCAAGAGCCTCTCGAAAATTCTCTGCGAAACCTGCCCCTATTGCGAAGGCAGAGGCGCCGTCAAATCGAAAACGACCATTTGTTACGAAATCCTTCGCGACCTGCAGAGAGAAAGCCTGGACCCCCTGAGCAAGGCGATCTGCGTCCTCGCTCACCCCGACGTGGCCAATATCCTTATTGAAGACGAGACTCACGCCATCGAAAAGCTCGAAAAGAAACTCAACAAGAAAATTTTCGTCAAAACCGACAACACCTTCCATCAGGAACATTTCGAAATCATACCCGTCAACTGAAAAGCTCCACCGAGGCCAATCGAGCGGATCAGACCGTCTCTCCTATGCGCATAGTTGAGAAGCTCGTCGGCGCTCCTGTTATGGGAACAAGCTTCCAAGATCGCTTTATACGCCTGAGCTTTGTATAGATAATATGAATTGGACTAATTCAATGACATGCTATAAAAATGGCCCGTTTCCGATATATATTACGCCTCAAGGAGCCATATTTATGAAGAATAATTTTTTGGCCTCGCGATGGGGAATCGTCGCCGTAGGCGCCGTTATCGGCATAGCGGCCGCACTTCTCCAGAAACTGGGCAACCCTGGCAACATGGGCATCTGCGTCGCCTGCTTCGAGCGTGACATCGCCGGGGCCGTCGGACTTCACCGCGCCGAAGTCGTCCAGTACGTAAGGCCGGAAATCATCGGTTTCGTCCTGGGTTCCTTCGCAGCCGCTCTTCTTTTTAGAGAATTCAGGTCACGCTCGGGTTCCTCTCCTTTTGTTCGATTTATCCTCGGCATCTTCGCCATGATCGGCGCCCTCGTCTTTCTCGGGTGCCCCTGGCGGGCGCTCCTGAGACTTGCCGGGGGCGATGGAAACGCTCTCTTCGGCATCATCGGCCTGGTTGCGGGCATCTGGATAGGAACTCTCTTCCTCCGAGGCGGTTATAATCTGGGCCGCTCTCAAAAAACAGCCGCGGGAGCAGGACTTCTCATGCCGCTCGTCATGGCGGGCCTCCTGACCCTTGTTCTTGTCTATCCACCCATAGTCGATCAGGCGAAAAGCGGCGTTCTTTTTTACAGCCTTAAGGGACCGGGCGCGATGCATGCCCCTCTCCTGTTATCCCTTGCAGCAGGCCTGGCTATCGGGTTCATCGCCCAGCGGAGCCGGTTCTGCACCATGGGGGCCTTCAGGGATCTCCTTCTCTTTGGTCAAACGCACCTTTTGGGCGGCGTCGCGGCGCTTCTCGTTGCCGCCTTCGCAACCAACATGATTCTAGGCCAGTTCAAGGCGGGCTTCGAGGGACAACCGGTAGCCCATACATTGATTTTCTGGAATTTTGCCGGAATGCTCCTTGCGGGCCTGGCTTTTGCCCTGGCCGGCGGCTGCCCCGGTCGTCAACTCTTTCTCGCAGGCGAAGGCGACGGCGATGCAGCCGTCTTCGTTTCGGGCATGATCGTCGGAGCGGCCTTCTCTCACAACTTCGGACTTGCCAGCTCGCCCGCCGGAATAGGACCGCACGGTATGGCCGCTGTCGTAGTTGGACTTGCTGTTTGTCTTTTTATAGGATTTACCCTACGAAAAAGCGTTTAAGGAGAAAGAATATGGCTGCCACGGTTGATGCTCGGGGGCTTTCCTGTCCCCAACCCGTTTTGTTGACTCTCGATGCCATGAAGACATCGGAAGAACATGAAATTATCGTGCTGGTCGATACTGAGACATCGAAAGAAAACGTCCTCAGGGCCGCTTCGAGTCACGGCTGGTCTGAAAAAGAAGTCATTGCGGAAAGTGATGGCTTCCGCATAACAATCATGAAGCCGGATCGGAAAAAATAATCGGTGAACAAACCGTGCCGCTCGGCTGCCCGGCAAAGGATGCAGATTCAGTCATGATTCACAGGAAGAAAGAAGAAGGGGCGCTGATTACGGCCGATATGACGCTTGTCGCCGTCATGGAACAGTTTCCGGCGGCGGAAGCGGTCTTTCGAATGTACGACAGTCAGGCAGGAACCTGCCTCTGCTGTCAGGCCCTTTTCGACACTATCGATGATATTGTCGAGAGGTACGGGCTCGACGGGGATGCGCTTCTTCGCGAACTGAGGGAAGCCGCCTCGGCGAACGCATAGGTCAGCTACAATACATCGTCGATGCAGCGGGAGAGATCATCGAGGTCGCACTCAGAAACACTGAACCTGTGATGGGCGAAAGCGGCAGTATATTTCAATCCGCCGCCTGTAACGAGACAGACGATAGAATGATCGGGATGCGCTTCTCCTTCCCGAACGAGTCGTTTTACCGCCGCCAGGGGAACGGCCGCTGCCGGCTGACCGAAGATTCCCTGCCCGGCCATTTCACGCTGAGCCTCGATAATCTCGTCATCGCCGACGGCCGCCACTATGCCTCCGGTTTCGTAAATCTTCCGCAATGCCGCATTGCCGCTGGGCGGCGCCGGATTGGCAATGGCGCCGGCGATTGTCCGGGGCTCGTCGATGGGCGTCACTATTTCCTGCCGCTCCCGATAGGCCTTGTAAATCGGCGCGCAACCGCTTGCTTGGGCAGCCACGAAGCGGGGCAGCCGGTCTATGAGTCCCGCCCGCTTGAATTCCTCGAATCCCTTGACGATGCCCCGGAAATTCCCTCCTGAACTTGTGGGGACGACTATGAAGTCAGGAACGTTGAATCGGCACTGTTCGCATATTTCGAAGGCTATGGTTTTCGATCCCTCCACTCGAAAAGGCACATCGGAATTCATGAAATAGATCTCCCGGCTTCTACCGATCTCAAGACTCTTATGGTACATGGACCCATAATCACCCCGGACCCGGATCACCCGGGCGCCATAAATGGCGATAGGGTTGATTTTCTCGGAGGCCGTGCCGGCACTGACCAGAACAACGGCATTCAGCCCGGCCCTGGCGCCATAAGCCGCCACGGAGGCGGCCATGTTTCCCGTCGAAACCGTTCCAATCGTCCCGTATCCCAGCGCCACCGCATGGGCAAGGGCCGTTACGGTGCCCCTGTCCTTGAAAGACCATGTGGGGTTCCGGCTTTCGTCCTTTAAAAACAGGCGGCCGACATGGAACCGGGCGGCCAGAGGATGGGCTTCCACCAGGGGCGTAAAACCTTCTCCGAGAGTAAGACCGCGGCCTTCATCGGAGAAAGGTAGAAACTCTCCGTACCTGGCGAAGATTGTGCTTCCGAAGGGTTCGTCTTCGCGGATGCAAGCCGGAAAGGCTGTCTCCACCTCCAAGGGTTCGCCGCAGATGTCGCAACGGGGAAATGACGTGTCCGGCGGATAGCCGGTTTTACATCCGGTGCAACGAAGCTTGTAGTCCATATTCGATTCCCCCTCGGCCACTTCTCGTTTATGTAAATCCCACCATTAGATCATCGGTTAATCCGCCAGATAAAGAAGTTTAAAACAGCTTCCTATAATCGACCTTTACAGGATTGGCCTTTTCCTAGTTTTTGTCGCCGAAGGGCAGCTTTAAACCTTTCAGTTTGTCCTTGATGTCCTGCAGCGATGGCATGGGCCCCTTATCTCCGCCCTCCTGTTTATTCTCTTCAGGCTCATCCAAGATGGCAAACATGTTTGGCGCAGCCGCATACCCCGCGGGAAGTTCGAAGAGGGCCTTAGGCTGGGACCCGGTTTTTATCTTTCGAAGCTCCGTCATGCTCCCGTCTTCATGCTTGGTCCGCATGGGCAAATCAAATTCCTTTGCCACCCAGATCGTCGATTCGCTTTTTTTCTTGAAGCCCAGAAATTCAACTGTGGCAGCGACGAGTTTCTTCTCGCATTTATAACCGTTTACCGTCTCCGTCCCCAGTTCTTTCACTACGTTCTGGGTTGCGACATCCTTGAACATCTTTCCCCACTCTGCCTCATCGAAGGGCTTCTCGTAATAGAGCTTTTTGCCGGGGTTGATCATCCAGATGATTTTTTTGTCCTTTCTGTAGATCATTGTCATGGTTCCCTTGCCCATCTGGACGGCGCCCTCCATGCGCATCTTGTCGGGCGTTACATAGAATTTTTGCAGACCTTCTTCAACGCCTTTCGAATTGATATGAATCTGCTCCGCGGAAAAGCTTGAAATCTTGGCGGCAGAGGCTGTCGACGGTGCGAGAGCAAACAACAGACAAAGAACTGTTCCAAGGAAACGGGCCATGCGATGTGCGATTTTGCTGTCAGACATAATTCCTCCTATTGATACCGTGAATTGGGGTTCACTATACACGAAAGGAACCCTGATCTGCAAAAGACGCAACCCATCACTGAAAGGCCGCAACCTTTTCGTCACGCACGTTGGCGATTCCGATGGATCGGGAACCCCTCTCGATTTCTTTGATCATCTCAACAATAGAATCGTTTACCGGCGTGGCAACGCCGCATTCTTTTCCTTTGCTGCCGATATATCCGTTCAGAAAATCTATTTCCGTGGGTCTGCCGCGCTCGAGCGATTGAAGCATCGAGGATTTCAGACGGCGGTATTTGAATCCCATAAGGCGGATTACGAGGTGTCGTTTCCAATCGGGTCCCTTGAAAAAATTGTAATAATCAAATTTATTTGCATAGGGCGGCACCTTGAGACCCAGGGTATCGGCCACATCCATTGCCTCACGCACAATCCTGATGAAAATTTTTCTCGCCTGCTTCAGACGGAGCATTTCACCGAGAGTGAGCCCCGAAATGGCGCCGAGAGCGGTAATGCAGGAATTAATAATCAGCTTTGAGTAGAGAGCCTCCAGAATATCAGCTGTGACCGTCACGGGAAGGATTGTTTCAAGTATTTCCTTGACCTCCCCGAGGCGAGACTCGCTTCTCTTGTCGAGACAGCCTATTACAAATTCTCCCATGGAAGTCATAACGAGTTCCGCGGGACCCTCCATGGTGGCGCCCCAGCCGACCACACAACCGACAACCCTCTCCCTGCCCACCACCTCCGATAGCGCCTCTTCGCAGATTCCGTTCTGGAGCGACGCGACGAGAGAATCATCCTTCAGAAACGGGAGGATCTCCCGGGCCGCGCTTATCAGATCCGTGGCTTTTGTTGCATGGAAAACGACGTCTTTTGGCCCCGATAGATCGGAAATCCGGGTCACGGCAGGCAGTTTAATGGTGTGATTGCCCCTGACTCCGGAGATACGGAGCCCTTCTTCACCGATCTTTCGTACAATTTCCGGATGTTTGCAGACTAATTCAATGTCGCAGCCTGCTTTGGCGGCAAAGCCGGCAACAATGCCCCCGACGGCGCCGGCCCCCACTACAGCTATCCTTGGCTTCGCCATAACGATTTCTCCCCCAGGAAATCTGGTATTTTACTATGCTTGACAATAGTTCTCGCTTCTTTTAGAAGAGTTATACACGCACCTGATTTTCATGTCACTATAACATATAAAGGGCACAGATCGCCTGTGTATCATTGTGCAACCGGCGGAGCATCAATAACAAAGTCGGACCGATCTCTCCTGCGACCTCCTCGACACACTCGGCCCGAGAATAATCAAAGGCGACACCAATAACCGGAATAACCAGACAGCGGGAACTGTCCAGCAGGCGGTTCAGCAATACAATCGATCATCAGCGAAAAGAAAGGAACAGGGGGCGCTATGTCAAGAGACAAGAACTACGACGAGGCTTTTAAAGAATCTATCACAAATCCAGATTCCTTCTGGGCAAAAGCAGCTGAAGATGTTCGCTGGGTAAAGAAATGGGAGAAGGTTCTCGATGAAAGCGGGAAGCCCTTCTACCGGTGGTTCACCGGAGGACTCCTGAATACCTGCTACAATGCTCTGGATTGCCATGTGGAGCAGGGGCGTGCCGATCAGACGGCGGTCATCTATGACAGTCCCGTGACCGGCGTCGTCAGAAAAATCACCTACCGTGAAATGCTCGATGACGTATCCCGGTTCGCCGGCGCCTTGAAAGGTCTCGGCGTATCCAAGGGAGACACCGTGGTAGTCTACATGCCCATGATCCCCCAGGCACTGGTGGCCGTCCTGGCCTGCGCCCGCCTGGGAGCGGTCCATTCAGTCGTCTTCGGCGGATTCGCCCCCAATGAACTGGCGATCAGGATTGACGACGCAAAACCCAAGGTCATAATTTCCGCATCCTGCGGCATTGAGGGCGCGAAAGTGATTTCCTACAAGCCCCTCCTCGACGGGGCCGTTAAAATTGCAAAGCACAAACCGGGAAATTGCATCATCTATCAGCGGCCTCAGATGAAGGCCGACCTTGTGGAAGGCAGGGATCACGATTGGGAGGAGCTGGCAAAGAAAGCGGAACCGGCCTCCTGTGTGCCCGTGACGGCAACAGACCCTCTCTACATTCTCTACACTTCGGGAACGACGGGACGGCCAAAAGGCGTTATGCGGGATCACGGAGGCCATGTCGTGGCCCTCAAGTGGTCAATGAAGAATATCTATGACGTGAAGCCCGGCGACGTTTACTGGGCCGCCTCCGACGTAGGCTGGGTCGTGGGCCATTCCTATATAATCTATGCTCCGCTGTTTATGGGGTGCACCACTGTTCTCTATGAAGGCAAACCCGTGGGAACTCCCGATCCCGGCGCATTCTGGCGGGTCATCGCTCAGCACGGAGTGAACGTTCTATTTACGGCGCCGACGGCCTTCAGAGCCATCAAGCGGGAAGATCCGGAAGCGACCTGCCTGAAGAAGTACGACATCAGTTCCCTGAAATATCTCTTCCTCGCAGGCGAGCGCCTGGACCCCGATACTTATTATTGGGCATCGAAGATCCTCGGACGACCGGTCATAGATCACTGGTGGCAGACGGAAACAGGATGGCCCATCGCCGCAAACTGCCTGGGCATCGAGGCGCTGCCTGTCAAGGCAGGCTCTCCCACAAAGCCCGTGCCGGGCTACAATGTTATGATTGTCGATGCCTCTGGCAAGGAATTGCCCAGGGGCGAGGAGGGTTACGTCGTCATCAAACTTCCCCTCCCCCCGGGCTGTCTTCCCACGCTCTGGAACGACGACAAGCGTTATCTCGAATACGTCGAGGAAATACCCGGCTATTATATCACCGGCGACGGCGGATACTTCGATAAAGACGGCTATCTCTTCATCATGGGCCGCATCGATGACGTTATCAACGTGGCAGGCCACCGTCTCTCCACGGGCGCCATGGAGGAAATCGTCTCGAAACACAGAGATGTTGCTGAGTGTGCGGTCCTCGGCGCCAACGATCAACTCAAGGGCGAGGTTCCCATCGGCTTTGTTGTTCTCAAGGCCGGGGTAACGAGGACTCACGATGAAATTGTTAAAGAACTGGTGCAGATGGTTCGCGACGAAATAGGCGCCGTTGCATGCTTCAAACAAGCCGCTGTCGTCGCTGCGCTGCCAAAAACCCGGTCAGGCAAGACCCTCCGCGGCACTATAAAAAAGATCGCCAACGGTGAGAAATTCACCGTGCCGTCGACAATCGAGGACCCCGCAGTGCTCACTGCCATCGAGGAATCGGCCAGAAAAATCGGCTTCGGCAAGAAATAACAGGGGCTTTAAGACGACGGGGGGCGCCCCGGCGATATGATCGAGGCGCCCTTCGTTATTCGAAAAGGATCATACCTTACAAATCGGGATCAACGGCGCCGATTCCGGCATAGCACGTCCCCCCGACAGCTTCAGTGTCGTAGTATAAAGCAAAAGAGGCAATGCCTTGCGCTGCATCTAGCGTGACGCTTCCGCTGCCCCTGTCATTTCCCGGAATAATCCTTGACAGCTCATAGGCTTCACTTCCCATAGCGGCTAAGGTTACGCTATCGGCGCCTATGATGCTGCCGTCAGTTCCAAAACAGGTGAGTGACACTGTAACCGCCGTAGAATTGGGGTTGCAAAGACAAATCATCGTGTCCCATCCGCCTCCTGCCGGATAACGAATTTGAGCCATATGGGGAACGATAAGCCTGGTGCATAAAGCGCCGATCAGCGATATATCGGCCATGATGACAGGATACGCTGCGGCGTCCAGGCGCCCAATCCAGGCGAGTCCAGATAATTTTTGCGTGGAGCTCACGAGAACCCATCCCTCGTTGATTTTCGGCGACAGCACCGCAGCCCATTGCCCCCGAGCCCCTATTGCAAAGGGCGCCACATCTTGAGCCTTGGAACCGTCTGGATTGTAAACGGTGATTGTTACCGTGGCCGGGAGGATCTGGCTGGCATTGCGCAGTGCAAGGCTCGAATAATAGTCTCCATCGCTTCGATAATAGGGCAAATAATAGTCATAGGAACCACGAAGGCTTGTTTCGCTGACTGAGGCGCTGATGCCAGCGTAACAAGTGCCGCTTGCCGCCTCCCTATCTGAATAGAGTGCAAACGCGGCAACACCAGGCGTAACGGCGATGACGACACTGCCTCCCTCTCGATCGTTCTGAGGGAACATGTCATCGAGTCCGTAGGCGATGCTCCCTTTCATAGGAATCTCAAGGATAACGGGACTCCCAACGGTTCCTTCCGGACTGACGTAGGTAAGACTCACCGTCGATGCCACTGAATTGGGATTGCATATACAGACCGTGGTGTCCCATCCCCCGCCGGCTTGATATCGCTTCTGGGCCACATGCGGCACCGTGAGCGCACTGGAAAGAGTGCCAATAAGTCCTATATCGGCCATTATAGTCGGCCAGCCTCCCTCAAGCTGCCCCACCCAGGCAAGACCCGTGAGCTTCCTGGTAGAGTTCACATGAACCCATCCTCCCGTGATTTTCGGCAACAGCACCGCTGCCCACTGGCCAGCTGCTGCAAGAGTGAAAGGACTCACTGTCTGAGCGACTGAGCCGTTTTGGTTATAAACAATGATCGTCACCGTTGCGGTCTCTGCATCGCTTGAATTCCGGAGGGCAAGGCTGGAATAATATTCTCCGTCGCCTCTATAATAGGGAACATAATAATTGTAAGCTCCAGATAAACTGGTTCCTCCCTGAAGATTTACGGAAAAGGAGCACGTCGTGCTGCCAAGACTGCAACTGTACGTGTAAGACCCCGCGCCGGAATCGCCGGGAGGGTTCAGCGTCCATACGTATGTCTCAGATTCCTCGGCATTGCTGTGAGTCGCCGTATAGACGGCGCCGGCTATAGTGCCGCTCACTGATTCCTCACCGTCCATAATCATGGTAAAGCTGTCTCCGGACTGAGTAATCTCTACAGTCCCTGAATCGGCAACCCACTCGGGCCGTACGGGAGAGCATCCTCCGGTCGTATAGCTCCACGTGCCCGTTGCATCATATGTCGCCGCCCCGGCACTTCCCATAGCGATCAATAGGAGAGCCACGAGCGCCACGACAATGGCGAAAGCGTGCATGAAGTCCTCGCGTTTCATCTAGCGCCTCCCTATAGTAAGGATTGTGTTGTCTTTCCTCCCTATAGTCGGCGTCCGTCGCCGTTTTCTTAAGCAATAGGCGGAAATGTAGCCCTGAATTGCGCCATTGCGCCGCCGCTCCGTTATTTTTTACGGGCGCTGTTCATTTTTCATTCCCCTCGATAAACAATATATTGTGTAGATGGTTGATTTTTACCACCACATATAGTATGGTTTCATCAATTCGGCGGTCCGGCAGGCGCCTCTCTTCTCTAATAGAAATATTTTTTCGAAGGGTTCCCATGAATCGGCGACGCTTTCTGGCCAGGATGTGCATCTATCTCTCCGGATTCCTTCTGGGCTTCTCGCAGTTTCCGCGATCATCTTTCGCCTCCGGCAATCGTTCCTTTCAGGAAGCTTCGACGGCCAGAATTGCTCTGATTATCGACGATATCGGCTGGAGCCGACGTGGCGCCTTGGCCTTCCTGGATCTCAACGTACCCATTACGTTTTCCGTCCTGCCTCAATTACGCTATTCCAATGTTCTGGCTGGAGAACTTCACGAAGCCGGGCAGGAAATCATGCTCCATCAACCTATGGAACCGCAGGCCTCATATCTCGATCCCGGTCCGGGCGCTCTTTTCGTGGGAGACCCAGCCGATCGCATCGAACGGACCGTCACAACAAATATCGAGGATATCCCCCACATCCGGGGCGTTAACAATCACATGGGTTCCCGGCTCACCGAGAGCAACGAAGAAATCACCCTGGCGTTGAAAACAATAGGTTCGCAAGACCTCTTTTTTATCGACAGCAGGACATCGTCCCGATCGAAAGCCTTTCCAATCGCCCGAAGTCTCAACATGACTGCTTCCTTCAGCAATCTGTGCATAGATTATTGCCGAGACGGCGATTACACCCTCCGTCAGCTCGAGAAACTAGGCGCTCTGGCAAAATCGAACGGCACAGCCATAGCCATAGGCCATCCGCACCTCTCAACCCTCAAAGCCCTGAGAACCTTCCTTCATTCTCCGGCGTCAGAGCGACTGACCTTCGTTCACGTCTCCCAAACATTTTCTGAATCGTAGCATCGGCCCTCTTCCGACAAACAGATCTGTCCCTGTTGCTCCGGAGCCGCGGTATGGGCTTGAGCGGGATTGCCGACACCCCCGTTGTCTCTGTTCAGAGGCCGCTTAATGACCTCGTCCGACATCCGGACAAGAGTTTTTTGACAGGCTGCACTCCTCGTGATAAGAAAATGCAGTAGGATTACCAGGAGAGGTTGCCATGAGAGAATATATAAAGAAGCTAACCTGGCTTGTGGTTGTCATCTCAATGGTGTTTGCAATCGCTTCCTGCGGTCCCCAGCGTTGCCGCCCGGGGTACCACTGGGCGGTGGGGCATCAGACCGGCACATCCGACAACTTTATTGCCGGTCACTGTGTCCCGAACCGGGCAGACCGTTAGTTTTCAGGAAACCGCCAGATCTGCCCAGCCGTTCGGATTAGCGGCTCTTGCGAACCATCTGTTTATTTCGTCTTGATAGTGAAACTCTGCTCCGTAACGAGATCCCTGATTCCAGCCTTCAGAAGAACAGGATCGACGAGAAGCTTCGCTTTCTTGGGTCCCCGTGCATCCACAACGGTTCGGTCGAGGGACAGGTGAACCTTCTTGAGCAGTTTCACTCCCCCGTCGAGGACGACGATATGATAGTTCAGAGCTCCGTAAGCGGCAAGGCCCAGACAGACAACCAGGATTAATGTCACCTTTTTCATAGACTCGTTCCTTTCGAGATAAAGGCTGGGATCGAATCGCCGGTTCTACCGGGGTCGCTAAACAAGGCCGGCAACTCCTTATTGATGTACTATAGAGAAAGAAGAATCATACTGTCAACAACGAGAATTACAGATAACACATTGGCTTTCATTAGATTTTTATTTTTCACCGGCCACAACGAGAAACTGATTGACAAAAGGCTCAGAATCCTTATAATGGCGTGTCCTAATTTCTGACGAAGGAAATATATTATGTACGCTGTCATTAAAACAGGCGGAAAACAGTACAAGGTAGCTGAAGGCGATATCGTGAACGTTGAGAAACTTGAAGGCGCCAAAGGCGATGCGGTTTCTCTTGATGAGATATTGCTGATCTCTCAGGACGATCATGTGAAAGTTGGAGCGCCGATCGTCGAAGGGGCCAAGGTCGTAGGAACGATTCTCACCCAGATCAAGGGTCCCAAAATCACCATTTTTAAAAAGAAACGGCGGAAGGGCTTCCGCAAGAAGACCGGCCACCGCCAGCAGCTCACCAGTTTGAAGATAACGGAAATCTCAGCTTAAGGGGAAAAGATCATGGCTCATAAGAAAGGCCAGGGAAGCAGCCGCAACGGACGCGACAGCCAGGGGCAGCGACGAGGGGTCAAGGTGTACGGCGGCGAGCAAGTCAATGCCGGCTCCATCTTGGTCCGCCAGTTGGGCACGAAGATACACCCCGGAATAAATGTAGGTCTGGGCAAGGATTATACAATTTATGCCAAGATAGACGGCGTCGTCCGTTACGAACGAAAAGACAAGACAAGGAAGAAGGTCAGCGTCTACGCGTCGTAGCGGCTCGCGCGGCGGAAGCGACATCCACAGTACAGTCCTTACTATAGCGATACGACAAAGAGGTGTTATCCCCGAGCGGCGGGTTAACACCTCTTTCTTTATGCAATCGGTTTCATCTTCCGAAACCGCCACAAGCTCCCTGCAACCAAGCGGCGGGCGGA
>JAFGGB010000160.1 GCA_016930775.1 Deltaproteobacteria bacterium
ACAAATGCGCCTCCGGCGCCGGCGAGTTCTTTCTGCAGCAACTGCGCCGCATGAACGTCTCTCTGGAGGAAGCCGCCGAATGGTCGGCCCGCGAAACGCCGTACCATGTTTCCGGCCGCTGCTCGGTATTCTGCAAATCCGATTGCACTCATGCCACCAACAAGGGCGTGCCCAAATCGATGGTAACGGCAGGACTTTGCAAGATGATGGCCGGCAAGGTCATGGAGCTCCTCAAGAAAGTTGAGCGCCGCAACGTCATGATCACCGGCGGCGCAACCCGCAACCGTATGATGATCGCCTACCTGGAAAAAGAGATTCCTGGACTCATCGTACCCCGGGAGGCGCCGTATTTCGAAGCTGCAGGCGCCGCCCTCTGGGCGCTGGAACACGAAACCCTGCCGTTTCCAGGGATCGACAATCTCTTCAAACCCGGCGTCCGGTCATTTTCCTCCCTGCCGCCCCTCAGCGATTCCGAGCATCTGGTGGAGTTCCGGGTCATGCCCCCTGGTCGAATCGAGCCCGGCGATAGCTGTGTCCTCGGTCTTGACGTAGGGTCCACGACAACCAAAGCTGTCCTTGTCCGGCAAAGCGATTCAGCCATTCTGGCTTCGGAATACCTGAGAACCAACGGCGACCCAGTCGGGGCTTCTCAGCGGTGCTACCTCAGCATCCATCGGCAGATTCGCTCTCACGTCGAGCCACGGGAAATAACCATCGACGGCTTGGGAGTCTGCGGTTCCGGCCGACAGATCGCCGGTCTGCACGCCCTGACCGAAGGCGTCGTGAATGAAATTACCGCCCACGCAACGGCGGCCGTTCATTTCGATTCGGGGGTGGACACGATCTTTGAGATCGGCGGCCAGGATGCGAAGTACACCTATATCGTCAATGGCGTTCCGGCAGATTATGCAATGAATGAAGCCTGCTCCGCCGGCACCGGCTCATTCCTGGAGGAATCGGCCCAGGAAACCCTGGGGATATCCATGGAGAAAATCGCTTCCATCGCCCTGACCGGCCGGCGCCCGCCGAATTTCAACGACCAGTGTGCGGCATTCATCGCTTCGGACATCAAGAACGCCATACATGAAGGGATAAGCCTTCCGGACATCACCGCCGGACTGGTCTACTCCATATGTATGAACTACAACAACCGGGTGAAGGGGAATCGGCCGGCGGGCGCAAAGATCTTCATGCAGGGCGGAGTCTGTTACAACCGGGCAGTTCCCCTTGCCATGGCCGCATTGACCGGAAAGGCCATAGTGGTGCCGCCCGAACCCGGATTGATGGGCGCCTTCGGCGTGGCGCTTGAAGTCAAGAAAAGGCTTGAAGACGGACTCATGGCGCCGCAAAATTATGATTTGGAGGAACTCAGCCGGCGCGAAGCGGTCTATTGCAAACAGTTCGTGTGTAAGGGCGGTCCTGAGAAATGCGACCGGCGTTGCGATATCGCGATTATCGAAATCAAAGGGGAAAAGCATCCCTTCGGCGGCGCCTGCAACCGCTACAGCAACATCCGGCGCAAGATTCGCTATGCCGTGGATAATCTCAATCTGGTCACGGCTCGGGAAAGACTGGTTTTTCTAGAAGAGGCCGGCGGTCCGGAAAACCCGTCCCCCTTCCTGGGTACGGTAGGCATCAACAAGAGTCTCTTGGTGAACACCTATTATCCCTTATACTCAGCATTTTTTAAGGCTCTGGGCTACCTGCCCATTCTCTCCGGCGATGCCTCTCAGGTGGGCATCGACCGGCGAAATGCCGCCTTCTGCCATCCCGTCGAACAGGCCCACGGTTTTTTTTATGACCTGATCAGCCGAAATCGCGATCTGGATTTCATATTTTTGCCCCACTTCAAGGCCATGCCCTCCCAGAATGGCGCTGCTGGTTCAAAGGTTTGCCCGCTGGTGCAGGGGGAACCCTTCTACCTGAAGGCTGCTTTTCGCCAGGAAGTTAAGCAGTTGAAAAAATGCGGCGTCCGCATCTTGAGCCCCCTTTTGGATTTCAGCGGCGGCTTGGCCGCCGCTGAAAAACCTTTCATCGACCAGGCCGTTATTATGGGCCGTTCCCGGGCAGAAGCCAAGGCCGCCTTTAAACAAGGCATGGCTTCTCAAGAGGCATTCTTTAATCGAGCGCATCGGATGGGGCTGAAGACGTTGCAAGATCTTGCAGCCGATCGGCAAAAAAATGCGGTGGTTCTCTTCGGCAGATCCTATAACGCCTTTGCCGGCCAGGGGAATATGGGCATTCCCCATAAGCTGGCCTCCCGCGGGGTGGCGGCGATTCCGCTCGACTTTCTCCCTCTGGATGACCAGGAGGCTAAGCCGAATATGTATTGGGGCACGGGGCAGCTTGTGCTGAAAGCTGCACAATTTGTCCGGAATCATCCCCAGTTGTTCGGCGTCTACATCACCAATTTCTCCTGCGGGCCGGATTCCTTCCTGCTGGGATACTTCCGCGAGATCATGGGCCAAAAGCCTTCCCTTACCCTGGAACTCGACAGTCATACGGCCGATGTCGGCGTGGAAACCCGCATCGAGGCTTTCTTGGATATTGTTCGCGCTTACCGGCAGATTGACAGGCGGAAGCGGATCCCGGCCGTAGCCCGTTCGTTCCAGCCGGCATGCACCGTGATTCGCAACAGACGATTGAATGTGGCGACATCGTCGGGCAAAACACTCGACTTCACGGATCCTCGGGTGAAGCTCCTCATTCCGTCCATGGGTCAACTGGCTTCCGAAGCCCTGGCGGTCATCTTCCGCGGAATGGGCGTTCAGGCCGTTGTGCATCCGCCGGCCGATGAAGCTATCCTGAAGATCGGACGCGCCAACACCTCCTGCAAGGAATGCCTGCCGCTCATCCTCACCACCGGGACGCTGTTGAACTATGTGCAAAATCATCGACCTGCCGGAGAAGTCCTTGTCTACTTCATGCCGACCACCTCGGGTCCATGCCGTTTCGGCCAATATGCCGTTTTCATGGAAGATCTTATCAAAAAAAACAAGATCCCCGATGTCGCCTTGTTTTCCCTGACGTCGGAAAACTCCTATGCCGGACTGGAGAATGGAATAGAACGTAAAGCTTGGTGGGCAGTAGTTTTGTCGGACGTATTCGAGGATATGCGGGCAATGCTGTTGGCCAATGCCCGGGATAAACATGCGGCCCTTGGTCTTTTCCGGGAAGAATGGGAAGCGGTGCTGTTTGCGCTGGAACGAGAGCATCTTTCCGCTGTCGCAAAGCAGTTGGAAAGCGCCTCACGGCGTTTCCGCCGAATCCCCCTGACCAGGTCGCTCAACGAAACGCCTCTCATCAGTCTGGCCGGTGAGATTTTTGTCCGGCGCGATGCCCTGTCTCGCCAGTTTCTGACCGAATGCCTGGCGGAAAGGGGATTCGCCACAATATGCGCCCCCATGGCCGAATGGTTCTTCTATTGCGATTACCTGAAAGAAAAGGGCTTATCCGCCATGACCCTGTCCGCTTGGGAAATCATACCCTTTCGGATCAAAAAATCCGTAAAAGCCCGCGATGAAGCACGGATCAAAAACATCGCCGCCCTCTCCGGGCTGGTCCATCCCCACCGGGTCGATATCAACGGCATCATTTCCGCTGCCTCCCCTTACATTTCACCGCACCTTGTCGGCGAGGCCATTCTGACGGTGGGAAGCTCGCTCACGGAAATCGTTTCACATGTCTGCGGCGTCATCGCCATCGGACCGTTCGGCTGCATGCCCAACCGCATATCGGAAGCTATTTTGAGCGAGACCATGAATCGCGAGGATAAGCTAGGTTCTATGAAAAAAACCGGCCATCTCGGGGCTCTCCTTGAGGGCATGGAGGATCTTCCTTTCCTGGCGATCGAAAGCGACGGCTCTCCCTTTCCCCAACTCATCCAGGCCAAGCTGGAAACCTTCTGCCTGCAAGCCGAACGCCTGGACCGGCGGATGCGGGCCTTTTCGACCGCAGCATCTCTTGCGCCGCAGGGATGACCCGTCGCAGTTGCGATCAGGAATGACATGATTGCCGAATGAAGAGGTTGACAGTATGGCGAGAGTCTGAGAACATTTTATGACGAAACCGTTCTTTTCGGCCTTTATCCTGGATTATTTCTTATTGATCAACAGGACCTTAAATATTCTTGAATCGGATGGCGCTATGATATAATCTTGCTCGCGAGATTCTATTATAGCGGTCTAGAGAAAAGGATTGTTTTTTCCCGGTGCATTCGAGTTGCCGCGCCGTCGCTTTCGGATGTTCGGTTCTTGGAAACAGTCGGTGGTAATGAACAAGGACCGGTCAGGCCAGCGATTTTGTCAGGAGGATTGTGTCATGTCGCGTCCACGGATTCGTCTACGTTATGGATCTAAATTATTCTTAAGTCATCTGGTTGCCGTTATTCTGGTGTCGGGTAGCGTGGGGACTTATTTCTACATCAGAGCCATGGACAACCTGATGAACAGCCTGCGTTCGCGCCTCCAGAACAGCGCCGCCCTATTGAGCAGCGCCATAGACGTCCGTGAGTTGGAGGACATCCGCACGCCCGATGACATGGTGAAGAAATCATACGAGAAGAACATTCGAAAGCTCCGTCAGATGCGTCGTCTCAATCCCGATATTGCCTTTCTCTATGTTATGCGCAAGGAAGCCGACGGTTTGTCTTTCGTCCTCGATTCCGACGAGACGGAAAAACAGGCGCCTCCGGGGCGGGAATACACCGATGTGCCGGCGTCGATGCTGACGGGTTTCCACTCGCCTTCGGTGGACGACAAGCTCTATCGAGACGAGTGGGGCGTCTTTCTCTCTGGCTATGCGCCGCTTGCCGGAGGCGAAGGCAAGTATCTCGTGGGAATAGATATGCGGGCCGACGAGGTGGACAACAAGCTTGCCGAACTCCGCTTGACGGGAGTGATTTCGCTCCTGGCCTCGTTGCTCCTGGCGCTTTTTTTCGCCCTCTGGATCTCGAAAGGACTCTCCCGTCGTATCGAAGAACTCACCGATCGTTTCCAACAGATTGCTCTGGGGCGTTTCGACGCCCGGATCAATATGCGCACCTACGATGAGTTTCAGGCGCTCATCGGGGCTTTCAACACCATGGCCGAGGAACTGGACAGAGCGCGGAGAGACATTGACGCGGCGATGAAAGATCTGAGCTGCGCAAAAGACGGCTTGGAGCAACGGGTGCTGGAGAGAACCAGCGAGCTGCAGAAGGCCCTCGATCAGGTCAACGTGATGCGCGGCCTGCTGCCGATCTGCGCTGCCTGCAAGAAGATACGGGACGACCAGGGATATTGGCAGCAGGTGGAAGTATTCGTCGAAAAGCACACCGACGCCCGTTTTACACATGGACTCTGCCCGAACTGCATGGTCAAGTATTACGGCGATGTTCTTTCGGAGAAAACCAGGGACAGTCTGGGAATCGGCTTGAACATTGCCGCCGATGACAATTTAGAATAATGACAATCGCAATCATCGCCGCGACGGATGCGCAATTAAGGGAAACATTCAATTTGCTGACGGGCGCCGGCCGTGATCGCTTGCTCCAGTTTACCGCAATACAGGGGTCTGGCAACGGCCCCTCAGAAGGAATGGCGTTCATCGGCTGTTTTTTGCCGGGAGGCGTCAGGGCGGGTGCAGTATTCGCACTGACCTTCGGGAAGACGGAGAATCCGCGTTATGCAAGAAGGCATATCGTTCTGTCGGTGGCCTACATAGAGGATCGAGGTGTCTCCATCTGCGGCGATGGCGTCAATGGCGGAAAGAATCTGTGTTCGATTATGTCGGTCCAGGCCCTGGAGGGGTTCGTCGAGCGTGAGCAGCGCCGGAGATTTGGCGGCAGCCCGGGCGATGAGGATGAGCCGTTGCTGCCCCGATGAGAGATGCCCGAAGGGAACGCGAGCCTTGCTGGCAAGTCCAATAAAGTTCAGCCATTGGTGCGCCTGCTGCCGCTGTTCCGCCGTCGGTCGACGGAACAGTCCGAGGGAATCAAAATATCCCGAGAGAACGACCTCTTCCAGCGGTGTTCTTCCCGGATATCGCAGTTGCAATTCCGAAGAGACACATCCGATATATCTCTTTATATCCCACAGGCTCTCGCCGGCGCCCCTCTGGCGTCCGAACAGAACGATGTTGTTAGCGTAGGCCTGGGGATTGTCCCCGTTTATGAGGCTAAGAAGGATCGATTTTCCTGAACCGTTGGGACCCACTATAGCCCAATGTTCGCCCCTCTTCATCGTCCAGGCAAGGTCATTGAGCACGACGATCTCGCCGTATCGGACTGTGGCGTTTTTCATGGCGACCAGAAAGGCCGGCGAGTCGTCGCCGGCTGTGCATTTGCCGGATCGCGATCGGGCAGGATGGGCCGCTGTTTTCGGCGATTCATACAGTGCGGCATGAAATTGGGGATCGGCGATGAGGTCGTCCTTTCGTCCCTTGGCGAAGATCCGGCAGTCCTTGAGGGCAAGAACATGAGAAATCAATGGTGGAAGATCCTCGGGCCGATGGGTAACGAGGATAATTTGAATTCCGTGGCCGATAAGATCGTTCAGCATGCGCCGGATCATTGCTGCCGAGGTCCCGTCGACTCCGTCGAAGGGTTCGTCGAGGACCAGGAGCCGGGGATTCTTCGCAAGTGCGCGGGCGATCGCCGCCTTTCGAAATTCTCCCGATGAAAGGAACCGAAGTTCCCTGTCGAGAAGTCCGCCGACGTTCAACAGATCTATAGGAGATGAAGGAATTTTCAGCGGCAGGGAACCCGTCGCGCCGTTTCCGTCGATATAATCGCGGACGGTAAGGACGATTTCATCGCCGCTTGTGAAGTGACGTGAACCGGCGGGGCCTTCCGTACGGTCGATAATTCTCCGGATCATCTCGGCAGATACGGCGCCGATGAACTGGGGCATTGCTTCGGGAACGTGGCGAATGATCCTTCCCTTCACGGCCGGCACATCGCCGATTATCGCTTTCAGCAGCGTTGACTTGCCGGCGCCGTTGGGACCGATAACCGCCCAGGATTCACCTTGGCCTATTGTCCAGTTCGTGTCCTTCAGGAGCCACCGGTCTCTCAATCGGAGGGTTGCATTGTCGAAGGTTATAAGACTCCTCTCGGCGGACGCCGCCGGCATCGCTTCACTCATGCAGTGTTCCCTCGTATTGCGACTCGTTACGGGTCGAGCAGGAAGGATTGATATCGTTCCCGGGAAGATCTGTCAAGGCGATTGTCCACAATGCCGGCCAAAAATCTCCTTTATCCGACGACTCCTTGCGTTCGCCTGAGGTTCGACGCTTGTGCCTTATTGAAAGAAAGTCCGGCAGTGGACAAGGTCAAAACCCAGGGCGTTCAATTCGTTCTCCAGGTTAGTCGCTTCCGCAGCATCGAGAGGCACGTTGGGAGGGCGCATGTTCAGCCAATCCCTTCTGCCGGTGGCGGCAGCCATGAGGTGTTTCAGTCCGGGGATCATGGTCCGTTTTTCAATGACGCTTCGCACGGTCGTCAATTGTTCCTGGAGATGCCGCGCATCGGGCGCATCGCGCGATGCATAGACCCTGGCGGCCATCGGGGAGTTGATGT
>JAFGGB010000161.1 GCA_016930775.1 Deltaproteobacteria bacterium
AGTGCGCAGGAGGCGGCGGGGCTGCGCAAAAACCGGTTGGAGCGGGATAAACGAATCGATGGATATCCGGTGGAATTCGTCGAGGTATGCTCCGATCAGCCGAAGCCGCTCGTCCGGTTCGTCATCGCCGTAGAAGAAGATGCGGGCGTTGGACGGGTGGTAATAGGTCCGGTGAAAGGCCATGAAATCCTCATAGGCAAGCGATGGAATGACCGACGGATCGCCGCCTGAATCGAGGCCGTAGGGGCTGTCAGGAAAAATCGAGTGCTGCGAATGTTCGGCCAAAAGACGGTCCGGCGACGAGTAAGCGCCCTTCATCTCGTTGAAGACGACTCCCTTGTATCGCAGAGCCTCGCCGGGATCGTCCAGTTCGTAGTGCCATCCTTCCTGTTCGAAGATATGGCCGGTGATTCTGGGGTAAAAGACGGCATCGAGGTAAACGTCTATCAGGTTGTAGAAGTCCTGGAGATTCTGACTTGCCACGGGGTAGCAGGTCTTGTCGGGATAGGTGAAGGCGTTCAAAAAAGTCTGAAGAGATCCCTTGAGGATCTCCACGAAGGGCTCTTTGACGGGATATTTCCGCGATCCGCAGAGGACGGAGTGTTCGAGAATATGTGCGACGCCGCTGGAATCGGGCGGCGGCGTGCGGAAGGTTATGCCGAAAACCTTGTTTTCGTCCTCGTTTATGAGCGAGAGTATTTCCGCGCCCGTGCCCCTATGCCGGTACAGACGGGCTTCCGTCTTCAGTTCCTCGATTCTTTGTTCCCGCAGCAGTTCGAATCCCTCTGATGGCCGCATGGCGCCTCCTTGCCGTTGAAGATAGCATCTCTTCATACTCGATTTCCTTCTTCTCTTCAACGATCATCCCGGAAGGAGGGCCGATACTTGCAACTGAGTTGCAAATCGGGTATATTTTCGCCATGACTACCGGCCAAAATCATTGCGACCCGCTGGAGAGCCTCGAAAAAGCGGGTCTTCAGAAAACGATCCAAAGGATCGTGGTGCTGCGCGCCGTCATAAGGGCGGACCGGCCGATTACCGCGGCGGAAATATACGAAGACCTGGATGTCGCTGAGAGGGTCAACAAGGTTACTGTTTACAGGGTTCTCGCATCGCTCGAAGAGGCGGGAATCGTTCGGGGGATTCCCACGGTCGACGGCATGAATTATTATGAAATGGCCTGCAGTCACAATCCTCTCCACGCCCATTTTTACTGCCGCTATTGCAGGGCCATGACGTGCCTCGGTCCCCTGGGAGAGGAGATATGTCAGAACCTTTATCCCTCATGCCGGCATGAAGCCGACGCCCTGTCCGTGAGCATCACGGGACTTTGCAACGACTGCAGGCGGAACAAAACAAAGAGGAAGGAAGAACCGCTATGAATCGATTGAGTGCGCCGGGAATTTTCGCAATCGTCCTATGTTTCTGTCTGGCAGGCGTCGCGGCGGCGCCTGCCGCCGGAGAGGCGCCCCTGGGGGTCTTTGTCGCTATTCTTCCACAGGCTTCGTTTGTCGAAAGAATAGGCGGCGACGCCGTATCGGTAGAGGTCCTGGTAGGGCCCGGTCAATCCCCCCATACATATGAACTTGCGCCGAGACAGATGGCAAGCCTCGGCAAGGCCCGTCTATTTTTCACAATAGGCCTTCCCCTCGAAGAGACAATAGTCAAACGCATTGTGTCGACCCTTCCGAATTTGAAGATCGTGGACACTCGAAGCGGCGTTCTTCTCCTCGCCGTGGACGATCGGAATCATCGGCATCGGGCAGGCGACTATCGGGCCGGAGAAGAAGAAAACGTAGATCCCCATATCTGGCTCGATCCGAAGCGGGTTAAAATCCAGGCGGTGACTATCTGCCAGGCGCTGGCGGCTGCCGATCCGGCGAGGGCCTCGATGTTCGTCAGAAACCTCCAATTATTTCTCGCCGATCTTGACCGCCTCGACAGGGAGATCGGCGACATCCTGGCGCCACTGAGCAACAAGAAGGTTTATGTCTATCATCCTTCCTTCGGGTATTTCTGCGAATCCTATGGTCTCCTTCAGGAAGCCGTCGAGCAGGAGGGTAAGGAACCCGCTCCCAGGATGCTCGCCCGGTTCATGGAACGGGCGAAGAAGGAAGAAGTTAAGATTATTTTTGTTCAGCCCCAGTTTTCCAGCAGAAACGCCGAGACGCTGGCCCGGGCCATCGGCGGCGCCGTCGTTCCCATCGATCCCCTGCCGCGGGATTACCTGGGGAGCCTCAGGGAAACGGCCCGGAGAATACGGGAAGGGCTGGCCCGATGATTGAGGAACCGACCGGCAGAGACGGCGTAATTCCGATGAGAGAGGAATTCATCGCGACCGGGGAAGCGAAAGAAAAAGTTGTCGAGATGAGCGACGTGAACTTCTCCTACAACGGAACCCCTGTTCTGAGGGACGTGACCTTCGCCGTGGAGCGGGGGGATTTTCTTTCCATCGTCGGGCCCAACGCGGGAGGGAAGACGACCCTGCTGAAGCTGATCCTCGCGCTCCTGAAGCCTTCGTCCGGCTCGATCGCCGTTTTCGGAGAGTCGCCCGTCATGGCCCGGTCCCGCATAGGGTACATGCCCCAGACGGCGTCGCTTGACCTTCAATTTCCCGTTACGGTCAACGATGTGGTTCTCATGGGGCGCCTGGGCGGAACCGGCTCCTGGGGGATTTTCGGAGGAGAGGATCGCAGGGCAGCCGAAGAAGCTCTTCGCCGGGTCGAGATGCAGGATTTCCGCAACCGCGCTTTTTCCGATCTTTCGGGAGGACAGCGCCAGCGGGTGCTCATAGCGAGAGCCCTCGTGTCGGGGCCGGAATTGCTGCTCCTGGACGAGCCCACGTCGAATATCGATGTGGCCGTGGAGACTGAATTTTTCGAACTGTTGAAAGAACTGAACAGCCGGATGACCATCGTTCTGGTGACTCACGACCTGGGGTTCGTTTCCAAGTACGTCGGGAGAGTGGCCTGCGTGAACCAAAAGGTTTTTATCCATCCCACCAGCAGCATTTCCGGCGAGATGATCAACGAGCTGTACGGCGCCGATGTCAAGATGGTGCGCCATGACGGCAACCTTATGACGAGGATGTGCAATGTCTGAATTTTTCGCCGATATAAAAACTCAGACATTTCTGCAATTCGCCCTGGCGACGGGCCTCCTGGCAAGCGTCGCCTGCGGCGTCATCGGCAGCTTTGTCGTTGCCCGGCGCATCACCTATATCGCGGGCGGAATCGCCCACACCGTTCTGGCGGGACTCGGCGCCGCGCGTTACTGCCAGGTTACGTACGGTTGGCAGTGGTTCCATCCCCTCTACGGGGCGGTGATCGCCGCGCTTCTGGCTGCCGCCGTCATCGGCACGGTGAGTCTTGCGGCCCATCAGAGGGAAGACACGATCATCGGCGCCGTCTGGGCCGTTGGCATGGCCGTGGGAATCCTCTTCATCTTCAAGACGCCGGGATACAACGTTGACCTCATGAGCTATCTCTTCGGGAACATTCTTATCGTTTCCCGGGACGACCTGTGGCTTATAGCGCTCCTCGACGGGTTCATCGTGGCCGTGACGATTCTCTTTTACAACCGGTTCCTTGCCGTCTGTTTCGACGAGGAGTTTGCTCGCATCCGCGGCGTTCCCGTGGAAAGATACTACCTGCTCCTCCTGGCGATGACGGCCCTCACGGTTGTACTTCTCGTAACTGTCGTGGGCATTGTCATGGTCATCGCCCTTCTTACGCTCCCGGCGGCCGTGGCGGGCCATTTCGTGAAGCGCCTCTCTCACATGATGATCCTGGCGACAGTGTGCACGGCCCTTTTCACCCTCTCGGGCATCGTTGTCAGCTACGGTCCCAACCTGCCCTCCGGCGCCACGACAATCGTCATCGCCGGCGTCGCCTACCTTGCGGTGATGCTTTTCGAATGGCTGAGAACCTTCGGACGATCAAGCTGAGGCATGAAGAAAGATCAAAAAAACGGCACGGAGGCGACAGGCAATGAATAAACAAATCAGGATTATGCCCTGCCTGGACATGAAGAACGGGCGAGTCGTCAAGGGCGTCCATTTCGTGGATATCCGGGATGCAGGCGATCCAGTGGAATGCGCACGGGCCTATTGCGAGTCCGGCGCGGACGAACTGGCGCTGCTGGATATCACGGCCACCGTAGAAGGCAGAGCCACCATGATCGAAGTGGTAAAAGGAGTAGCCGAGGTCACGACCGTGCCCTTTACCGTTGGCGGCGGGATTTCTGATGCAGCGTCGGCCGAAAGAGTGCTCAA
>JAFGGB010000162.1 GCA_016930775.1 Deltaproteobacteria bacterium
CTTCAGGCTCGGCGTCGGGTGCGCTGCTGATGACGCCGAAAATCTCGTCAATCGCTTTCGAGGATCAACCGCTGCGGCCGACGCCCTCGATGCGGTGTGGCAGTACTGGACGCACACGCTGGGCGCGATACATGTGGAAACACCCGACCCGTCCATCAACGTACTGGCCAACGGCTGGCTGCTCTATCAAACTCTTGCGTGCCGCCTTTGGGCGCGAAGCGCAACCTACCAGTCGGGGGGCGCCTTCGGTTTCCGCGATCAGTTGCAGGACGTGACGGCTCTCATCCACACGAAACAACATCTTGTACGCGAGCACCTGCTCCTGTGCGCGACCCGTCAATTTGCAGAGGGAGATGTTCAGCACTGGTGGCATCCTCCAACGGGTCGGGGTGTGCGTTCTCACTGTTCGGACGATTACCTCTGGCTGCCGCTTACGACGAGCCGCTATGTCCTCGCCACAGGGGACTCTGGCGTGTTGGATGAGTCCATCCCCTTCCTCCAAGGCCGCCCGTTAAGCGCAGATGAAGACTCTTATTACGATCTGCCCGCACGCTCCGAAGAGGCGGCGAGTCTTTACGAACACTGTATCCGAGCCATCCTGAAGAGTTTCAAATTCGGCGAACACGGCCTGCCGCTCATCGGCTCCGGTGACTGGAATGACGGAATGAACCTGGTGGGCGAACACGGCAAAGGCGAAAGCGTGTGGTTAGGATTTTTTCTATATGAAGTGCTTATACGCTTCATTGAGGTGGCAAACATCCGCGGCGACATACCCTTTGTCGAACGCTGTCATAGGGAGGCGGCTAACTTGAGCCGGAATCTCGAGGAACATGGTTGGGATGGCGAGTGGTATCGCCGCGCTTTCTTCGATGACGGCTCTCCGCTTGGATCGTCCGTTAACCCCGAATGCCAAATCGATTCGATTCCGCAGAGCTGGTCTGTTCTTTCAGGCGCTGGAAATCATGAGCGTTCGCGCATGGCCATGGAAGCGATGGATAAGCTCCTGATTCGCCGTGAGCAAGGATTGATCCAACTTCTTGATCCGCCCTTTGACAAATCTCCGTTGAATCCCGGCTACATCAAAGGGTACGTCCCCGGCGTGAGAGAAAACGGCGGGCAGTACACACATGCGGCCATCTGGGCGGCGATGGCCTTCGCTCGCCTGGGGGACAACCGGCGTGCGTGGGAACTCTTTACCATGATCAACCCGGTGAATCATGCACGATCGACCGAGGAGACTGCCATCTACAAAGTGGAACCCTATGTCGTTGCGGCCGATGTTTATGCGGCGCCACCGCATACCGGTCGCGGCGGTTGGACATGGTACACGGGTTCAGCCGCCTGGATGTACCGGCTGATCGTGGAATCACTCCTAGGACTCAGGCTTGAAGCGGACATGCTGCGTTTTACGCCGTGCCTCCCTGCCGCTTGGGATGAGTTCAAGATTCACTACCGCTATCGGGGAACGGTCTACCACATCGTCGTCCTGCAGAATCGCGAAGACAACGACGGGACTATTGTGACCGTCGACGGAGTCGAGCGACACGACAAGGCGATTCCCCTTATTGACGACCGCCAGGAACACTCAGTCGAGGTGAGAATGCCCGGTTCGCGCACAGTCCCGCTATGACAATCACCCAGTCCGGCCAGCATGCAGGGATGCAGATTGCACGATGCATCACGAATCCGAATGGATAAAACCAAGGCCATGGCGAAGATTGCGCATCGCAAAATGTTCGAAGCCTTACAGGACAAGCAAGATGCAGCCAAGATCAAGTTAGCTGAGTTAAAAAACGGAGAGAGCCACATACAAAAGATTTTTAATCCTGCAACAATAGCCCTCATCGGCGCAACCGAGAAAAGAGGCGCCGTTGGACGAACAATTCTCGAGAACCTGCTCCGCTCAAAGGAGAGGAAGATATTTCCGGTAAACCTCCTCATGAAAACGGCATTGGATATGAAGAGCCATTTCACAAGTGCAAGCGTCCCTAATCATGTAAATCTTGCAGTTGTTGCACCTCTTGCTCGGTCAGTGTCTGGGAATGCATAAACTCGGGATAGTCCAGCCGGAGACTAAAGATCCAGATCAGTCTGTCCGCCTCCCTTCAAAGCATCCCTCAATATACTGAGGTTCCACCACATATTGAGGCCGCACGAAACCTTTTATGTTTCTCTACAGCTCTCTCCTGATGATTTAACCAGCCGTTATTAAAGGATGAATCAAAACTGCTTTTTTCTTTGGCTATTGGCAGACTACTTGCTTCTTCATTTTCATGATCCTCGTAATCATACGAATGAAGGTTCTTTCTGAAAAGCGCATGGAGTTGTCACAGACGATTGCTTTACTGGCCGGTTCCATAAATATGGAGAAGGGATGCATCCGCTGCGATTTCTGCCAGAATGTCAAGGATGAAAATCGACTCTTTCTTCTTGAAGAATGGGATACCCAGGAGAACCTTAAAACCCACCTGAAGTCAGAGCATTTTAAGGTGCTCCGGGGGGCGATGAACCTTCTCAGAGAACCCAATGAAATAATGTTTTACACCGTCCGGCAGAGATAGATGAATAGATGAGACGTAATGATACATTGCTTTTTACAAAACATCTTCGCAAAAGGGGCGCCTCGACCTATAAGTTTCTATAAACAGTTTTAGGACAGGATGCCTTCGGTAGAAAAGATCTCGTAATGAAACGTTTCACAACCAAACTTAGAAAGAGGTGTAACTGTAATGAAACAGAGAACAACCATCGTTATCCACTGTTTAGTGCTTCTTATGCTGATTGCCGCCCTTGCTGCCTGTGCATCAACATCCAAACGGGAAAGTACAGGCGAATACATTGACGATTCGGTCATCACGTCGAAGGTAAAGTCCCTCCTAGGCACTGATGATTTTCTCAAGTCATTCCAGATCAGTGTCGAGACTTACAAGGGCAACGTTCAAATGAGCGGCTTCGTTAATTCTCAACAAGCCGTCGATAAAGCGGGTGAAATTGCCAGGAACGTCAAAGGGGTCAAATCCGTAAAGAATAGTCTGATCGTTAAATAGCGACACTAGAGAGTTCACGTTCACCGTTCATATAACGTCGCGAAAATTCAAAAAATCAGGGAAGCTAACGTGCGGCGCAAAGGAGGGGTTTGTCCGATATATGCCCGCAACGGTCTTCGTGACAGGAAAAAAAATTACTAAGAATCGCGATTTTTCAAGACAAGGGCCGTCTTGACATGTCCATTCCGCAATTGCCGCCCGTCATCTCCCATTTTGAGGTCATTTTCCATTGCATACAAGACCGTCTTGTCCTATGCTTCCTCCGCGAAAAAGAAATGCCTAATAAAAAATAGCGTATTGAAAGACCTGATATGCGAGAGTTTTCTGTCGAGATGAATGAGTTGTCGTCACCCTGGAAAGTTGCGCGCCATAAGGAAAAGCTGGAGGCCTATCTCCGGGGCGAGCCTGTCTATCCGGTGACGCTGGAGCTCGACATCACGACCGCCTGCAACCGGGAGTGTCCCGGGTGTCCGAGCGCCAGCGGCCCCTTTTCCAGGAACCTTGACATGGCCTTTATCCGGCATCTTTTCTCCCTCATCGGCGGCAGGACGAAAGGCCTTCTCTTGACCGGCGGGGAGCCGACGATATCCCCGATCTTCCCGGATGTCCTGCGAGAGGCCCGTCGAAGCGGCTTCGAGGAAATCGCCGTGGTAACGAACGGATCGTTCCTTGCAGAAGAAAAAGTAGCCTAGGCTCTCACCGATGATGCCACAGTGGTCCGCATTTCCCTTTACGATTGGCAGAATGTCGCCTGCGTGGACCTCCACCCGACGCTCCGATCCATCCAGGCCCTCAGGTCCCGGATCGAACGGGCCGGGAGCCGCCTCGAGATCGGCGTCAGCGTACTCACCTCGAACGGGAATGCCGCCGGAATTCCCAATATCGCGAGGCAGGTCCAGTCCGCCGGCGCTCACTGGATTTACTTTCATCCCCACTGCGTCCGGTGGGATTCCGGGTCCCCCGCGAGAATGAACCAGGAGGGTGTCCTGGAAACCATC
>JAFGGB010000163.1 GCA_016930775.1 Deltaproteobacteria bacterium
GTCACGAAAGAGCGCCCCTTGTCGGAAGCTCTCGTGAAGCGCTGTGAGATCGTCAATCACAGCGGTCATCCTCATCTGCACGTCCCCCGTGGGCATATCGCCGACAAGATCCTCGTGCGAAAAATCAATGGATGCCTCCAGTTCGGCGAGCATATCGATAAGCTGTGCCCGCAAATCATGGACGGTTTCGGACAACGCCCCGGCAAGTTGGGAACGGGCGTATTCCAGACCCTGACGGGTCTTGGCAGTGATTACATCGGCAATAGCCTCGGCCTGTGACAGATCGAGACGCCCGTTCAGGAAGGCCCTCTTGGTGAATTCCCCGGGCTCAGCGGGACGCGCCCCCGCTGCGAGAAACGAATCGAGGACCGTTGACACAATCAGCGGTCCTCCATGGCAGTTGATCTCCACGGTATCCTCCCCGGTGAAGGAGTGGGGACCGTACATGACGGAGAAAAGCACCTCGTCCACAACAGTGTCCGTCTCTCGCTCAACAACGTGGCCATGGTAGAGGCGATGACTTTCATAGAGAGAAACAGACCGCGAGGGGCGAAATAGAGAAATCCCGATATCGAGAGCCTTCGGCCCACTCACTCTGACGATACCAATGCCTCCCATACCGGGAGGCGTTGCAACGGCTGCTATGGTATCTTTTTCAATCACTGAGCGGATTGTGCCTTCTGTCGCGTTTTCTTTGTTGGGACGATGACGATCTTCCGGAGGAATCCCTCACCGCGGCTCTTCGTCGTCACACCGCTGTCATTCTGCAACGCCAAGTGGATAATGCGGCGATCATGGGCATTCATCGGATTGACAACGACGGGCTTTCTCATGCGCTTTGCCTTTTCACTGAGCTTTTCCGCCAGGGCGATGAGAGATTGCCGCCGTTTTTCGCGATAATTCTCCGTATCGAGAATGATCCTTTCGCCTTCGTTCGACTCGCGGCTGACCGCCTTATTAACGATATACTGCAGAGCATCCAAGGTCTGTCCGCCCTTTCCGATGAGAATGCCGCTTCCATCGCCCTGTATGGAGAGAATTGTATATTCGTCATTGTATTCGATTGTCACGGGGAAATCAAAATCCATTCGCTGTAGAATATCCCTCAACACCGTCTGAGCTGCGCCGGCGCGGGCCTGCCGTGCCGCATCGTCCGTCGTCATGACCATTCTCTTTTCAGGCTCAACGTCCTCCGCCTTCTTCTCGACCGTTGTTCTCCCTTCTTCAAAGGGATTGGAAAATGCGTCGCCGAAAGAGAGCGCTCTCGCCCGTATCACGGCCTTCTTTGAACCAAGACCCAGAAATCCCTTCGATTCCTCGGAGACGATTTCTATATTCAATTTTTCGCGCGGCATAGCGAATTCATCACATGCCTTCTCAATGGCTTCATCAATCGTCTTACCTTCAAACTCTATAACATTGTTCATATATCCAACCTCAATAAACAGCCTAATCGGCGCGCTTGTTGATGAAATACTGTTGCCCGATGCTCAAAATGTTGTTGAACAGCCAGTATATAACGAGTCCCGACGGAAAACTGAGGAAGAGAAACGTGAAAATGACGGGCATCCACATCATCATTTTCGCCTGCATCTCGTTGCCGCCGGGCGTCGGCGTCATCCTTTGCTGCAGGAACATCGTCGCACCCATGACGATCGGCGTGATGTAGTAGGGATCCTTGGCGGACAGGTCCTGAATCCAGAAAATGAATGGGGAATGACGGAGTTCAATGGAATAAATCAGGGCACGATACAGTCCGATAAAGACGGGAAGCTGAATGAGAATGGGGAAACAGCCGCCCATGGGATTCACCTTATGTACTTTATAGAGCGCCATGACCTCCTGGTTGAGACGGGCCTTGTCGTTCTTGTACTTCTCACGCAGCTTCTGCATTTGCGGCTGCAGCTTCTGCATATTCTTCATGGACCGGTAGCTCATGTTTCCCAAAGGCCAGAAAAGGATTTTGATGATGACCGTCAGGATAATGATCGCCATCCCGTAATTCGGCACGTATGCATGGATAAACTTCAGTGCCGTCAAGAGGGGAAGGGCCAGCCACTTCATCCACGAACCGAAATTGATGGACTCCTCCAGTTCCACGTTCTCCGCCTTGAGGAGTTCGTAATCTTTCGGTCCCAGGTACATCCGATAGCGGAACAGCGTCGACTGATCGGGAAGCACGATATTGCTCGGTCCGATCAGGTGAGAAGAGACGATATCCCGTTTATCCTTTGTTATTTCCAGCCTCGTCAGTGACGGCTGCTCGGGGATCATGGCGGAGAGAAAGTACTTGCTTTCGAAGGCTACCCAGGACACGTCTGGTCCGGCCGTCAGCTGCCCCTCTATATCATCCACATTTTCTTTCTCCGTACCACCCCCCACATACCAGATCGGCCCGATATGATCGTAGCGGCTCGATTTTACGTCGGGGTTCGCATACTGGTTCCAGGTTAAGACCGCCTTCTGTTTATAGGCATGCGGGGAAATATTGCGCACGGTGACATCGAGATCGAACCCATACTTGTCCGGATGAAAGGTAAAGGTCTTCTCGATGGCGATCTTGTCGGGAAAGACGCGGGAAAAGGTGAGTATTTGAGCCTCCGTACCGCTCAATTCGACGGAGTCACGCTCAGCTTGGAAGGTGACGTCCGGCGGAAGGGTCACGCTCGAATTGTCGAAGGAAAACCCCAGGGGATAGAGCGCCCCGTTCTCGGACGCAACCAATTCGATCGATTCACTGTCCTTTTCCAATTCCTGCCGGTAGTCTTTTAATCGGAACGATTTGAGGGATGCCCCCCGTGTGCTGAAAGCGGCCGTATACAGAGGGCCATCGACAACGACTGCTTGTTCGTCCGAGGATGCAGTCACTGTTTCCGTATCAACCAGGACCTCCCCGCCCTCTCGAATGATCGGCTCCTGCGTTGCGTCAGTGCCGCCGGTATCCGTTTGCGAAACCGTTTGCTCTTCGCCCGGAGGCGGCACCTCCTTGACAAAAAAATACTGGTATCCCGCAACGAGAAGTGTTGCCAGAAAAATGGCAAGAACCGTCTTCTTGTCCATTTAAAACCTCCCAAATAATACTGCTAGTGAAGGGGATCATATCCGCCGGGATGAAACGGGTGGCATCGTACAACGCGCCAGATACCGAGGAGGCTTCCCTTGAAAGGCCCGTATTTCCGTATCGCCGCCAGAGTGTACTCTGAACAAGTCGGATAGAACCGGCAGCTTTGGGGAAAAAACGGTGATAGAGCAACTTGATAGAATCGTATCAGGAAAACAAGTGTTCTTTTCAAACACCGTATCATGATGCATGTCCTTCAAGACCCTGTCGAAGCTCTTCGCAAATCACCCGGTAATGCCGAGAAGACGCGTCCCTGGTGGCCACAATAACGATATCATGGGAATCAGGTAGTATATCCTTGTTCAAACGAAAGAATTCTCGCAGGAGACGCTTGATCCGGTTTCTCTTCACGGCATTACCGATTTTCTTGCCTATCGACACTCCCAGTCTTCGTGATCCCAATTGATTTTTACATACATAAACGACAAAGTGTTTCGTCGCAATCCTGACGCCTGTCCGGTAGACAGTAACAAAATCATTTCGCTTCCGGATGCGTTCTTCCCGGGTAAAGGATTGATTTTCGATGTGTGCACGCATCAGGCATCAGAAATGCGCGAAGAAATGAACACCTGCTCATGAAACGGCAATCTGTTTTCTTCCCTTGGCACGTCGGCGATTAAGGATCTGCCGTCCCCACCGCGTCGCCATTCGCGCGCGAAAGCCGTGCTTTCTCAGTCGTTTCGTATTACTCAGATTTGTAATATTTTTCTTCATACAGTCAATCTCCAGCGAGAATAAGTAAGCCTGTCTATTGACCATACTTGGAAATAATTGTCAAGCAGGAAAACCTCTCCACTTGCAAAACATCTCAAATCCGATGGCCGGGAATCGGCCCTGTGGGTTCTGCATCAGCGGATTCCGCAATCAACCGGA
>JAFGGB010000164.1 GCA_016930775.1 Deltaproteobacteria bacterium
CCCCCGCGGATGGAATAAATGGAAGGGACAGCTACCCAGAAGAAAAACCGGGCCAAGAGGCCCGGTTCTTCCTACGCCCTCACCGAGTTCTATCGGTGCTCACCCTGTGTGAGATGCCGCGTGCTGTTCTTTACGCGCCAAAGCTCCGAATCCCGCGACCATCAACAGGATGCCGACGATGATGCCATTCCACAGGTTGCCTGCATGCGCCTGCAGCGAGGGCATGAAAGCGGCGATCATTAGCCAGATCCCCAGGAGACCGGCCGTCCAGCCCTGCCAGCTCTTGGATTTGATGATCGCAAAGCCGGTGATAGCGACGATGACACCGACGACCAGGTCATCCCACAGAACGCCCATTGGAGAAAAGGGCAAAAACGCTGCGATGAAAAGCCAAACACCGAGTACTCCGATTGTCCATGCTTGCCACATTGCTGAACCTCCTTTGTGTTTCAAAGTCCCTTTCGTTCGACCCTACCTCTCCATTGTCAAGACCCGTGCCAACGGAGGTGGGCGCGGCGCATTCGATTATCACAGAATAAATTAGGCGACTTCGGGCACGCGGGCGAGAGGACGAAGAGCGACGAATTAGGGAAAAGCTATTTCGCGGTAGTTCGGGGGGCTTCCCCGCATCGCCTTATACGGAAGGCGCATTCAGCGAGAAATCCGATTTCGCGCTATTTGAAATCTTCGGCTTTGATACCATGTTTTTTGCTCAGGTTTTGGATTTGTCTGCGGTCATAACCGCTGATTTCGGCCGCTCGTGTAATGTTCCCTTTAGCTTGGCCCAGGATACGCCTCAAAAAGCTGGATTCGATCTCCCGAACAATCGCTTCAGTGCGCCGGTTCTTTTCATTTCGGAGATCCTCCTTGGTTAAGGAGGGCTTCACCGCGTTTTCCACAACCTCCGGAGGCAGCGTGTCGGCGGTTATGATTCCATCCTTAGCGAAAATGATCGCCTGCTGAATGACGTTCTCCAATTCACGCACATTTCCAGGCCAGTCGTAAGACCCGAGAAGGCGCAATGCTTCTTCGGATATCTCTACGTCTTTGCGTTTGTCGACGTTCAGGTGCTTGTACTTTTCCGTGAAGTACCGTGCCAGGAGCTGAATGTCCTCTTTTCTTTGTCGCAAAGGCGGTATTTGCAGATATACGACCTTGAGCCGATAGTAGAGGTCACCCCGGAAGGTTTTTTTATCCACTTCCTCACTTAGTTTGCGGTTGGTGGCGGCGACAATACGGGCATTTGTCTCGATATATCGAGTGCCTCCGACACGAGTGAACTTCTGATTTTCGACGACATGCAGCAGTTTAACCTGGAGTTCCAGCGGCGTCTCGCCCACTTCATCCAAAAATATAGTCCCTTTGTCCGCGAGCTCGAACTTGCCCTGTTTCATAGAGATAGCTCCCGTGAAAGCGCCCTTTTCGTGGCCGAATAATTCGCTCTCAAGCAAACTCGACGGGATCGCGCCGCAGTTGATTTCGACAAAAGGGTGATCGGCACGGGCGCTCATGTAATGAACGGAAGCAGCTACGAGCTGTTTGCCAGTGCCTGATTCTCCTTCGATAAGCACATTAGCCGGTGTGGCAGCGACATCCTTGAGCGTTTCGAGCAACGCCTGCATTCTGGGATTAGCGGTGATTATCTCTCTGAAACCCTCGTATTTCCTGAGACGCTCTTTCAATTGCACATTTTCATCCAGCAGCTCGGCGTAGTGCAGCGCTTTTTCGATGAGTCGCTGAAGATCGTCAATTTTTATGGGCTTGAGGATATAATCGTATGCTCCCATCTTCATGGCCTGTACGGCGTTTTCAACAGTGCCGAACGCCGTGATGATGACAACGGGAATACGCCTGCGGCAACGCTGAACATGCTGAAGAAGGCTGAGACCACCCTGTCCGGGCATGCGAAGATCAGTGAGTACCAGATGGACGGTCTGACTGTCGAGATACGCGATTGCTTCCCGGACATTTTGCGCTAGCAGTATGCGGTATTTGTTCTTCAGGTTTATTTCCAGCACCTTGCGTATTTTCTCTTCGTCGTCCGCAACCAAGATGGTGTGTTCGAGTGACGCCATAACGCTCTCTCCTGTTTCAACTCGCCGTCTGTTTGAGCAAACGAATTCTGAAAGACGTGTAGCCTGGCCTGGAAGTAAACTCGATCGTCCCGGACAGGACCTCGATGATCTGGTGGACGATGGAGAGACCCAGACCTGTTCCCGTTGTCTTCGTCGAAAAGAAAGGATCATATATGGATTCCGCCGCCTGAGGCGGAATACCCACGCCGTTGTCCGTAACCGACAATGTGCAATCATCGTTCTCGCTTCTCATCACACACTTGACGATTCCTTGATCGCAGGTGAAATCGTTGTCGTTGCGGCACCGCTCTTCTATCGCCGCACGCGCATTCAGGCCCAGGTTCAACAATGCCTGGAACAGTAAATCCGGGTCGCTGACGAGCGTGCGGCGATGACTATGGATCTCGCAAGAAACAGGTATTTCCAGGGCGTCCGAATTCTCCAGCTCGAGACGAAGCCGTTCGAACATGTCTTCCATATTTATTTCCGAATTGACCGCTGGTCTAATCCGGGCAAGGTTGAGAAAATCCCCGAGTATGCGGTTTACGCGATGGGACTCTTCAATAATGAATCGCTTGAGTTCTTCCTGGTTTTCCGCGGAAACATTTTCTTGCAGGAGGGTTTCTGCCGACGTGGAGATCGTATTGAGCGGATTACGAATCTCGTGAGCGACACTCGCAGTGAGCTGTCCGATCGCAGCAAGCTTTTCCACCTGGAATCGCCGACGATCATTCTCCCGCATTTCCTCTATAATCCGATTACGGTGCAAGGAAGCAGCGATCTCGCTTCCCAATATGGACAGTATCTCGCCCTCTGTTTCAGTGAACTCCACCCCGTGTTTTCTGCGGCAAATCACCACGATCGCCATGATGTTGTCCGCGTGCATCAGCGGCAGCAGGAATCTCGCGTGGTTCGTCTCGAAGAAATGACGGCACTCCCGATCTAAATCGCCGTGGCTCAGGTCGTAGAATTCGACGGCGCCTTTCCTGCGTCTAAGTTCCTGTACGATGGAAGCGCTCTCGGGAATGCAAGGGACGTCATCCTGCCGTTGAATTTCCACAAAGCACCGGCTATCGCTCGAATGATCAAACACATACACCGTTGGGGCGCCCAGATTTCGGATTATGAATGCCCTGACAAGCTCCAGCAAATCTCGCCGTTCACGATATGCCTGCAACTCCCGAAACAGCTCCAGAATGTTGCGGCGATACCGGTCGAGATCCTTGTTAAGGATCCGGTCGAACAAGCTCTGGAGGCGTTTCTGAAATGGCACGATGAGAAATACCAACGCCAGGATTAAAGCGGCATCGAGAACAACCGAATTATAACCGATCCACGATTCGAGGCCCGCACTCGCCGCGCGGATGACAAGAAAGTACACGGCGAGCGTAAAGGCCGAAAGAACCGTGTAGGTTGCACCTCCTGTAAGAATCTTGCCTGGTTTGAAAAGATGGAACTTGACGACGGCTATGAAAAAGAATGCCGCGATGATGAACGTAAACACGGTGTGCAGGAAGTAAAAGGATGCAGGCCTGCTAAGCCTCGCCTTCAAAAGGACGACGGCGATAAAACCAGCGAAAATGATGTTCATTCCCAATACAAAAAAGCGCGTTTGATTTTTGAGCCGGATCGTCCGCAGATGCTTAATCTTGTTCGCCAGAACGACATTGCCCCAAACGACGTAACTGATCGAAATCGCCAGAAGCATCAAAGAGCATGGTTCCGGATTGAAGGAAAAATGGTAATGGTAAATACGGGGATCTTGGCTGATGGAAATCAGTTCTATTTGGAAATCAGGAAAAGACAGGCTGAGAAACAGAATGGGAAGTGAAAAAACAGCGACATCAAAAAACGGGTTTGTAGCGAAACTGCTGAAATTCCGTGGAAATAGATAAGCAATAATCACATAGAAGGCAGGAGCGAGAAAGAGGACGCGGTAGAGAATCTGTGCGCCTAAGAGAGCGTGGAGGAAGTCGGCGCTGTTTAGAATGAGAATCTCGGCAAGGTTCCATACGGCGAAGCTCAGGATGAAAGCCGCAAACCATCGATTTAAGGCAACCTTTGGTTTTTCCATCAGGACGATGAAAGCGATGCTGAAATTCACCGTGAAGGATATGACTGCCGGAAGAGAGTAGATGTTCATGGGCGACTGTATTGGTCCACCAAATTCAGGCAGATCGGCGAACGGCACGATTGCGTTGTCGACCGGTGTTCCTCCACACGAGGCGGGACGACTCCTGTGCCTCCCAGAAATGTCGTCCGCGCTGCTGCATTTGAGTTTACGATGACCTTATTATATCATACCTTCTATGATATTCATCGTTTTCCGAACGCTCTTCTCTGCCCTGAAGCCCCGCCGCGCTCTGGCCTTGGAGGACCTCACGCTCCGCCATCAACTCGACGTTTTGCAAAGGAATGCCACAAGGCCCCGCCTGACCAATCGGGACTGAGCCCTTTGGGTTGTTCTGTCCCGTCTCCGGCCCGGCTGGCGAAAACCGTTGACCCTCGTCCAGCCCGAGACCATCATCCGATGGCACCGACGAGGATTCCGTCTATACTGGAAGTGGAAGAGTCGTTCGAGATGGCCGGGTCGGCAAAACCTCCCCAACGAGATCCGTGATCTTATCCGCACGATGTCACGTGACAATCCCCTCTGGGGTGCTCCGAGGATTCACGGCGAGCTGCTCAAACTCGGGATCAAGGTCAGCCAGGCCACGGTCTCGAAGTACATGGTGCGCCACCTGAAGCCTCCCTCCCAGAGTTGCCGAACATACCTGACCAACCATGCCAAGGATATTGTCTTTGTGGATTTCTTCACCGTCCCGATAGCGACGTCCCGTGTGTTGTTCGTCTTCCTCGTTCTTTCAAACCAGCGACGACGCATCGGTCACTTCAACGTCACCGATTCCCCCACTTCATGCTGGATCGGACAACAGATCGTCGAAGCGTTCCCCTGGGATACGGCACCCAAGCACCTGATCCGGGATCCGGACGGAAAGTACGGAGAGGATTTCGTTCGACGGGTCAAATCGCTGGGTATCAAGCAAGTCCTGATCTCAACCCGGTCACCCTGGCAGAATCCATACGTCGAACGAGCCATCGGGTCCATTCGCCGAGAATGTCTAGATTACGTGTGTTGAACGACAACTATTTTTCCCGCCCGGCGACAGAAAGAACTCCCGTTGGCTGATTTAGCTCCGACCTGCCGCGGTCGGAGGAAAACGACGCTCTCATTTGCCCCAGGACGAAAGATCTCGGGGCGCCTCGACTCATGATACCCCCTCTTTTGACCCGGTTTTCTTCTGAAGGACCTTCTTCTGGGAGGCGCTCAGTCGGTAGCTGGGAACGTTGAGCTCCAAGATCACGCTGTGATGAACGAGGCGGTCGATGGCCGCGGCCGTCGTCATCGGGTCCTTGAAAATGGCCTCCCAGCGCGAAAACAGGAGGTTGCTCGTGATCATGACGCTGCCGCGCTCGTAACGTTCGGCTAAAAGCGTAAAGAGCACCTCCATTTCGTCCCGGCTCTGCTGGACATAGCCGATGTCGTCGATCACCAGGGCCTCGAACCGCGACAGGTGCTTCAAGAGCCGCGAGAGCTTGAGATCGCGTTTGGCGACCAGGAGGTCTTGCACCAGGAGGCTGCACGGCGAGAAGTACACCCGATAGCCCTGATGGATGAGCTCCTGGCCGATGGCGCAGAGTAAATGCGTCTTGCCGCTCCCGGGCTTTCAGAAAGCGAGCACCGTTCTCGCGGCGGCCAAGAAAGGAGCCTTCCAAGAGCGTCCGAACTTGGGTGACGACGGCGCCGGGGAGCCGCTTTAACTCGAAGGTCTCCAGGTTCTTCTCCAAGGGGAGCTTCGAGTCTCGGAGCACCCGGGTGATCCGTCGTTCTCGGCGGGCCTCCTGTTCGGCGCTCATCACCTCGAAAAGTTACTGCTCGTAGCTCAAGTTCTCCCTTCGGCTGCGGTTCGCTTCGTCCTCGTAGCAGCTTCGCACCGTCGGCATCGGTGTCGTAGTACCGGAACCATTCCTCTTTGAAGATCTCAGCCAAATCCAAACTGGTAGAGTAGCCCCGCCCAGTGACCCAGACGGGGCCCTCGCCGGATCCGAACATGGAGACGCCCCTCATTCGGCTCCTCCGCTGATACGGTGTCACCGCCGGTGATAAAAGTCTCTAAAACGCCGGAATAAGATGTCCCCCA
>JAFGGB010000165.1 GCA_016930775.1 Deltaproteobacteria bacterium
CAGCCAGGGTCCCACGGCCGCGCCGAGGCCCATGCCGCAGAGGAGACAGCCAGCGACGGCGCCGTAGTTTTGTCCGTGAAAAATATCTGCCGCGCCTGTGAACAGCGTGGGAGTGGAGAGACCGGCGCCAAGGCCGAAGCCCGAGGCGTAGGCATAAAGGAGATAAGGAGTTGAAGTGTCGCGAACATGGTAGAGGGCTATAAGCGATCCCATCGAGAGACTTGCGGCGATAAAGAAAGTCTTCTCCCTGCCGATCCAGTCTGAAATTGTCGAAGCGAATTGACCCGCCACCATGAAAACTCCAAAAAGCGAAAAGACAGAGGCGGCAAAAACGCTGCTGTAGCCTGCATCTATAGCTAGGCTTATCTGATGGGCCAGAATCAGATAGATTCCTATCCCCCAATAGAAAAATTCCGAGGCAACCAGGAACCAAAGCCGGCAATCGCCGAGGCATGAGCGCAGGCCGGCGGCGACGCCTGGCTGCGTCATGGCAGAAGCAACTTCATCTCCGGCGCCGAAGGCCCTGAGCCCCTTTTCCTCAGGCCGGTGACAGTAGAGGAAATGGTAGACCGGAGACATGACGGCCAGCAGAATAACGGCCGTGACGACATAGGCGAGACGCCAGCCAATCCTCGCAATAATCCAGTCGACAAAAAATCCAAAGGTAAAACTGAACCCTGCGCCCATCTGACCCAGACCCATGGCCATGCCGCGTTTCCGGTAGAACCAGTTTGCCAAAGCCGATGAGAGCAGCGGCCAGCCGGAAAGGGCGGTTCCCAGGGGAACCGCCACGCCGAACAGCAGGTAAAAATGCCAGAGCTTCCGCGACAGACCGCAGGCCGCCAACGCCAGAAAGAGAATAAGGAGACCCAATTGAAGAACTCTTCGGGGTTGCCACCGGTCTCCCAAGCTTCCCGCAAAAGGCGCCGCGAGTCCGTACACCAGGATGTTAAGGGAATACATCAGAGCCGTATCACCTCTCTTCCACCCGAAATCATGGAGAATAGCCGGATAAAACACGGAAAAGGAGTGGCGGGCGCCGTAAATGAGGGCCATGCCGATGGAAGCCGTGAGAATCATCAGCCAGCCGTGAAAAAGAATGGGCGCCTTGCGGGACGGCGCCTGTCGCCCTGTATTGCAGGGCAGAGTCGAATCGCTCACAGATCGATGTTCATTCCGTCAAAAGCCCCTTCAAGTTCCAGATCACCGATTCTCCCGAGCATGTCGGCGCTCATGTGGACAAGGATCGCACGCCGAGGCGCGAGCTCGCCCATGCGGCTCATAAGGGTCTTGTAATTAAGATGATATTTCACTTCTTTCTCATAAAAATAGGACTCCGCCACGAGAACATCGGCGTCTCTGAGAAGCGGCGTGAGGCTGTCGTTCCATTGCCCGTCGCCCGTGTAGGCCATAACCCTGCCGCAGCAGGACAGGCGATATGCATAGGCAGGCGAGCCGCTTGGATGGTCTATGGAACCGGGCGTTACATTCACGTCCCTGAAAGCCCATGCTTCGCCAGGAGCGAGTTCGATGAACTGCGTCTCAAAGGAGCGCTTGACGCCTGCGGCGCCCGGAAAAAAAATGTCCATGGCGCCGGAGATGCGCTCTTCCAACCCCGGCGGTCCGGCGATGACGAGGGCTTCAGTCCGTTTCGCTACGAGTTGGGCTTCGAGCATGAAAAAGGGAATCCCGCCGAAATGATCGCCGTGGAGATGGCTGAGAAGAATCATCTTGATCTGTCGGGAATCCACAGAGAACCGATTGAGCGAAACCATTGCCGAAGCGCCGCAGTCCACAAGGAAGGACGTTTCCGCGGACCTGACAAAAAGACAGGGCTGCAGGCGTCCGCCATGGCCGAAGGCGTCGCCGGTTCCGAGAAACTTGAGAGAAAGCGACATTGGACGTCCTTTCCGAAGGCGGCCTTTTTTTATCAATGCCTTCAGAGCGGTTGATGATACAGCAACTGTTCGAGCAATTCCATCTTTTTGCTGATCCGAAGCGGCAGCGGCCATCGATTGCAGACATTGGGTTGTTTCTTGTTAACCTCGCCGGCTCTGTGCTATATGGAAAACTCTTTCTGTATTGGCAAGGCGGCTCTATGGATGGAAGGCATCTCCCATGAATCATCGCGGCCCCCGCAGAAGAACTGCCGGAAAACGAATTTTTTCTTTTTTCTTCTCGACCCGCTTTGCAGCTGCTCTCCTCGCCATTGTTGCAGCGGCCTCCATTCCGGGAACTCTGACGCCCCAGGGGAAAACAGCAGCGCCTGCAACCGGCCTCTCGCCCCTAATGACCTTTATCAATACCGTGCTTCGCAGTAATGACATCTATCACAGCCCTTGGTTCCTGGCACTTTCATCAATGCTGTTCGTCAGCCTGGTCATATGCCTGATCCGGCGGATTCCGACCACTGGACGGATTTCTTCTCCGCCTTCGCCCTCCGTTCAGCCAACTCTCTCTGCCGCCGTCAGAAAAATAAACCCATCCGCGATCCTCGTTGAAGCCGAAGAACTTATGCGCGGTCTCTTTCGACGCTTCCACCGAGAAACAACCGGAGAGACCACAATCCTTTACGCAGAACGGGGCATGCCTCGGCGTCTTTCCTCGATTCTCGTGCACGGCGGCGCCATAGTCGTCATTATCGGCGCGGCACTCAGTTTCCTGACGGGATTTGAAGGATATGTGGAAATTCCCGAAGACCGGCAGATCGCTGCCATCGCTGCCCGCGACGGCAGCGAAACCAGAAGAATCCCTTTCTCCGTCCGTCTCGATGATTTTTCAATAAGTTTCTACGACGATGGAACGCCCAAAGAATACCGCTCCGATCTCTCTTTCATCGAAAAGGGCGCGGTGACGAAAAAGGCTTCGGTCCTCGTTAACGAACCCGCCACCTTCGGCGGTCTCACCTTTTACCAGTCGGGTTACGGCGTCATCGACGAAGCGGTTATAACGATAGGCGACGATACGGGGCAACGCTCCTACAGGGTCCAGGAGGGCGCCATAATCCACCTCGATGACAACGCAGCAATCGAGGTAAGCCACATCGACAAGGATGCGATGGGCTTCGGACCTGCCGTCGCTCTTTCCGCCACAACTGGAGACGATGTTTCACGGCTCGTCCTCTTCCAGCGGATCGACGAACTCCTCAAGATCCATAGGGATTTCATCAAGACGCATCGACAGTTTGATCCCGCCGTCCTTGCGCCCTACACTGTTGTTCTCCGCTCCGTTTCGGAACTGCCCTTTACAGGCCTCATGGTAAACCGAGACAGGGGCGCCCCCGTAGCAGCCGCAGGAGCAATCGTTTTTATAGCCGGCCTTTTAGCAACGGCAATTTCCGGGAAACGGCGGTGCTGGATCAGGATAAACCGCCGGGAAGACTTTTCAGCCGTTGAAATCTTTCACCAGGGCTGCAACAACCGCGATCTGAAAAACCTTGAAAAACAAGCCCGGGAAAGGTGGGGCGGCCCATGAACGCGACTCTCCTCGGCCTGGCCACCTTCATCTACTTTGCAGCATTTATCCTGTCGCTATTGTCAGTCCGCCGGGGCGGCACAATCGAGAAAATTGCCGCCCTGACGGCTTTTGCAGGATTTATCGGCCATTCGGCCGGCATCGTCATCAGATGGATAGAATCATACGGACTGGGCATCGGCCACGCACCGTTGTCGAATCTTTACGAAGCACTTGTCTTTTTCGCCTGGGCGGTGATCCTTCTGTGTTTTTACATCGAATACGGAAGCGGCAGGAAAAACCTGGCCGTCCTTGCCTTGCCCGTCGCGTTCGTTATGATGGCCTACGCCTCCCTTTCGCCTCACATGGAAAGCGGAATCATGCCACTCATTCCCGCACTGAAAAGCAACTGGCTTGCAATCCATGTGGTCGCTTGTTTTCTCGGATACGCCGCTTTCGTCATCGCCGCCTTGATGAGCGCACTGCTTCTTATTAAGAACCGCCGCAGGCCGTCGAAGGAAACTCTCCAGTTGCCCGGCAATCAGACATCCCTTAAAAACCATATATACCGGAGCCTTTTTGGCGGATACATTCTTTTTACTCTGGGCATCGCCACGGGATCTGTATGGGCCCATAGGGCCTGGGGTTCCTATTGGAGTTGGGATCCCAAGGAAACCTGGGCGCTCATAACGTGGCTGGTTTACTCGGCGATTCTTCACGGGAGACTCTCGGGGGAAAAAGACGGCGGCACGATAATGGCTCTGATGACGCTCCTTGGGCTGCTCTGCGTGGCTTTCACGTTCCTCGGCGTCAATCTGCTCCCGGGCCTCCACAGCTACCTCTGAAAGAAACCGAAGCGCATACACAAGACCGGCGCTGCGCCGGCGTCTGGCGCCTCATGGAAGAATCAGAACACAGAAAAGCACAAGGAGGTTTGCGTCATGGGAATCGAATTTACCGTTGACAAACACATCGCCCGGGTCGGGATCAACATTCCCGAGACAAGGAACGCCCTGAGTCCCGATATCCTGCTGGACCTCTCCCGCATCTGGGAACGCTGCCAGTCGGACTACGATATTCGCGTCATCGTTCTTTACTCCTGCCTGCCCGACATCTTCTGCTCCGGCATGGATCTTAAAACGGCCATCCCTGTTCTCACGGGAGCTCGGAAGCCTGAAACCGAAGGAGAGCGCTGGATAATCTCTTTCAACGACTCCGTTGGAAAAGCCATGTTGAAATACAAAGATCTCGACCGGCCCGTCATCGCCGCCGTCAACGGCTATTGCCTCACCGGGGGTTTCGAGATGATCATGGGCTGCGAGCTCAGGGTTGCCTCGGAGGATGCCCGTTTCCAGATGCGTGAAACAACACTGGGCATCATGCCCGTCGGGGGGTCGAACGTTTTTCTTCCTCTGCAGGTAGGCATGACCAGGGCGCTGGAAATTCTCCTGACGGGTGAAAATTTCAGCGCGCAGACTCTTTGCGAATGGGGTTTTCTAAACCGGGTTGTTCCGAAGGATCGACTCATGGACGAAGCGATGGCCCTGGCCGAGAGAATCGCATCAAACGGACCGCGCTCGATCCGGGGCATGGTGCGCCTCTCCCGGATTGTTCCGGGTCTCGGTCTTGAGGAAGCATTTAAAAAGGAAGTGGAAATCGGAATGCCGATTTTCGCAAGCGACGAGGCTCGCGAAGGAATCATGGCTCAACGGGAAAAAAGGAAGCCCCGTTTCTGATATTTCTTATGCCCGGAAGGTGAATTTCATTCGATCGAAGGCGGGCAGGCCTCATCGATCCATCATTGCCTCGACAAGGGTCGAGCGAAGAGCCGCAGCCTTCCGGCAAAGATCATGAGCCTGATTAAGCGTAACGCGCTCGAAACGAACTGTCGCGCCGGGAACGGCCTGGGCGATTTCTGGAATGTCAACGGAAATAACCGTCGCCGCCTTCGAGTAGCCGCCGGAGGTTTGTTCCACAAGAAGGATTATCGGCTGTCCGTCCGGAGGAATCTGCACGCTGCCCGGCACGCTCGCTTCGGAAATGATGCTCGGCGGCGCATCGCGATCGTGGTTTACCGGCGCCCCGCAGAGACGATATCCCATGCGATCCGCCGCCGAGGTCACCCTGTAGGAACTGGCGAACAATACATCAATGGAAAATGTAAAGAAGTCGTCCTGGGGACCGGGAACGGCCCTGAGCAATATTTCCCCTGAATACCGAGGGATATGGTTGTCGGGCAGCCGCCGCGGTCTGGACAGTAGATCTTTCGCGCCTCTTTTCACAACATCGCCTTGCATGAGTCTTCTGCCGCAGTATCCGCCGATGGCGCCTTTCAGATATGTCGATCGGCTTCCCATAACGAGAGGAACATCGATGCCCCCCGAGACGGCGAGATACGCCCTGCATCCCTTGAGAGCCTTGGGAATCTTAATGATATCGCCTTCTCGCACCCGCATGGACTGCCATCCCGCGGCGGGACGTTCGTTTATCGTCATGGCCATGTCGGCCCCCGTCAGCGCTATGTCTGCCTCGGCAAGGACTCTCAGTTTCGGGCCGATAACGGTGATCTCCAGCGCTGCGGCGTTCCGATCGTTGCCTACAAGAAGATTTGCCGCATCGAAGGCGAAGAGATCCAGGGCGCCCGAGAGCGGCACGCCCCTGTCGAGAAAGGCGTATCTTCCCTTATCCTGGACAGTGGTGAGAGAACCGGGTCGCTCGACAATGCAAAATTCCATCACCGGTGTTCCTCGTCGTAAATCTTGCGATACTTCTCACCGGAAACGGGAACGAAGCGGATCGTATCTCCTGCCTGGTAGAGAAAGGGATTGTCCCGTTCAGGAGCGAAGAGCTTCAGGGGAGTCCTTCCGATAATCTGCCAGCCGCCGGGACTGGCCAAGGGGTACATGCCCGTCTGGTTTTCCGCTATGCCCACGGAGCCGGCGGGAATCAGCGTTCGAGGCGTTGCAAGGCGGGGAGTGTGCAGTCGCTCGTCGAGACCGCCCAGATAACAAAAACCCGGGGCGAATCCCACCATGAAAATATAGTAACTCCTTCCGCTGTGAAGAGCGACGACATCGTCCGGGCTGAGACTGCGGCACGAGGCGACGATGTTCAGATCCGGACCGAACTCGCCACCGTAGCAGACAGGAATTTTCACGATCTTTGACGACTGGACCGGCTCTTCAGGCTTGTCCTCGTCGAGAGAGACGATCTGATCTCTGAGGCTTTCCGGATCGACCAGGAAGGGGTCGTAGAGAATCGTCAATGACCGGTATGCGGGAATTACCGCCTTTATGCCGTCTAATCGCCGATCCGTCAGAAGCGCGGTCGCCTGCTTCACTTTCCTGTTAATCTCGTAATCAATGCCGTCGCCGTATTCCACCATGACGGATCTGTCGCCGCATATTCGAAAGCGCGGTTCTGCGAAAAGCGTTGCGCCGCCGGCCTTGACCATTTCTTCTTCACCCTTGGATAAAAGAACCCATTGGAATGACTTCAACGGCTGACGATTCCAGCGTCTTCTTGATCAACCGTACTAGGTCGACCGCGGCCGGATTGTCGCCGTGAACGCAGAGGGTATGAACTTCAATTTCGATGATCGAACCATCCTCCGCCGTTACCTTCCCATCGCGCGCCATCATGAGGGCTCGATCTGCCGCTTCCTGGGGATCTTTGATTACAGAGCCGGGCTGTTTCCGCGATGCAAGAGTTCCCTGGCGCGTGTAGGCGCGATCGGGAAAAGCCTCGAAGGCTGCTGAGATGCCGCTCTCCTCGGCAATTTTTCCGGTCATGACCGCGTTCCCGCCGGCCAGGGCGACATAGATGAGATCGTCGTCAATCGAGGCGATGGCTTCGATGATCGCTCTGGTAATGCCTTCATTGCCGACGGCCATATTGTAAAGGCTCCCGTGTGGCTTCACATGCTGCATCTTTACCTTTAAAGCATCGCAAAAGGCCCTGAGGGCGCCCACCTGGTACGTCACATAGTCGCGGATCTCTTCAACGTCGCATTCCATGATGCGTCTTCCAAAACCCATGAGGTCCGGAAATCCGGGATGAGCCCCAACGCTCACTCCCCGGGCTGCGGCCATGGCGACGGTTCTCTTCATTACCAGTGGATCGCCGGCATGAAAACCGCAGGCGATATTTGCGGAGGTGATATATGGAAGCACCTCTTCATCCATGCCGATCCGGTAGGCGCCGAAACTTTCACCCATGTCGCAGTTTATATCTACCCGCTTCATTGCATTCCTCCTGATATCGATCGGAGGCTATAAAGCCTCGGCCGCCCTTCGCCGTTACCCCTTCATAAGGGCGGGAAGGAACAGGGCGATCTTCGGAAAAATTGTAATCAAGGCCGTGGCCATACAGAGCAGCAGGAAAAAGGGAAAGGCCGCCCTGGCTATTGTGAGGATATCGTCGTTGTTCAGACCGCTGATAACGAAAAGATTGAATCCCACGGGCGGCGTGATCTGCGCAAGCTCGATCATGAGAACCAGATAGATGCCGAACCACACGGGATCAAATCCCGCCGCCGTCACCAGGGGCAACACTATTGGCGTTGTCATGACGATCATTGAGAACCCGTCGATGAGACATCCCAGAAAAATATACAGGACGGAAAGAATCAGGATAAGCATGTACGGCGAGAGCCCCAGCGCCGTCACGAACATTGTCAGTTTCCTCGTGATGCCAAGATATCCCACAACAACGGAAAGATACGCTGCCCCCATGACAATTAGCATGATCATGCAACTTGTCTTGACCGCTCCCATGAGACTCGTCGTGAAGACCTCGCCGCTGAAACTTTTCGTCGCCACGGCAAAGAAAATCGAACCGGCCACGCCGACGGCGCCCGCTTCCGTTGGGGTAGCCCAGCCCGAGTAAATGCTCCCGAGGACAATAAGAACCAAAATGACAACTGGCGCTATCTGAGGGATGGCCTGAAAGCGTTGACCCCAGGTATACCGGTCTTCCCCCCGCGGCGCCATCTTCGGATTCATGAAACAGCGGATCAGCACATAAATGCTGAACAGGCACACTATCAGCATGCCTGGAATAAAACCCGCGATGAACAGTTTCCCGATGCTTACATCCCCGATGATGCCGTAGACCAGCATCATCATGCTCGGCGGAATCAGAAACCCCAGAGTGCCGGCGCCGGCGAGGGACCCTACGGAAAGAGACTTGTCATAGCCTCGCTTTCGAAGTTCCGGAACGGTGATTTTCCCCACTGTTGCCGTCGTGGCTGCCGAAGAACCGCTCACTGCAGCGAAGAAGCTGCAGGCAAAAATGTTCACGTGGATAAGCCGGCCGGGAATGCCGTCCATCCAGGGCGCTAGACCATTGAAAAGATTTTCCGATATTCTGCTCCGAAACAGTATCTCCCCCATCCAGATGAAAAAAGGAAGGGCCATCATAGCCGAACCGCTTGTGTTGTTCCATGCGATATTGGCCATGATAGCTCCGAAGGGCAGATCAGTGAAGATGATGAACCCCCCAAGCCCGACCATAAAAAGAGACAGGCCGATCCAGACAGAACCGCCGAGGAAAACGACAAGCAAAGCTATCAGCGTCATAGAAATGCTGGCAAGATCCATATCTCCTCACCTCGCTTTTGCAATCATAATAACTCGATCTTTACCTGTTTAGCGTCCCAGGTCTTCAGCCTCTTCCGCGATTCTTATTCCCTCCGTATCGCCCCTGAGGAGCAGGATGCTCTTCAGCGTCTCCCCCAGGAATTGAAGCGCCAGAATCAAGGCGCCCAAAGGCATGAACGCCTCGGGTATGGCCAGATAGGTTTCCGATATCTGCATGGACTGCGATTGATTGACAAGAGAATCCCAGAAAAAAAAGGCGCTGAAGTAAGTCAAACCTATGCAGAAGATCAATCCCACAAGATTGCAGATAATATCGAGAACAATCTTTCTGTTTGCCGCAAGAAGCCGATGGAGAAACACCATGCGTATGTGGCTGCGCTCCCTAAGCGTGTAACCAAGGGCGCAGAAGGTGAGCATGCACATGAGATAACCCGAGTATTCTTCCGCCACATAGAGAGTCCTGCTTAAGATACTGCGAAGGAGGATCTCTGCGATGACGATAACCAGGGCAAGGCAGATCATTGCCGCCGAAAGCCATCCGCCGAGCCCCGATAGACGGTCGACCGCTGTAATTATCTTTTTCACAGGATTCAACCTTTCTTGCCCAACAGTCACGGCGCGACGGTTGCAGGCGTTCGGTCATGAACAACGATTCAATCCCTTGGAGCGGCGGGTTCCGGCATGACGCCGGAACCCCGCCGGCCAAGGGTGAAGCGGTTTCTAGCGACCCACTTTCTTCATGAAGTCCTGATAGATCTTTTTGCCATCGGCGGGAGCATCCTTCAGCCAGTCGGCCCGTATGCTTTCGGTTATCTTGCTCAAGTCGGCCATGATTTCCTTGGAAACGGGAAGGCTCTCCATGCCGTTTTTGTTGCACAGGGCTTCCATCTCCTTATCCAGAACCGGCACTCTTTCCCACATGACGTTCTCCATCTCCTTGCCGATGGATACGAGCGTGGACTGGATACTTTTCGAGAGTTTGTTAAAGGAGTTAAGGTTCACGTTGACCATGTCGGTGGCGATAGTGATATTGATGCGCTCGAAGTAGTTCAGCACCTCCCAGAACTTGGCGTCTACCGCTGTTGGAGACGAGGTGATCACCGAATCAATGAGGCCCGTCTGGAGAGACGTATAGACCTCGCTGAAGGGAAGCGCATAGGGCGTTCCGCCCGTCGCTTCCACGACAAGAGCGCCGTTCTTGTCGTACGTCCGGGTCTTGAGACCCTTCATATCCGCCAGGGTCATTACTTTCTTTTTCGTCCAGAGTCCGGCGCCGGGCCATGGCGCGATATAGAGAATCTTCTGATTCCACTTTTTAGCCACTTTATCGAAATAGGGCCGGGAGATATCCGTCAGCAGACGCAATTCCTGAAAATCTTTAGCCAGGAAAGGCAATGTCACTATCTGGAAAAGCTTTTCATCTCCGGCAACGCCGCTGATCAGCATATCGGACAGCGGAAGCAGTCCGTCACGGACCGCCTTGAGCAGTTCGGGACCCTTGTATCCCAGGGAACCCCCTGTCTGGACGATCAGTTCCAGGTCTCCTTTTGTTGCGGCCTTTACCTTATCGGCAAATTCGATAAGCCCTACGCTGTGGGGGTTCTTCGGCGGCCATACGGAATTGACGTTCCATGTTGTCTTGGCGATAGCCGGAACAGCGCACAGCGACAGAAGCACGGTCATTGTCACAAGAATAAATCCGAATCTTCTCATATTTTCTCCTTTCAATGCATGATTCTGATGCCGATGATTGTCGTAGAATAGCACACTCACTCCCCTGTTCTCTTCCGCCTCGCACCTCCCTTCACGATTGTTCTCTTAAGAAGCCCTGCAGCCCTTCCTTCCTGGTTTCCGTCGCAATTTTTGCCCGGCGGATTCAACAGAGATAAGTTCTTTCTGTGAATCGCCCGATTATACCCAGAGGGCGCATTGCCGCTCCAGGGCTTGCTTTCCCGCCTCGAAGCCGACGTTGAGGGCTTTTTTATTGACGTCGAGGAATCGGGGCGAGAGGCTTTTTTCGACGGCTTCGGCGAG
>JAFGGB010000166.1 GCA_016930775.1 Deltaproteobacteria bacterium
GAGCACCGGAAAGGAGGGGAAGGGAATACTGCCCGTCGTCGGCGAATCTCCCGCGCGTCCCGAGGACTATGACGATGACCGAATATTCGTCGCCCTGGGCGTAGATGATCGGACGATGAGTTTTTTGGAAAAACTGGCAGCCGAGGGTCATCCCGTCTTCCGCATGGGATTGAATGGCGCGGGCGATCTGGGGGAACAATTCTTCCTCTGGGAGATGGCCACGGCAGCGGCAGGGCATGTCCTCGCCATCAACCCTTTCGATCAACCGAACGTCGAATCTGCGAAAATTCAGACGAAGGAGGCAGTGGCCCTCTTCAAGAAAACGGGAAAGCTTCCCGGCGATGCGCCTCTCTGCTCCGAAGGATCGCTCACATTCTACGGCAATGTTATCGGCGCCGAACCGAAGGAGATAATCGGCGCTCTTCTGAAAAAGGCCACGGCCGGTTCTTATGTCGCCCTGCAGGCCTATCTCAATCCTGCTGATTCGATCGATGATGCGCTCTCGGTCCTTCGCAACGGTCTGCGCGACCGGCTGCGGAAAGCCGTAACGCTTGGCTACGGACCGAGGTTCCTCCATTCCACCGGCCAGCTTCATAAGGGAGATGGAGGGAAGGGGCTTTTCATTCAAATCACCGCCGATGACCGGGAAGACCGTCCTATTCCCGACGAACCAGGGTCTCAGGCGTCGAGCCTTTCCTTCGGCGTTCTAAAGGCGGCCCAGGCGATGGGCGATTGCCGGGCCCTTGTCGCTGGGGGAAGAACCGTTGTGAGGGTTCACATTTCCGGCGATACGGAAGAAGGCCTGGAGGCTCTCGGGAAGATCGTTCTCTCGGTGTAACGGGAAGGCTCTCACCGTGAGTGCCGGATCCTCGGAGGGGCAAAGGCTGGCAAAGAATTATTTTGCCCTTCAGGCCTTCATTGGCTACTATAGTTATAATTTTACAATTCAGGGAGCAGCGTAATGAAACGTTCCATTCTGAAGGCAGGCTTGGCCATAATCCTTCTTTTCCTTATGGTGGAGGGGGCCGTGGCTGCGGCTTCGGTTCTTTCCGTCCAGGTCCGCGAGAGCGTCCTGCGGTCCACGCCGTCCTTTGTCGGGTCCGTCGTCGGCAAGGTCGGTTACGGTGATCAGGTGATTCTGGGAGAGGAGAAGGGACCCTGGAAGAAGGTGAGTTTTCCTCCCAAGAAGATCTCCGGCTGGATCCACGAATCGGCTTTGACGACGAAGAAGATAGTTCTTGCCGCCGGCGCAACCGCTGTGGAAACGGGGGCCTCGGGCGATGAACTTGCCATTGCCGGCAAGGGGTTCAACGCCGAAGTGGAAGAGGAATTCAAGAAGAAGAATAAGGATATGGACTTTGCCTGGATCGACAGGATGGCGAAGTATTCCGCTTCCTCGCAAGAAATAATTAAATTTCTGAAGGATGGGCAGGTAGCGCCTGCAGGAGGTTCCAAATGAACGGCGCCTCGCGACGAGAATTCCTGTCTGCTGCCGGCCGATTGGCCGCTGCGGGCATACTGCTGCCTTCCGGACTGGCTTTTCTGAGCGGATGCGCCGAGTCCCTGGGGCAGGTGGCAACGAATCTCCTGGATCCCACGAGAATCGATTCATTGAAAAAAACCTACGCGACGGTAACAAAGACATTCGAGGATATCACTCCCGAGCAGGAATACTATATCGGCAGAACCATCGGCGCCGTTATCCTGCAGAAGTATAAACCCTATGCCAACGAAGGGGCGAACCGTTACATCAATCTTTTGGGCCAATCCCTTGCCCAGGCCTCGGACCTTCCCGAGACCTACGGCGGCTACCATTTTCTGATCCAGGATTCCGAAGAGATAAACGCCCTGGCCGCCCCCGGAGGCCTGGTCTTCATTACCAGGGGGATCCTCCGGTGCTGCCAGAGCGAGGATGCCGTCGCCGCCGTACTGGCCCACGAGGTTGGTCATGTCCAGAGCAAGCACGGTCTCCAGGCTATTCAAAAGTCGCGCATTACCTCGGCCATTACGGCTCTCGGCATTGAAGGGGCGAAAACCTTCGGATCCAGCGCTCTGGCCGATCTCACATCCACCTTCGAGGACTCAATTTCCGATATATCAAAGACATTGATCAACAGTGGTTATTCCCGATCCTTCGAGAGACAGGCCGACCAGGCCGCCGTGAAGATAATGAAGCGCGTGGGCTATGACCCCCAGGCTCTCGTGGAAATGCTCATGAAAATGGCCAAGCAGCTGAAGCCTGGGGGACTGGATTTCGCCAAGACCCACCCCTCGCCCCAGTCCCGGATCGAGGATCTTCAGAAGGAAATGGGTCCCTACAAACAGGTTTCCGTTCCTCCGGTGCGACAGAAACGCTTTCAGCGACAGCTTGCCTCTGTCTGACCATGAAGAAGATCGTCGTCCCAGCGAAGGGCCGTAAAATTTTCCAGGGCATATGCGCCGGTTTCATAGGCGCCGTTGCGGCGGTTGCCCTATGGCTGCCCGGCTGGCTCGATCGTTGGGAATACCAGGCCTGGGACTGGCGCGTCAGTCGTTTCGCTGCGCCCGGAGCAGCCACCGATAAAATCCGCCTCATCTTCCTGGACCAAAAGAGCCTCGACTGGGGCGAAAAGGAAAACGGTCTCTCCTGGCCCTGGCCTCGCGAGGTCTACGGACCTCTCATTAATTTCTGCAAGCGCGGCGGCGCCCGGGCCGTTGCCTTCGATGTGGTTTTTACCGAAGCCTCAACCTACGGCGTTGCCGATGACGAAGCCTTCGGAAAAGCAATTGAAGATTCGGGGATATTTATCGGATCGGTCTTCTTGGGCCGGCAGGCCGGCGACACACGGTGGCCTGCCGGCCTGCCCTCTGCGTCCCTTGAAATACAGGGATTCGACAGGTGGTCGGCCGGAGACGGGGATGAAACGTACCGGTTCAGTCATGGCTCCTTTGCCATCCCTGAAGTGACGACAAAGGCGAAGCGTCTGGGGAACGTCCATCTCAACCCCGACGAAGACAGCGTTTACCGGCGGACAAGCCTGTTCGGCATCTTCGACGGCCGCACTGTACCCTCGCTGGCGTTGGCAGCGTACCTCCTGGACCATTCAAAGACATCGATCGCCATCAGCAAGGGCGCTTTACGCGTCGATGGAGCGGTGATTCCCATAGACGGCGGGGGCAGGGCTGTTCTCAACTTTCGCGGCCCCTCGGGAACCCACAAGGCATTCAGCGCCGCCGCCGTGATCCAGAGCGAGCTGAAAATTCAGGCCGGAGAGGCGCCATCCATTTTGCCGGAGGAATTCAAGGACGCTTATGTCTTCTTCGGTTTCTCGGCGCCGGGTCTCTATGACCTCAGACCTGCGCCTGTTTCGGGAATCTTTCCCGGCGTTGAGCTGCATGCCACGGCTCTCGACAACATTCTCTCGAAGGATTTCATTAAACCGGCGCCTGCTGCAATAACCCTTGCGGCAACAATTTGTGCGGCCCTGCTGGCCGGGCTCTTCCTGTCCCTTGCATCGGGCATTCTGGCGAACCTCGCGGTCTGCGGCCTGACCCTGCTTGTTCCGCCCGCTCTGGCCGCGGCATCCTATGCGGCGGGCTTCTGGCTTCCCATGGCGGTCCAGGCGGTGGCCCTGGTGCTTACGCTGATCAGCGCGGGCGTTATCTATTATTCCGTAGAGGGAAAACAAAAGCGGTTTATAAAGAATGCCTTCCAGCAGTATCTCAGCCCAGACGTTATCGAGGAAATCATCACCCATCCCGAAAGACTGAAACTCGGGGGCCAGCGGCGAGTGCTGTCCATCTTTTTTTCGGACCTCGAAGGATTCACGACGCTGTCGGAAAAACTGGAACCGGAAGAACTCACATCCTTTCTCAACGAGTACCTTTCGGCCATGACGGACATCATCAAGGCCGAGGGAGGAACGGTGGACAAATATGAGGGCGACGCCATTATCGCCTTCTGGAACGCGCCGCTGGACCAGCCGGACCATGCCGTCCGATGCGTCAGAGCAGCCCTCGCCTGCCAGAAACGTCTCGCGGAACTCAGGCCGGGATTCCGGCAGCGTCTGGGCAAAGATGTGAAGATGCGGATCGGCCTCAACACGGGCTCCGCCGTTGTGGGAAACATGGGATCGGAGAGTCGGTTCGACTACACGATGCTCGGCGACGCCGTTAATCTTGCCGCCCGTCTCGAGGGCATCAACAAGCAGTTCGGCACGTACACGATCGTTTCCGAGAACACCATGAAGGCGCTCGATGGGGCATTCCCCGCCCGCGAACTTTCCAGGGTCGCCGTGGTGGGACGGAAGGAATCCGTGAGAATTTACGAGCCCTTCTTTCCCGCTGATTATGATTCTCGCCTGCAAGAGTTCAACCGGTTCGGCCAGGGTCTCGCGGCTTTCTACAAAGGCGATTTTGCGGAGGCCATCGGCGTCTTTGATAAACTGTTGGAAGGGGATCCCGCGGCGGCTTCCTACGCCAGGCAATGCAGACGCCTCCAGGAAGAGCCCCCGGAAGCCTGGGGGGGCGTCTGGGTTATGACATCAAAATAGCAAGCGGAAAGCAGGGTCGTTCATGCCGCTGCGAAAACCCTTTCAGGGTGCATTTGAAAACATCGTAAGAGCCTGCCGGTTGAATTGCCGGAGCAACGCCGGCGCCCTTACGGAATGAGCGGGGACGCAATCGTGGGTCAAGCGGAGCATTTTCATGTCATCGCTCTTCCGGCGCCCCTTCAGGGAATATACCGGAGAATGGGCTATCGCGAGGGCCGAACCGCTTTGGACCCGGCGCGACGCCGGGCGACGGACAGCGCGGCAGCCGAGGCGGCGGCTCTCATTGCACTGAAAGGGGCCATGCGAAGACTCGGAGTTTACGAGCGCAGTGAAGACGGCGTTGTCCTCGAAACGGGCGACAGGCTTCACGGCGTCAAGGTGAGCCGTTTCCTCCAGGACTGCGATGAGGTTCTCCTGATGGGCGCCACGGCCGGACGAGCCGTCATAGAGGAGGCGGAACGGCTGGCAGCCGAAGGCCATATGGATCGAGCCGTCGTTTACGATGCCGCGGCCAGCGAGATGGTTGACGGCGCCCTGGATTGGATTATGAGCTGCTGCGGCCGGTTCCTTTTGAGGGAAGGCCGAATTTTGCTTGAGAAAAGATATTCGGCGGGATATGGAGATTTTGCCATCGACCATCAGCCGATGTTTCACCGGCTTCTCGATTTTGGAAGCCTTGGCGTGACGGTGACGGAATCGTTCATGCTTGCGCCTGAAAAATCCGTCACGGCGCTGACGGGAATACTGCCTGGCATGCGAGGTTGAAAGTGAGAAAAAAGAGCGTCATAGAGAATCTCATTGCCCGAAGAATCGTTATTCTTGACGGGGCTACGGGAACGGAACTGCAGAAGCGGGGCATGCCCGCCGGCGTTTGTCCCGAGCAATGGTGTATGAACAATCCGGGGATCGCACGGGCTATCGCCGCCGAATACCGGGCCGCCGGCGCCGACATCGTTTCGACTCCCACCTTCGGTGGAAACGGGATAAAGCTTGCCCAGTACGGCCTCGGAGACGTCAGGCGGATCAATGGGACTCTGGCCAGAAACCTCAGGGATTTTCTAGGCGACGATGCATTCATTGCGGGAGACATAGGTCCCACGGGTCGCTTTGTCGATCCTTTCGGCGATCTGCCCTTTGAGGAAGCCGTGGCCCTCTTTAAAGAACAGATCGCCGGACTCCTTGAAGGCGATGTAGATCTATTTATCATCGAGACGATGATGGATATCCAGGAAGTCCGGGCGGCTCTCATAGCCCTCAGGGAACTCACGGACGCCTTTGTCATCGCTTCCTTGACCGTGGAGGCCGGGGGGAGGACCCTAACGGGCGTCGATCCCCTGGCGGCGCTTATTACCCTTCAGAGCCTCGGCGCCGATGCCGTCGGCCTGAACTGTTCCGTGGGTCCGCGGGAAATGACCGGTCTCATCGGCGCCCTGAAGCCCTATGCAACGGCGCCCCTCGTGGCAAAAC
>JAFGGB010000167.1 GCA_016930775.1 Deltaproteobacteria bacterium
AGGGGAATTATTTATTATTTTTTTAATCTTGTCGTGTTAGCGAGTCAGCATGCCAAGAATGTCGCGAATAGTCATTGCCGACTATCCGCATCATGTAATCCAGCGAGGCCATAACAGACAAGCCGTTTTTGCTTCGGATGAGGATTTACTATTCTTTTTGCATGTGCTTTTTTCTGCGACAGATCATTTTCCTGGGCGCCCTACCCAACGCATATCGATCTGACCGGCCTCGCGGCGGAGCGTTCAGTCTTGAGCAAAAACAACGGCGATTATCTTGAGAATCTTGGATTTAAAATGTTGTATCGCCGACATTTTTTATGGAAAGACATATTGTATACGGTCATGAAGATAAATGTTAGAATGTCATGCACGGAAGATAAAATGAATAAGGAAAGAGTTCTATGGTCAACCAGCGCGATGAAAGCTTGCCCGGCGATATGGCGATTACTTTCCGACCGATCGGCGTTATGCGGACTGAAGCCGCCGAAATTCCGAAGCACTGGTCCGTCTCCGATGTGGAGGGCGCGCTGGAGATTCGGGAAGAGTATCGGCAGGGGTTGCGGGACATCCGGCCTGGCAGTCTGATCATACTGTTCTTTCTCTTCCACGAGAGTCCTTCCTTTGCAGCCGAATTTCTCGTCCAGCATCCCCGGGGCGATCTTGCGAGGCCGAAGAGGGGAGTGTTCGATTTGCGCTCGCCGATCCGGCCTAATCCCATCGGCATGTCCATTGTCAACGTTATCGGCATCGACGCCTCCGGGTTGCGGGTGAAGGGCATCGATATGTTCGACGGCACGCCTATTCTCGACATAAAGCCGTTCCGGCCCGCCGACTATAAAGGGCTCATTGAAAAAAACAGAGACTGATGATCCTTTGGAGATGACTGCGGCTTAAGTTTTCAGCGATCCTTACCGATAATCATTATGATTCTAATAGATGAGGGACTGTCCGCAGAACGCGAGGATCGACAAGGAGGTTTGTTCATGGAAGGCGAGGTTAGAAATGAAGAAAGGGTCAGTGGAAAGCGTGGTGGAAGTTCATCCAAGTATCTAACGTTTTCTCTGGCGAATGAAGAATACGGAATAGGCATCCTGAGGATAAAGGAAATAATCGGCATGCTGCCGATAACCCTGATTCCGCGAACGCCCCACTACGTCAAAGGCGTTATCAACCTTCGAGGCAAGGTTATTCCCGTCGTGGATATGAGGCTGAAATTCGGAATGGAAGCCGTAGACGCCACGGAACGAACCTGCATCATAGTTGTGGAGATCAGCGGGAATAACAAGACCGTTCTGACGGGCATCGTCGTTGATTCCGTATCCGAAGTGCTCAACATCAAGAGCGAAGACATCGAGCCGACACCCTCCTTCGGTTCGAAGCTGAATACCGATTTCATTATGGGCATGGCGAAGACGGAGGGCGGTGTAAAGATTCTTCTCGATATTGATAAAGTCTTAAACGTCAACGAGGTTATAGCTCTGGAAAAAGCGGCATGATCGGAAGATACAGGCTCTGCTGTATGCAATAATTGTCAGTGTCGTCGGTTTCCTTATTCAGAGGGCGGTCCAAGCTTATGGACGCGCCCTTTTTTTTGCGTCTTGTTGCGCACGCCTTAGACCGGTAAATCGAGGCGTCACATTACGCGGCTTTGGGCAGATGCGGATCCTGCCACGTCTCGGGCGTGAGCGGGGGAAGTCCCCAGACGGCACGGGCCTTGTCGCAGAGTGGATTGGCTGTGCCCATCTTCCATGACGGTTCAAAGTTTTGACAGACGGAAGGCCGTTGTTCATAGATGGAACAGAACGCGCTGACGCCTACGACTCCCGCGAGAGCGATGCAACGGGGCTGGCTGCCGGACATTCCCCGCATGGCTGCCCTGAATGGTCCGATTGGTTCCGTCATATGGACAGGAACCCCGCCGGGCCTGACTTCATCGGTTTCTCCCCAGTAGAAGGAACAGCGGTAATGAGCACAGCACGCGCCGCAGGACAGACAGGGATTTGTTGCACTCGCTGACATTGACCCTCAAATAATCCTTCATAGAAAAGTCGGCACGAATAATACTCTTCCCGCAACGGGCGTCAAGCTCAAAAGGGCCAACATCGCGGGTCCAGCATTGTCGGGTATGCAAACCGTTCGCCCCCGCGTATGCGAACGGTCATGAAACGCTGGTTGCGGACGTTTCCGGGATTGATTTCAAGGGTTTCCAAAAATTCGGCAATTACCGTGAATATATCGCTTCTCGATTCCGGAGGCATTTTCCTCTTCACGGGGGGAGTCGGGGGTGATATAGTGCGTTTCCTTGATTTGCAACCGAAAAGGGCGAACGAAGCAGCGAGGAAGTATGATCACTCATCTCGAATCCATCGTAATGGCGCTTATCCGGCTCCTCGCCCAGGTGGCCGGCATAGAGATTTTCCCCGACCGCTACAAGACCATCTGCTGTGACGATACTCTTCTCGCCCGGCGCATAAACGCAGCCTTCCTTGTAGCTCTTGCCGGGAAGGCCCACAATGAATCGAACCGAGCACGGGCTTTCCTGGAGGCCGTACTCGATGCTCCCGATTGGACAGAAATCGCCACGTTCTACCGGACCGGCATCGACAAGATACAAAGTGAAATCGAAGAGACGGACAGGATAAATCCTCTTTTTGCCGGGCAGGTGGCCGATGTGGCGGAGTGGCTCAGTGCTGCCAAGGAAATCCGATTCGCGGGCGATGCGCTGGAACGAATCTGGAAGATATCCTGCCCCGAGGCAGTGGGGATCACCGGCAATATAGAAAGCCTGGTCAAAATTCTCAGGAAGAAGCGGACCGTTTCTGTCGAAAAGCTGAACAAACGGCCTATTGAAAATCCCGCTCGACAGGTACTCTTTACGGCCAACGCCTCTTTTACGATTCCATTGGAAGAAACATCGCTCGATGAAATCCCTCTTACGGGGAAAGCAGTCAAAAAACTTGCTCTCGCCATACGGGGACAGCGCCGCTTTTGGTCCTATCAACCCGTTCCGCTTGGTCTGCCGCCCGAACAGAATGAAATACTGCAGGGACTGCAAAATCTCGATCGAACAATGGAATTCGAGCGCAACCGGGGCAATGTTTCAGAAACGGACCGACTCTCCTGCCTCATTTCCGTGTCAGGCACTCACGACGAGCTAGCTGGAATCTCTCGGGATTTGCTCAGAGACGAGATTGCCCGCTGCGGAGGTCTCAGGAAAATCGATGTATATGCGTTCACGGAAGAGGAAGTCCGCCGGATTGTCGATGAAGTCCTTGCGCCGGCGGCAATCCGTTACCTCAAGAGAGACGATGCCGCCGAGAGTCTCGCGGTTCTGGGGATTGACGGCGCAAAGGGCAGACACTTCAGTTTCCTCAAGTCAATGGGGGCCTTCTGGCAGGTATGCATCGACGGCGCCATTCGGGGGACGTTCAACCTTGCCCTGGATCAGACCTTTCCGGAAGAAGAACTCGTGAGAGAGTCGAACCGGTCGGCTTTCGAGCATCTCATGACGCCCCTCTGGGGCGCCACGGGAAGGGACAACGATGGACGGATGCTGGAACTCGGCATGATCGCCGGCGCCCTGGTCAACGCCGACGACATAGGCAAGGGTCTTTTCACGCCCCATGTGCCCGTCCCTCAAGGCCCGCGGCGGATCGAGGAATATCTCTTTTTCAGCACCCT
>JAFGGB010000168.1 GCA_016930775.1 Deltaproteobacteria bacterium
AGCTCATCGGCTTGCACATCTTGACGAGGAAAGGAAAGATTAAAAATCTCCAGGGGCGTCCAGTGGAAAGGACCTACATATTCCTTAAATTCTTCGAAAATCTGATCATCGCCTCGGGCAAAGCCGACAAGGGGTTCTCCCCAGGCAGGTTCATCTTTTTCCCGCCAAAGTCGATTTTCCGGCGATGACAGGAATGTATTGACATATAAAATTATCCGCTGAGACCAGTCTTCCTTGATTGAATTGCCTCTCTTCGAAATCGACTCGTTCATATTTCTCTTCCCCCCATGTCGTATCGGGCATCACAGTACGGAATCTCTACGGGGTTGTCAACAATAAGTCAAAAATAAGGGGCGTTCAGCCTTTCAGTTGAACGCCCCACGGGTGGAGGAAGTTGATGAGTGTTGCCAGGGTGTGTTGCTACTTTTTGATCGTAACTGCTATAAATCCCATGTTTCCGCGTTTCAGAAGCAATCGGATATCTTCTCCGCTCTTCACTTTTTCAAGCTCGTCGCGAACATCTTGGACCAGTTTTATTCTCCGGTTATTCAAGCCCTTTATCAGGTCGCCTTGACGGATGCCCGCACGGTCCGCAGGACTTCCGTCAGCCACTTCGGCGACAACAACGCCTTGCTCCCTGCGATCGTATCCGAGCCGGTCTGCCAGTTCGGGCGTCAGTTTCTGAATAGAGAGTCCCAGCGGCGCCGTCTGACGATTCTCCCCTTTTTTGGCCGACTCGTCGTCCTGTCTCTTTGCCAGAATTACCGTAGCCTCACGGGTCTTTCCGTTACGGCTGAGACGAATCGACAGTTCCTTTCCTACGGGTTGTCCCGCAATCGTTGTCGAAAGTTCACGACTCGTGACAATGGGCTTCCCGTTCAAGGCGGTTATCACGTCTTCAACCTCAATGCCTCCCTTGTCGGCAGGACTTCCTTCATAGACTTTCGTTACCAGAATGCCTTTCGCCTCTTTAAGTCCATAATATTCCTTCAGCTCAGGCGTTACATCCTGAATTCCAACGCCGAGCCACGCTCGTGTAACCTCTCCGTTGTTCTTCAACTGCGCAATGATGTCCTGCGCCATGTTGCTCGGAATGGCAAATCCGATACCCTGACCGCCCGCAATGATGGCTGTATTGATGCCGACAACCTCTCCATTCATATTGATGAGCGGTCCTCCGCTGTTGCCGGGATTGATCGAGGCGTCGGTCTGGATAAAATCGTCGTAGGGACCTGCGCCTATGACCCTCCCTTTTGCGCTCACAATCCCCGCCGTAACAGTCTGTTCCAGCCCGAAGGGGCTGCCCACGGCGACTACCCACTGACCTACCTCAAGGGCTTCCGAATCGCCGAATTTCAATGGTTTCAAACCACTTTTCGATTCGACTTTGATGAGCGCCAAGTCCGTTTTCGGGTCTGTCCCGACAAGCTTTGCCGTGTGTTCTTCCTTGTTGCTGAACGTAACGATTATTGTATCGGCGCCTTCGACAACATGGTTGTTCGTCACAATATAGCCGTCCCGGTCAATAACAAAGCCGGAACCGAGCCCTCGCTGACGAGGCATTGGCCGCTGTTCCCTGCCGAAAAAATCGCCGAAGAAATCTTTGCCTCCAAAAGGATTGTCTCGTCCTCCAAAGAAATGGGAAATTTGCTCATTATCGGGCGCCTTCTTTTCGACGCGTATATTAACGACGCTGCCTCTCGTCAACTGGGCTATTGCAGTGAAATTCCCCGTTGGAAGAAGTTGTTCCGCTGCCGCCCGCGCCGGCTCTATCGACAGAAAAACAACCAACCCGGCAATGGCCAGCACGTAAAATGTTATCGCTATTTTCTTCTTGATTTGCATGGTGCACCTCCGTGAAAAGGCAATCTTCTTTCGATCGCGACTCTTCTTCATTACGGCAGCACTATAACTGAATAAGCTGATTGTAAAATGACGGGAAGATTACCGATTGGTAATCTTCGGCTTGGCGATGCAGCAATTATGGAGGGAGTTCATATGGACCGTCAATCAGAGCGTCACGGTAAAAGCGGCGCCCTCGCCCGGGGCGCTTGCCAGAGTTATGTCTCCCCCATGAGCCCGGGCAATCGTCCGGGCCAGGCTCAGTCCCAGACCGACGCCCTCTTGCGATCTGCTCTGATCGCAGCGGTAGAATCTTTCAAAAATGTGGGGAAGATCTTTAGCGGCTATGCCGATACCGTTATCTTTCACTTCGAGGGTCACGGCGCCGGCAGCCGTCCGGCTCAATGAAAGGGCGACCCGTCCGCCTTGAGGCGTATATTTAATAGCGTTATCAACGAGATTGGCGATCATCCGCTGTAGATTTCCAAGGTTTCCGCTGTAGACGCAGGCGGATGGAACCTGACAGGTAAAATCGATATTCTTATCCTCGGCCATGGGATGAAAAAGTTCGCAGGCTTCCCTGAGAAGGATCGAAAGGTCCAGTTCTTCCTTTTCCACGGCGCCGACGCCGGCCTCTATCCTCGAGATAACCAGCATGGTGTTTATCATTTCGAGCAACCGGTCCGATTCCTCGATAATGCTTGCTCCCATGGCCTCAAATTCATCAACCGTTTTTCCGGTGGTCAGCGTTATCTCCGCAATTCCACGAATTCTCGTAACGGGGCTTTTCAGATCGTGGGCGATGTTATCGCTCATCTCCTTCATGCCCATGACAAGCCGCTCTATCCGATCGAGCATGTCATTGAAAGTCGACGCCAGTTGGTCGATTTCGTCATCCCTTCCCCTCAGTGGAACGCGCATTGTCAGGGCATCCCTGGAAATCGAACGGGCCGTTGCCGTCACGGTTGCTACGCCGGACAGCGCTCTCCTCGCCATGAACCAACCGATAAAGGCAGCCGCTATTATGAACCCTGCAACCGTAAGGATGAAGACATCCCTGAGCACGGCGAGAAAGCGACTGTACTCTTCCCGTGACTGGCCCACCTGGAGAATTACTCCCCGTCCGATGAAGCCATAGAGAATCCTTACATCGGACGTTCGCTTGTCGATAATGACGGTCTCGAAAACCGGCCGGCCTGATTTAATAAGAGCGACAATGGCATCGCGATTGATTTTGATGTCTTGCCAGTAATCCATATTGGAGGAATGGAATACCTGTCCGTTGTGATAGAGAAACCGGAAAAAAAATTTTTTCACGCCGCCGGCCTGCGCCTCCGCTATAGCGACGCTGCGTATGCTCTCGGTCCCTTCGACGGCTACGAGAGAGGCGAATTTTCGCATCTGGTTTGCAAGGTCCTGGTCTGTTTGTCCCTCGATGACCTGGGTGATCAAAACATAGAGAAGAAAGAAGGCAAGAAAGGTCGTTGCCGTGAAGATGCCCGCATACCAGAGGGTCAACCTGAATGCCAGAGACCTCCGAAGATTAATCGCCTTCTTTGAGGACATAGCCCACTCCCCTGACCGTCTGGATCAATTTTTTCGTCCCGCCTTTGTCGATCTTGTCTCTCAGTCTGCAGATCCGGGCCTCCACGACATTCGTCATGGGATCGAAGTTGTAGTCCCATACATGTTCCATGATCATTGTCTTTGAAACCACGTTGCCGGCGTTTCTCATGAGATACTCGAGAAGCGAAAATTCCAGAGGCTGGAGTTCTATATTCCTTCCGCCCCGCTCAACGCGGCGCGTCAGAAGATTCATTGAAAGATCTGCGTAAAGGAGCCGCGTCGATTCCGAAACGCCTGATGAACGCCTGATCAGCGCCTGGACGCGGGCGAGCAGTTCGGAAAAAGAAAAGGGTTTCGTCATATAATCGTCGCTTCCCGTCTGCAATCCCGCTATGCGGTCCTCAACGGAGCCCCGGGCGCTCAGTATGATGACCGGCGTGTTAACCCCGGCCTTCCGCATGCGTTCGATCAATGCAAGGCCGTCGAGCTTCGGAAGCATGATATCAATGACCGCGGCGTCGTAAGGTTCCGTAAGGGCAAAATGGAGACCGTCTTCGCCATCAGGGGCATGATCGACAGCGAACCCGGCCGCCCGAAGACCTTTCACGACAAAGGAAGCTATCTTTGCATCATCTTCGACAAGGAGAATTCTCATATAGCAGCCACCTCGGTTTTTTCCTGCTCGGGCAAACAACGGTTTCAATCAGCCGAACAACCGGCATTATTCCGCCGCTATCATGACGGACCATCTGTCTAAAAGGCCCTGATATCGTATAATGAAAGTCTCCCCTGTATCTGTCGTCACCTTGAAGAAGTCCGTTCCCATTATCTTCCAATCCCGTCCGCCTTCGTACCACCTGTCCGGAATTTCGACAATGGTTCTCCGTCTGTTCCTGTAAATAAAGGATCGGGGCGTCTCATTGATCTTGTATCCGCTGTAGCACTGGACATCAATGCTTTCGAATTTCACAGTTATGATTTTCCGCCCTTCCTGTTCTCCAATATTTTCTTTCGAAGAATTTCCGGATCAGCCACGCGGTGGAAGACATCCCGTGTCCCGCCGGCCCCGGTAATGATGATAGTGCCGTATCCCAGACGCTCGCCGAGGAATCCCTGTTCGATGCCGACGCCCGCTATTCTTGCGAGGGGCAGATTGAATTTCAGTCTGTAAATGACGCCGCATTGGATGAGCACCTGTTCGCTCGTAACCCAATAAAAGGCTGTTCGAATCTTGATGGCCGTGAGGATTCCCGTAACAAGGGAAATAAGAACGAAGAGTCCTCCCGGGACATGAAAGTTCTCACCCCTGTTGATGATCCACAGGCCAAAGAATAGCCACAGGAAACTCCCCGAATAAGCGATCCAATGGAGCGTCCCTTCATAGAGAATTCTTTCCCCTTCGCGGATAGTTGCCTTGAATTGCTTCACGGAAGAGCCGTTGCCCCCTGTCGTGTGTTGAATGTACCCTCGCAGCGGCAGGACTGTCAAGGAATGGGCGCTGCCAATCACTAAAAAGGGCCGGCATTCGCCTGATCTATGCCGGCCCTGTACATAACAGCAATAACGAAGCTTCCGCAAGGCCGTTCGGGAGGGAGGCTGTGAACGACCTCGCGTATGAAAAGGTTAAGCAGGCTGCTTACCTTTCCACGAAAGTAATTTGTTCATTCCAGCAAAACATGTCAAGGGAGCAGGCCTGCAACGTCGCACGCCGCTGCGGTCTAATTACCTCAACGTGTTTCCGGGGACATGGTTAGACGATAACGAGTCTTTCCGAATTGCAATGTTCAACCCACAGCGGTTCAGGAAGAATCTCTTTCGTTCCATCGAAGAGATGTTGCCTTGAATATAACGAATACTGAGCTCCCGGGTAAAATGCCCAATTCCCGGACGGCTTGCACGGTTAACCGGCAATGCAAACTGAGATTTGAGACGGTCGCTGTCACCGTCAGGCTTTCTCTTGTCTCCTCCATGGCAATGGCTGTCACATGGCCCCGCAGTGCATTTCTCGCGGAAAGCCCCTCTGGATCCTTGAGAGAGAGAATGATATCCCTCGGACTGAGAAGAGCTGACGCATTCTCGGAAGGAGGCGCCGTTGCACGTACGACCTGCCCATCGGGGAGCATCCTGCTCCATAATTCTCCCGATTTGCGACTCCAGGGCCCCGGCAGCACATTCTCGCTGACGTATCCGGCAATTCGGCCCTGGACCATTTTGTCGATTCTTTCCGCCACGCCGCTCAGCCAGAGAATGTCATGACTTGCGATAACGAGAGCAGTGTCGTATTCCCGCCTCAAAAGAACTATCGCATCCTTTATGAGCAGAGCGCTTTCCCTGTCGACGTTTGCCGTTGGTTCATCGAGAATCAACAGTTTCGGCCTCAAAATCAAACGTGACGCCAAGGCGACTCGCTGGGCCTCGCCGCCGGAAAGTTCATGCCATTGCCGTTCCGCAAAAAGATCCGGCGATAAGCCGACCTGGCGAAGGACTCCTCGGACCCGCTCGCCGAGGTTTTTATGATCGTGACGAACCCGCAATCCGTAGGCCACATTCTCAAAAACCGAACGCTTCAACAAATAGGGATCTTGCGGAAGAAAAGTCACATGACGAGTTATTTCATCGTTATCGAAGCTTACGGCGTCGTCGGAGAAAAAGATTGATCCTTTGTGAGGTTTTACGAGAAAGGCCAAAACACGGAGAAAGGTGCTCTTGCCGCTGCCGTTGGGACCTACGAAGCCAATAACGCTCCGTTCGGGAATGATGAACTCAGGAACATGCAACGAAAATTGATCGCCGTAACTGAACTCAACGTCTTCAGCCCGAAGAAGGGCAGGATCAGCCATCAGTTCCTCCTCTTCAGGCCGATGAGCAAGCTGTTCGCAATAAGAGCCAGGCTGAGAAGAATGATGCCCAAAGCGATGCCCATGGAAAACTCACCCTTTCCCGTCTCCAATGCTATGGCCGTGGTTATGGTTCTCGTGTGCCATTTAATGTTGCCGCCGATCATCATGGATATGCCCACTTCCGAGATGGCTCTGCCATAGGCTGTCACTGCGGCGATGAGCACTGCATAGCGCGCCTCAAGAATCGTGGCAATGGCCAGTTGGCCGCCCCTGGCGCCGAGAGTTGCCAGGGTCATGCCAAGCCGCTTGTCGAGACTTTCCACCGCTGTTGCCGTAAGAGATACGACAATGGGAGTAATCAATATCGTTTGAGCCAAGGCAACGCCGAGGATTGTGAAGAGCAGGCCTAATTCTCCGAGAGGGCCGCGCCGCGATATGAAAGCATACACCAGGAGACCTACGACGACTGTTGGTAGAGCGAGCAATGTGTCAACTACGGCCCGCACCTGTCGTTTACCCGCAAAGTTGAAGTATCCAAGGAGAAAGCCGAAGGGAATGCCTGCAATAAGGCTAAGAACGATTGACAACGACGAAATGGCAATTGTCGTGATAACAGCAGAATAGGTCTCCGCGTCGCCGCTCAATAAAAGTTTGAACGCGCCGATAAAACCGCTTATGAGATAATCCATGAATCACCGGACAGAGGTCCGGCAATGACCGGACCGCTTCCTTTCATTTTCTTCATCCTGACTCTTCTATGGCGGAATTGTCAGAACCGATGAGCCTCTTGGTGTTCTTGTTATTTCTCGTGGGCATTCGGTATAAAAAGTTGCTTGCCCATCAATGTAAATGCGGCAATTTCTTTTTGCGTGGATGGCAGGGCCATCCAGACGCGAAATTTATTCGCCAGTTCATTTTTAACGTTGCTGCATCGTTTCGGATTGACGAGGATCACGCTATACTGATTCCTCAAGAGTTTATCGCCTTCAACGAGGATTACCAGCGGCGGATTGCCTTTCCAGTTCGCCTCATACTTTATGAAGGTCCCTCGATCGGTAAAGGTGTAGGCATTCCTCTCCGCCGCAATATTTATCGTATTCAGCATGCCTTGACCGGTCTGGATATACCACTGCTCCTTGTCGGGAACGGCAAGTCCCGCTGTCTTCCAAAGTCCGCTCTCGGCAACGTGAGTGCCCGATTTATCGGCGCGACTGGCGAACAGCCCTTTTTTCATTCCTATTGTCTTCAAGGCCTCCGATGCACTCATGCCCTTTATGCCCGCCGGATCGGTCTTCGGCCCTATGAAAACGAAATCGTTGAACATGACTTGCGTACGATCGACGCCATAACCTTCCGTCACATATTTGATCTCCGCTGAAGGAGCATGAACAAGCAGAACATCCACATCGCAGTTCTTCCCCAATTCCAGCGCCTTGCCGGTTCCAACGGAAACCCACTGCAGTTCTATGCCCGTCTGGGCTTTAAATGTCGGCGCCAGATAATCGAGAAGCCCCGTATTATCCGTGCTGGTCGTCGTCGCCATGCGGAGCACCTCGGCGGAGGACGCCATCGGCATCGCTAAAATAAGCGCCATAATACATACTGACAGCACACGCATTGTCTTTTTCACTATTTTTCTCTCCTTTCTTCTGATCGTGGATACATTATTTTACCGGTCTGCCTTCCGTCGTAACCCTTCTGCGAAGCTAATATATGAGCAAAAGCGCTCGATCGTATAAATTCGACCAAAGATTGAACATTTTTTTCAAAGTAATTTTTTTTCTGAACGATCATGTCGAAACGCTCATCGGAAATTGGATGGAAGAAAAGAGCCCTTCCCGGCAGGGCGGATTCGACGACGATGCCGGCATCTGCTTCACCTGTCTCGATAGCGTTGATGACCTGGTGGTGTGAATATACAACGCGGTCGTAGCCGATGATATCTTCAGCGGTCAGTCCTTCAGATCGGATCATGGCATTGACTCTCTCTCTTGATCCAGCCCCCTGCTGACGATTAATGAACCGCATCTTATCCTTCGCTATATCCGTCATGGAGGCAACCATCTTTTTGGATGAAACGAAGCCTATCGTTCTGCAAAAGAGATTTATCACTACAAGTTCACGCTGGTCATCGAAGATATCGTCGATGAAGGGGAAGTTGTAGTCACCGGAGGAGGGATCGAAAAGATGGCTGAAGGCGATGTGACAGAAACCGTCCTTCAGAAGCCTGAGACCCTCCCAGCTTCCTACATTTGAAGAAAATATCGCATATTGAGGATTCTTCTCGTGAAATTCTCCCTCGAGAGTGGACATAATGGGATCATGCGATCCCGCGATCAGTATGACGCGGTTTTTCATGACCAGTTCGATGAAAAAACGTCCCGATGTTTCTCGGGCTTTTCCTTTAATGATCGCCTCAAGATCCTCCGCCGGGAAAAGCCATTTCCCTGTTATCTTCGTGCCGGGTATCTTCCCTTCCTGAGCAAGAACATAGACCTTTTTCTCATTGATATCGAGAAGATCCGAAACATCCTTAACGTTCAGATACGCCCTTTTCTCCATTTCTCAGCCTCTTGGGAATATTCAAACTAATAATGTGCTTTTCTTACAATAAATAACCTTGCCATGTCAACATCAACGATAAGTCAATACTCAAAAGAATTGTTATTAAATATTATATATAACAAATACAGATCTTTACTTATATTGCAAATCGGCGTCCTTCGATTATGGGCGCTTCCCGTATCCCAATGCATATTGATGTTTAGTTTTTTATTGTAATTATTTTTTTATTATATTATATACCACACAACATAATTAAGACCGGCCGCCGACCATGAGCTTTATGCCATACCAGGCGCATTGCGAGAATGAAGAGTGTTTGGAATGCAGATTCTTTGCTTTCGGACTTATGGGAAGATTGTTGTTACATGATTCTTTCAGAAATTGAAATTTCTGTAAACGGTGACTCGTAGTCGCCGCTATGCCCGGAGGCGGCGGAAGGCGTTTACAACAACCGTGCCGCCGCCTCCACCCGTACAACAATCGCCAAAATCATGCCTTTGGGGTTCAATTGTTCTTCGCTTTTGACGGGGATCACGGTTGCGTAAGATTCACATCCGAAGCTCTTTATTGCTCCGGCAACAAACATGAATCCGGCATTCAATCTTCCGGGCGCCCGTGCCGTCTTCATGTTCCGGCGCAGACCCGGTTCCGCCCGCTGTTTTTAGCGCTGTAGAGAGCGACATCCGCCCGCTTCATCAAAGGATCGAGATCTTCCCCTGGACGAAGTTGCGCCACTCCGAGACTTATGGTGCATCGCATCTCCCGGTCGTCGCATCGAACAGAAAGCTCTTCGATGTCCTTTCGAAGGCGCTCCGCCATGATTGTCGCTCCCGGCAAATCGCACTCAACAGTTGTTATTGCGAATTCTTCGCCGCCGATTCGACCCGGTATGTCGTTTTCCCGAAGCCCTCTCAAACAAATGCTGCTGATTTCCCGCAGCATTTCATCCCCCGCCGAGTGGCCGCAGGTATCGTTGATTGCCTTGAAATGATCAATATCGAAGATGATCATTGAAAGGGGAATGCCGTACCGCTGAGATCGGGACAACTCCTTTGATGAAAGCTCAATGAAATGGCGCCTGTTGTTTGTTCCCGTCAATGAATCCGTCGTTGCAAGTTCCTGTAGATGTTTTTGCAGCTCTTTCAGCTCGCTGATGTCGATAAAACTTTCGATTAAATGGTCTTTTCCGTGCAAGAGGATCCGTGAAACGTTTTTCAAAATTGGGATCTGCCTTCCATCTATAGTGCGAAGGATGCGTTCACTGTTATCCTCGACCTGTCCGAGATCCGTCACCGGGCATTTCCCTGCTTCGGCGGGACAGATGAACTGATGACAGACGTTCCCGACAACCCGTCCCGCTTCGGCGCCGATAATCTTGAGCGCTTTGGGATTTGCTTCCACGATCCGGTGATTTTCCGGATCTATGATGACTATTCCTGCATGAACGGCATTGACTATTTCCCTGAGGTTTCCTTCGCTCTGGCGTAGATTGTCCTCCGCTGTCTTCATATCCGTCACGTCATCATAGACGACAACCACTTCACCGGTTGGCAGTTTGTAGACATAATTTTCTCGCCATCCTTCGATGCGTTCATCCTTATACAGTGCAATTGGGTGCCCCTGAGGCCGTCCCGTAGCGTAAACCCGTTGCATGACCCCCAGCAAGCCGAACTCGCCGACCGACGGAAAGACATCCGTCAACCTTTGGCCTATGATGCTCTCCCCCCGCAATTTATCAATCCTCTCTGCAGCCCTGTTGACATCCCTGAAGAGGAAGTCCTCCCCCGAATCGACGGCCTCGTAAATTGCCACGCCGCTCCGTATGTTTTCGAAAAGCTGACGGAATCTCGTCTCGCTTTCCAGAAGAGCGCGCTCCGCTTCCTTGCGCTGCGTTACATCGCGCATCGCAACAATATAACCAACGGTGAGCTTTCTCGACCTCCACAGGTGTGAAACAACCGTTTCCATGCATATGATCGAACGGTCTTTCTTTCTGTATTCCCATTCCCCTTTCCAGAACCCTTTCACTGTATTGAGGGGATAGACCGTCCGGCCAAAGGCATGAAAGTGTTCTTCGTCAACATGGAGCATCCTGAATGAACGGCCGATGAGTTCCTTTACACTGTAACCGAAGATGCCGGCGAAGGCATCGTTGCAAAATGTAATTGTACGATTGGCGTCTATTGTGCTTATTGCGTCATAGGAATTATCTACGACCGCTCTGAACTTTGAAAGATCTGATTTGCTTTTTCTCAGTTGTTTTTTAATCCGGCTCAGTTCGTCCTGAAGTTTGTCGACCGTTTCAACCATCTCCATCTCCTTAATAAAACAGCGCCTATATGCTCATATTGGCGCCGGTTTTCTTCATGAATGGCGCTTTTCCACAGCGTTCGCGGCATCGGTTCGACAGTCCGACATTTCGTAAAAAATCTGACTATGGCGTTTGATTCCCTGACCGTTGCATCGCCGCCGCTTCAGACATTCGAAACCGGCTGCCGAACATCCACAACAAGGGGTTGGCGCTTCCGCAACAACCATTGCCCGATTCCACTCTAAAGAACTTATTGACTGGATGGCCTTGTCTATTGGACTGCACGATCGATGGAAGGAGAGCGATGTATACGGACTATCTCCATCAAGCAACCCATCAGCACAATGATCGTACCGGCTAGCTCGCATCCTTCCTCTATCACGAATTCAATGTGCTGCATTGTCGGCGGCAAAGGGTACAACAAACAACTGAAACCTTCCGCAACTATAGCGCCAAATACATATGTAAAGAGTCCGCCAATCACCCAGTTGCGAAGTTGCCGGTCATCTTTGCGAATTACAGCAAAATAATACATGCTTACAATTAAAAAAAGTCCGCAAATCGGCGCATAAACGACAATCCATTTTATGATTTTCAGATCATCTAGAATTTCATGAATGCGAGCCGCTTCATCAATAGAAAAAAAACAATAAGCGGCGCTGAAACCGAGCCAGAAAAAGCGCCACAAGCTCTCGTCATATCGTTTTGCCTTGTTCGATAGGTATATGTTTAGGGAAGCGAGCGCTACGGAAAATAATAGAACGGTCGAATACCATGTAGGTATATTGGCTTCGGCATCCATGTTGAATCGGTCGTACAGAACCGGAGAAAGGTTTCGAGAAACGAAGTGCATGAATATCAACAAAAGTACGACGGAAAGTAAAAGGACAAAAATGGAACGCTCAGTCTTTCTCATAACGATCTTTCCCTTTAATTAAAGTGACCCTACCCTGATTATGCACGAAGTTCAAATTGAATCTCTCTATCCTTTGCCAGGCAGGACTCCATTTGAAAATGGATCAATTTGCGGACGGCAGTTCACTGACGCCCAGGACGTCCGGATCGAGTATCGGCTGGTGAGTTAAGGAGCGCTCCTCGAAAGGCCGCTTCTCCTTGCGGCGTCACGGCTGTTGTTGCAGGCCGAGACAGATGGCCGGAGGGGGTTGCCGTGCACTTTGCAGAGAAGCGGCCGGTTGA
>JAFGGB010000020.1 GCA_016930775.1 Deltaproteobacteria bacterium
CCCCCGAGAGTCACTGTGTAGGATCGGTAATCAATGACGAGATTCCTGAAGGAGAAGTTTTCCGCTCTCTGAACGGCAGCGGCGACATCGCAGCGCCTGAGGACCGAGCGGACTCTGGCGATAAGTTCTCTAACGCTGAAGGGCTTCGTAATATAATCGTCGGCCCCCACTTCGAGACCCAGAACCTTATCTATTTCCTCGCCCCTGGCCGTCACCATGATGATGGGGAGGAACGAGGTTTTCGGATTCTTTCGGACAAGCCGGGCTACCTCCATGCCCTGGATGCCCGGAAGCATCAGATCGAGAATCATCAGGTCAAGTTCTTGGACAGCAAGACTGCACAGGGCCTCTTCGCCGTCATAGGCCTTGATAACCCGATAACCTTCTTTCTCGAGATTGTAGGCCATCAGATCAACAATGTCCCGTTCATCATCGACAACGAGGATCTTGGATGCCATCGGTCACACCTATTGCCCGGTCATGTCGCGCATGCTTGCGGCGGTATTGCCGGAAAGTCAAGAATGACAGTTGTTCCCTTGCCCGGACTGCTTTCGAAACGGAGTGTCCCACCGTGGGCCTTCATAAGGTGCTTCACAATCGACAGGCCGAGGCCTGTGCCGCCCAGATCACGGGAACGCGTCTTGTCGACGCGGTAGAATCGTTCACCCAGGCGTGCAAGAGCGGCCTTGGGAATGTCGACTCCGCTGTTCGTTATGGAACAGGCGACAGTTCCGTCGTCTCGTTTCAGGCATGCAAGATGTACCTTTTCTGAAGAGGGAGTGAATTTAACGGCATTGTCAAGGATATTAAGGAAGATCTGGGCCAGACGGTCTCGGTCGGCCCGAATCGATGGAAGATCCGGCGGGATGTTCTTTTCAAAGGCGATGTTTTTCTCCAGCATCCTCCGCTCTATCAGCGGCAGTACGCCGTCTATGACGGATTCCAGTGGCACATCCTCGAAGTAAAAGTTTGTTTTTCCCAGTTCGATGTCCGAAATGGCGAGCAGGTCATCGACAAGACGGTTTAAACGGCGGGCGTGCCGCTCGATCGTATCGAGAAACTGTGCCGCCGTATCTCGCTCTTCCATGGCGCCGTCCTTCAGTGTTTCCACAAAACCAAGGATCGCTGCAAGGGGGGTCTTTATCTCGTGGGTCACATTCGCCACGAAATCAACGCGCATTTCTTCGAGTTTTTTCAACTGGGTTGTGTCGTGGAAGACTATCATGGTTTTCATATCGCCCGGCGGCAGTCCTTTGATAGGCGAGATATTGACCGTCAGGATCATGGCTCCGCCATGATCCGCCTGTATCTCGCCGATGGTTCTGAGACAGTCCCTGCGCCGGTAATCTTCGAAAATTGCCTGGAGGTCGCTATTGCGGAAGGCCTCCAGGCAGGTTTTGCCGGCTACGTCTCGGAGAAATCGGACCTTGAAAAACCGCTTAAAGGCATCGTTCATTGTTTCAATACGGTCGTTCCTGTCGAGAATGAGAATTCCGTCGTTCATGCTGGCGAAGGCCGCTTCAATTTTTCCTTTTTCACGATTGGCCCGCTGGATCGAGTCGTTAAGTTCGGAAACCATGAAGTTGATGTTCTGGGCCAGCCGTCCCACTTCATCGCCCGAGTGAATAAGGATCGAGCCTACGGAATCTCCCCGTCTAAGCCGTTCGGTGAATTGCTGGATTTCCTGGATAGGTGAAACCAGCCGGGACGAGAAGATGAAGGCAATAATGAAAGACAAAAAACCGACAATGCCAAAAGACTCTATTATGATGATAGTGAAGGCGTTTGTGTAATCGGCGACTTCGGCGAGAGGCCGGGAAAGTCTGACGTATCCATCGAGAGCGCCTTCTTTTTGAAGGGGATATGCAACGTAGAGGGAGTCGATGCTCAAGGTTCGGCTGTAGCGTATAGCTGTTCCGCTTCCCCTGATCCTGGCTTCCTGTATCTCAGGCCGGTTGAGATGGTTTTCCAGGGATGTTGCATCCCTTCGGGTATCGAAAAGGACCGTGCCGTCCGTATCGATGAGGGTTACTCTCGCCGATGTCAGTTTTGCAAGTTCCTGTGCCTTCGCCGGTATATCGGCCTTCGATGAGACGAGGGTGATCATTTTGGTTTCCCGTAAGAGATTCCGCTCGATCTGTTCCATGCCCCATTTTTTGATCAGCGAAGTCGTGAGAAAGCCCACCACTGCAAGGGAAACAACAATGATCACGAGGAATGTGGCGAAGACTTTGTAGAAAAAATTCTTTTTCATCGATAATCCCGGCCGGTCTTTATATGTTTTCTCGCTATGGTTCTAGATGCCATTTATTTCTGGATGCCGGTGCCGGACATTTCTACCAGTTACCATAAATATAATCATATCGGCAATGCTCTTGGCATGGTCCGAGATCCGTTCCATGTTCTTAGAGACCTGCATGACAAGCAGAGCCCGGTGTATGGTCCGCGGATCCTCGATCATGAAGGTGAGCAGTTCCCGAAAGATCTGTTCGTTAAGGTTATCCACCTGGTCGTCATCGTGCCGGACCTCGCTTGCCAAAGCCACATCTTCCCGGATCAGCGCATCTAGGCTCTTTTTAATCATGGACTGCGATATTCCCGCCATGCGCGGCAGGTCTATGTAAGGTTTAAGCTGAGGTTCGATGTTCAGGAGAAGCGCCTTCTCGGATATTTTTCCGGCGATGTCGCCGATCCGTTCGAGGTGTCCGTTTATCTTGATGGCTGTAGTAATGAACCTGAGATCGCCTGCCGTGGGCTGCCTGAGAGCCAGGAGCTTGATGCAGAGTTCCTCCGTTTCCTCGTCGAGACGGTCGATGGCCTCGTCATCGGCAATAACCTTCTGCGCCATTGCTGAATCCCTCTTCAAAATAGCCGTCATGGCGCAGTCGATGGCCTTCTCTGCGAGGGCGCCCAGATATAATAAATTTTCCTTCACCTGTTTCAGTTCTCTTTCGTATTGAGTGCTGGTGTGAACTTTCTTGTCCATGTCAATTGTTCCTCCGGCGCTGTCAGCCGAATCGGCCGGTAATATAATCTTCCGTCTGCTTTTCAGCGGGCGTTGTGAAAATCCTTTCCGTTGAATCATACTCGATAAGCCTCCCGAGGTAGAAGAATCCCGTGCGGTCGGAAACCCGGGCGGCCTGCTGCATGTTGTGGGTGACGATAA
>JAFGGB010000169.1 GCA_016930775.1 Deltaproteobacteria bacterium
CGGAATTGCTTGGGCTTGACGACGATGAAATCGCGTCGCTGAAGAGAAGCGGCGCAATCGCCTAGAAGGACAAACGGTCATGGAGGCTCTATTGCGCGAGGATGGTTGAATTATGAAAATACGAGCGATCGAAGCGATACCCTTTTTCATTCCCTTCCGGCCCACGGTGAAGAAGAGCCGATGGAGCAAGGGCCGGCTCGACCGGGCCGATCATGTTCTGATTCGTGTTCACGGGGAAGACGGCCTTTGCGGGTACGGAGAGGCCGCCGCCAGGCCGACGATCTACGGCGAGAGCCAGAAATCGATCGTGGCCGCCGTCGAGGATTTTTTCGGCGAGGCCCTGGCAGGTATGGATGTGATGGATGCGGAGAAAATCCAGGACATACTCGATCGCCATCCGGCGAACAACACGGCGCGAGGCGCGCTGGACATCGCCGTTCACGATTTGAAGGCCCGCTGCCTTGGAGTGCCGCTCTATAAGCTCCTCGGCGGCTGGAGCGACGGATGCATTCCCGTGACGCCGAACGTATCCATCAAGGATACGATGGCGGAAACGGTGGACGAGGCGCTGTCCTATATAGAGCAGGGGATGAAGACGCTGAAGATCAAGGTAGGTCTGGACCCCCGAAAAGACGTGGAACTTGTCAAGTCTGTCCGTTCTGCCGTGGGGGAGAACATTAGGATATATATCGATGCGAATCAGGGATGGGACCGGAGCGGCGCTTTCTGGGCGCTGCCAAGAATGGTCGATTGCGGCGTCTTCGCCGTGGAGGAGCCCCTGCCTTCGGGCGATCGGGAAGGAAGGAAAAGGATTGCAGGACTTTTTCCCCTGCTCATCATTCTGGATGAGGATGTGAAAAGTCCCGGCGATGTTGCGAAGGAACTGAAAGATGGCGCCGTGGATATCGTCAGTGTGAAAACTCCCCGAACCGGCATAGTGAATTCCCGCAAGATAATCGAGGCGGCGGAACTCTTCCACGTTCAGTGTTTTGCCGGCACGCAGGCGGAGACGGGAGTGGGAACAATCGCCAGCGGTCATAACGCCGCCGCCTATCGCAATGTCGTCAACACGGAGTTGGCGAACTACCTCCGGTGGGCCGACGACATACTTGAGGAACGACCGTTTTTCCGGGATGGAATGATGATTCTGACGGAGAAGCCGGGCCTGGGAATCGCCATCGACGAAGACAAGCTTCGCCATTACCGCGTCGACCTGTCGCTGTGACAGAGGCGCTCTATATATGAACAACCGGGAGACAGAGCATGCTGGATTCGAAAATCGGTAGAGTGACCATTCGAGATATGGGCCCCCGGGAGGGCCTTCAGAGCGAGGCTGTCGTAGTGCCTACGGAAAAAAAACTGGAGCTGATCCGCGCCCTCCTGAAGGCCGGCGTGAAGCATATTCAGGTGACGTCCTTCGTCAGTCCCAAGGTGGTGAAGCAATTCGCCGATTCAGAGGCGCTCATGGAGAAACTCGAACATCCTGAAGATGTTTTCTACTGGGCAACAGTTCCCAACGAGAGAGGGTTGGAGCGGGCCGTCAGTACGCACATCAACGGCATCTCTGTACCGATTTCCGCGACAAACGGCCATAACATCGTGAACATGCAACGCACAACGGCCAAGGCGATGCGCGACTCGGAGGTCGTCATCCGAAAGGCAAAGGCCGCAGGTCTTCACGTGAACGCTTCTCTTTCAGCGGTCTACGGCTGTCCTATTGAAGGCTATGTGCCTCCCGAGAGCGTCATAGACATCTGCAAAAAACTCCAGTGGATGGGCGTCGACGCCCTGTCCTTTGGCGATACGACGGGCATGGCGAATCCCCGCCAGGTGAAACGGTTCCTCGCGAGGATAATCGATGAATTTCCGGGCATGGAAATAATCACGCACTTCCACGATGTGCGGGGCGCAGGTCTTGCCAACGTTCTGGCGGCCATCGATGCGGGAGTCCTTATTCACGATTGCGCTCTCTGCGGCATGGGCGGCCAGCCGAGCACGACGCGAAAACTTTACACCTATGGACGCCTCGGGAACATCTGTACGGAGGACCTCGTAGGCATGCTCGAAGAAATGGACATCCGTACGGGCATCAACCTTGAACGGCTCATCAAGGCGGCAAAACTGTTCGAGAGCATTCTCGGCAGGGAGCTGCCCGGTTTCATTTCGAAATCGGGTCCCGTGAAGGCCCTCTGGGGCGGAGGAAAGGAGTACCTCGATTATTTCGTTGCAACGTACGGTTATAAGGATGTGGACGATACAAAGGACAACGCAGGATAAGCCGGAAAGGATCAATCATGAAACTGGACCCGTCAACTTTTGACAAGCGGCATCTCCACCATTATGTGACGGCCGCGATGATTCCGAGGCCCATCGCTTTTGTTTCCACCGTTGGCACGGACGGCGTAAACAATTGCGCTCCTTTCAGTTTTGTAAGCCCGCTTTCGTCCAAGCCGATGATCATCGGATTTACGGCGGCACGGCTTCGGGACGGACACAAGAAAGACACCCTTGTCAACATAGAGGCGACGGGAGAGTATGTAATCAACGTCGTTACAGAAACCATGGCTCAAGCCATGAATCAGGCCGCGAAGAACTACCCGCCTCAGGTGGACGAATTTCGGGAGGCGGGCCTGACGCCCCTGAAGTCCGATCTCGTGAAGGCGCCGCGGATCGGAGAATCGCCGGTGAATCTGGAATGCCGCCTCATGCAGATACTCGAATTCGGCGCCGGCGCCGACAGCTCCAGCTTTATCATCGGCGAGGTTGCGCTGATTCATGTGGCAGACGATTTTTTTAAAGACGGCCATATTGAATTCCAAAAATTCGACGCCGTCGGTCGCCTCGGCGGCGATTCCTACTGCATCGTCAAAGATATTTTTGACATGAAACGCCCGGACTAGGTTTGAAACGGCGAGGGCCGGCTGCTTTTCAGGCGGCCCTCGCCAACAGATCAATCCCTTCCTATTCTTTCCTTTTGTTGCCCTTCAAAGGTTTCCCCTGCGGGCCGGTTATCAATGCAGTTACGGACTGCGTCGTTCCGAAGGTGGGGATGACCGCCGAA
>JAFGGB010000021.1 GCA_016930775.1 Deltaproteobacteria bacterium
AGGATTGACGCCGATGTGGGTTACCGAGTTGGAAAAGATGTTTGCGCTGAACGGCAGTCTGACATTTTCGAACCGGGCGAGATAATCAGCGGCATAGTGTTTGACGGCGTTTCCCAGGCGAAGAAGCTCAATCCGCTGGTCGTCGATCTGGGTCGCGCAGCATCCTGATTTGAAACATCAACAGCTGCATCAGGACATCGAATTTTGGTATGAACCGATGTGACAGGAAGGTGAAAAGAACGAAGAAAAGATTGAGTTTCACGCCAAACCTGCAATATTGAACAGGACACATATCCTTTTGATTTATATATGCTTTGCCTGGTGTATATATTTCCACACCCATAAGATCGCCCCGATTTTAGTCTCCCGTCGGAATTGACCGGCGAGAGGCCGTCAATCCATGACACGGATCGGCAGAGAAGGCAACGAAACGATGCCTGTGACATCGGTTTCGGACCGTAAAAAAGACGGAGTTGTTTCAGAACGACACAAGGACTGCGTTTTTCGGAAAAACTCGTCATCCTCGTCCGGTGATGGAATATGGGGTAGGAATACGCTTCCTTCGAGGTTCAGAACCGCAGCATATCGGCAGACGTCAGTTCTCATTTTATATCAACAGGGTATTTGAAAAGTCGAGGGTGGAGACTGCTTTGCTTTAAATCTCCGCACCCTCCAACCGGCAACATTGCCAATCGGTAATCTTCGCGTCATCGAAGAATCATATTTTAGCGTCCATAATGTTGCCGTCAATCTGGTTATGACGCGATTATAATGAGGGTATTCAATTCAGGGGAGGGCGGCATGGAGGAAAATCGGAAAACGGTGATAACATATTTCGTTCTGGCTGTTACGGCGCTGATCCTCTTTCTGTTGACGGTTCAGGGCAGGGCGGAGAATGCCGATAGATTCTTCCAGCGAAGACATGCCGAAAAGGACTTCAAGGGTCGTGAGCGATCCTGCTTCGACTCAAAGAAAGAATTTTTCGGGAAATGTTCCCACTGGCGCATAGGGCCTGAAACAGCGAATTTTGAATAAAATGATTGGATTGCACTGATATTTGTTGGAAGCGAAAAGGGCTTGCAATGAGACTCTTGCCGGCGTATATACTCCACAAAATTAGTAGACAATATAGGGTATGAGGAGGCGTCATGAAACTGTCTACACGGTCGCGATACGGTCTCCGGTTCTTGATCGATCTTGCAACTCACGCCGGCGAAGGTCCTGTTTTTCTCAAGGACATAGCCCGGCGCCAGGATCTTTCGGAGAAATATCTCTGGAATGTGGTCTTGTCGCTGAAATCAGCCGGGATGGTTAACTCCGTCAGAGGACCCCGGGGCGGCTATTACCTTGTCGGATCGCCGGCGGATATCACAATGAACGACATAGTTTCGATTCTTGAAGGGCCGATTTCGCTCGTCGATTGCGTCGAAAATCGATCATCCTGCAATAAGGCAGATACGTGCGCCGCTCGGGACGTCTGGGTCGAGGCAGCCGGAAAGATCAAGAACGTTCTGGAAGGTATTACACTCGGGACGATAGTGGAGCGCATGGCGAGCAAGCAGTCCTGAGGTTTGCCGCCGGCTTGTCCGAATGCATCGGTATTTCCTGGAGTGTTTAATCATGCCGGGATTTTCCCGGCATTGCCATGAATATACATGAATATAAAGGAGGAACAGTGCGATGAAACAGCGCATGACCATAAGCATAATGGTGGTGATTGCATCGATATTCTTTGCTGCGGGGTCTTTTGCGGCATGGGGCGCCGGGATTAGGTCTCTCAGCCCTGAGAAGGGTCTTCTCCTGATACCCGTTGCCGACATCAATGACGGGAAGGCCCATTTTTTCAAAGTAAGAGCCGATGACGGCATCATTGTTACGTTCTTCACGCTGAAAAGCTCCGACGGAACGATTCGATCGGCTATCGACGCCTGCGATGTCTGCTACCGTTCCGGGAAAGGTTATTCCCAAGCCGGCGATTACATGGTCTGTCAGAACTGCGGCATGAAGTTCCGTTCCGACCGGATCAATGAGGTGAGCGGCGGTTGCAACCCGGCGCCTCTCCCGCGAAAGATCGAGGGAGATCGTCTCGTCATCGATATGAAGGACATCAATGGCATGAGTTGGTACTGTAAATACAAGAAATAGATTGATTACAGCGACGATGAGGAATGTGCGCATGACTTACAACAGCGAGAAATATCGAGAAAAACGGGAAAAAGTCCTTGGCGTGAGGAGGCGGGCTCTTCCCTTCCAGGTTGTTGCGGCGGCTGCGGCCGTTATCATTATTTCCGGCTTCGCCGTCCTGGTGGCGCCAAAAGTGACGTCGTATTTCGCGACGCGGAACCTCGATGACGCAATCTACCGCAGGGTTGCCGGCGAACCCTGGCCGCAGGAAATGGTTGGCAATCTCAGAGCAGTGGCGGGCGTTGATTGCATTGTTATCGATAAGGACAGTACAAGGCTTGTCGTGACCTACGACCGGAATGTCACAGGTACGTCGGGAATCGAAGCGTTCTTCAGGGAAAAGGGCGTCGAAGCGGTTCTTCTTAACAAGATGACTCATGGAGAACGTGCGGCGATGACGAAGTCGGAGGCAGAGCAATGAAGCTTTACAATATTTCAATGAACAATCTGAGACGCCGCACGGGCAAGATGATCTTTCTCGTTTCGGGTCTCTTTATCGGCATCGCCACTATCGTGACGCTTCTTGCCATAACGGAAAGCATGTCCCGCGATGTAGAGGAACGGCTCAACCAGTTCGGCGCGAACATAGTCATGGCGCCGCGGAGTGAGAATCTCTCGCTGAGTTACGGCGGCGTAACCGTCGGAGGCGTCCAGTACGAGGTTCAGGAACTGGAGGAGCGGCGCCTTCCTGAAATCCGCACCATTGCGAACAGTCAGAATATCGGCGTCATTGCACCGAAAGCGCTGGGTTCGGCCGTCGTGAAGGGGAAAACGGTTCTCCTTATGGGGGTTGATTTCGAGCAGGAATTTGCATTGAAAACCTGGTGGCAGTGGCAGGGCGAGCAGCCCCGCAATCCTCAGGATCTTCTCCTTGGTTCGGAAGCGGCCAAGGTTCTCGGGGCGGCGGTCGGCGACAATATCTCTATAGGCGGCCGGGACTTCCACGTCTCCGCGGTTCTTACGCCCACGGGAGCTTCCGAGGACGGCATAATAGTGGGCGACCTGAAAGCGGTGCAGGCCCTTTTGAACAAGGAGGGCAAGATCTCCCTCGTGGAAATCGCCGCCTTCTGCCGCGGCTGCCCGATCAACGAGATGGTTCTCCAAATCGCCGAGAAATTTCCCGAGGCCAAGGTAAGCGCTCTAAAACAGGTTCTCATGTCAAAGATGCAGTCCATAGACATGATCCGGACGTTCAGCTATGGAATTGCCGCTCTGGTGATTTTTGTCGGGTCCCTCATGGTTTTCGTCACCATGATGGGTTCCGTGGCGGAGCGGACCAGGGAAATCGGCATATTCAGGGCGATCGGTTTCCGGCAGGGGCATATCATGCAGATCATTCTGCTGGAGGCCGCGATAGTCGGTCTCGGCGGGGGGATTCTTGGTTTTGTCGGAGGGAATGCGGCCGCCGCCGCAGCCATCCCCGCCGTCATCGATCAGGGCGCCTTCGCCGGCATCAATTACTCCGTCGGGGGGCTTGCCCTCCTCTTGGGCGTCTCGTTGAGCCTCCTTGCAAGTCTTTACCCGGCGTACAAGGCGAGCAGGCTGGACCCCAGTGAAGCCTTGAGAACACTGTAGAAAGAGGAGAGCATATGAACGACGCGATGGCACAAAACTTTATTGAAATCAAAAATGTCGGAAAAGACTACGGAAGCGGCGACAGATCAGTCGCCGCCATACGGCGGATGGACGTAAGGATCGACGACGGAGAGTTCGTGGCCGTCATGGGACCGTCCGGTTCGGGGAAGAGCACTCTTCTCTCGGTTCTGGGCGGGTTGAACAAGCCGAGCAGGGGAGATGTTCTTGTTGACAGCCTCGATATTTACGGTCTCACGCCGGAACAGAGAGCCGATTTCAGGAGCGAGTATGTGGGGTTCATATTCCAGTCCTATCAACTCGTTCCCTATCTGACGGTCCTGGAGAACGTGAAACTGCCCATGGCTATAACGGGACTGAAGAACCGGGTTCAGGACGAAATGGCCCTGGCGGTTCTGGAGCGGGTAGGTCTTGGCGAAAAGGTCAGTCGATTGCCCGACCAGCTTTCCGGAGGCGAGCAGGAACGCGTGGCAATAGCCAGGGCGATCGTCAATCGTCCGCCTATCCTCCTTGCCGATGAACCTACAGGCAATCTTGACAGCGATACGGCCGATGAGATCATGAATCTCCTGACGGCGCTGAACCGTGAAGGTCTGACGATCATCATGGTGACCCACAATGCGGAGGTGGCTGCTCTGGCATCGAGGACCATACGTGTGAAAGACGGGGTGTGCATCGGATGAGGCGATCGTCGGCGGTGGGGAGAGAGATTGTTGCATGCGCTACAATGAATGTTCATCGTGGAGGTTGATCTGTGAAAAGAATTAATAGATTGCAAATAGTTACCGCTGCGCTGTTTGTGGCGCTCGCATTCGTCGGCGCCTTGCCCGAAGCCGAAGCGGGACCTGCGGCACAGGTGGCTGAAAAGACCTACGATTTTGGATCCATCCAGGAAGGAAGCCAGGTCAGTCATGATTTCCTTATTCAAAATAGAGGATGCTGCGTCCTGCTGATTCAGAGAATGGATGCGGGTGCCGGCTGTACGATAACAAGCGATGAAATGCAAATAAAGCCGGGACAATCGGGGAAGGCAACCATGACGTTCACGACCGTGAGCAACGGCGATAAGCCGGTTGTTAAAAAGGCCTTCATCACGACGAACGATCCTCGAACGAGGATTCTTGTCTTAACGATGCAAGGAATGGTTGCACAGGCAATTAACAAATAATCGACGAAGGCAGCAGAGTAAATTCCGACTCCAGGTTACGGCAATTTTCTCGGAGGCTTGGCGTTCTTTCCAAGGTCGCTCCGGCTGCTAGTTTGTCTTGACCGACTGAAGAAACTTTTCCATGATTTTTGCGGCTCCGTCGTCGGACGGAATCTGGTCCGTCAGGGGTATGGCTTCGCCGTCGACATTTGTTATGCGCTTGTTTTCGTCCAGCTTGATGTCGATCCTTCCGAGGTATTCTCCTCCGGCGCTGCATTGGATCAGCACCGTTCCGTTGCTCGCTATGGGTTCTCTCATGATCTTTCGCCCGTGGCCCGATATGACGATATCAATGCCGGCGAAGGATCCGGCCTTGAGCATGTCGCGGTTCTTGTAGAATCCGAAGTGAGACAGGAGGACGACGATGTCCGCCTGTCCCCGCAGTCTCTCCTTCAAGATCTCCAGGCTTTTCAGGGGGTCGGCAACCGCTATCTTCCCGGCCAGAGCATTCATGTTCGGCATCAGACGAGGATCGACGATTGCCGTTATGGCAACGCGGATTCCACCGGTCTCCTTGATGACGAAGGGTTGTACGAAGTCGCGATTCCCATCGAGAATCTGAATATTGGAAGCGACATAGGAAAGACCGTGCCGCATGGCTATTGCGCTGAATCGATCGAAGCCGATCTCGAGATCCCGGTCCGCCATCGAGAGGGCGTCGTAGGACATCAGCTTCATTGCCGCAGCTATGGCGTCGGCGCGCAGTAAGGCGTGGTCCTGATCTCCCGAATAGGCGTCTCCTCCATCGAGAATCAATACATTCTTGTGTGAACTTCTGAGCTGTTTGATCATGCCGGCCCGCCGGGCCAGTCCGCCTTTGACGACCGTTCAGCCGCAGGGCTCGACGTATCCCTCCGTGTCGCTTGTGTATAAAAGTATGACTTCGGAGGCTTCCAATGTCCGGGAAAATCCGAAAACACACATTGATAATCCCGCAATCAGGATCGTCGCCGTGAAAGTACATCTTTTCATACGAACCGCAGACCCCTTTCTTTCCCGCCGACCAACGGCGGGTTCTGATGTTACTTGTCTTG
>JAFGGB010000003.1 GCA_016930775.1 Deltaproteobacteria bacterium
ACCACCCATGAAGCCGCAGATCATCATCCGGTCTGGTCACCCGACGGCTCGAAAATCGCATTCGCCTCCGATCGAAGCGGGAATTATGATATATGGATCGTTTCCGCTGCCGGTGGTGAGCCGACACAACTGACGTTTCATGAGAGTGACGAGAACCAGCCGTGCTGGTCCCCCGACGGCAGCAGGATCGCCTTCATGTCGAAGCGCAGCGGCACACAGGATATCTGGATCGCACCCCTCTCGGGGGGCGAAGCCATGCGCTTCACCGGGGAATCCGAGAGCTCCTGGCCGAGCTGGTCACCGGATGGAACGAAGATCGCTTTTTCATCGAAACGCACAGGAAATAACGATGTCTGGGTAAAGGAGGTACGGGATGAAGCCGGGCGCACTCCGCTGCACTGGGCGGCTGAGCAAAATAATGTTGAAAGCGTGTCTCTTCTGATTGATAAAGGGGCGGATGTCAATGACAAGGATTCGAATTTCACCACTCCCCTGCATATTGCCTCTTCAAACGGGTATTACGAGATCGCGAGGCTGCTTGTAGAAAACGGAGCTGATATCACCAGTGCAGATTTCCGCGCGAAGACCCCGCTTCACTTTGCGGCGACATACGGATTCAAAGACATTGTCGCGCTTCTCCTCGCACACGGCGCGCCTCTTGAAGTAAGAGACAGCTATGGTAGAACGCCTCTGCTGCTCTGTGCGAGAGAACGCGGCGGCACCGAAGTGGCACGACTGCTCATCACTGCGGGCGCCGATATCAATGCAAGGGACAATTTCGAATCAACCCCCCTCGAATTGGCCGCATGGCGTGGCTACAGGGAAATCGTCGCTATGCTCATTGACAACGGCGCCGAGATTCCCGTTTCCGGTCGTCAGGCGGGCACTCTCCTGTTTTTAGCATGTCAGCAGGGATTGGAGAATTTGTTTCACAAAATGGTGCAAAACGGCATGGATGTGACTTTCCCGAATAATGCGCGCGGCTCCCTGCTCCACGACGCCGCCAGCGGAGGATCATCTGAAATTGTCGATGTCCTGATCAAGAAAGGCCTGCCGATTGATGCAAAGGATAGATACGGCTGGACGCCCCTCCACTATGCGGCCAAGAACGGCCGTGTTGACGTTATGGAAACGTTGCTTGTAAAAGGGGCGGAGATGAATATCCGGACGATTATGGGACAGACGGCCTACAATATCGCCGAGGAATTCGGATTCACACAAATCCAGGAGCTGCTGCGGCGCAGAGGGTGCGATCAAAGCCCCATGCAATTCCCGCTTCTTGAAGGCGATTACCTGGGGGAGTCGACGCCTGCTGATGTCCCCATACTATTCGCACCCGGCATCATCGCTTCGGTGTGGGGACTGCACAGCAGTCTGGCCTTCTCCCCCGACGGCAACCAACTGTACTGGGCGCCGATGATCGACCAGCCAGGACAACCGTATTCCAGAGGAGTAATTTATTGCATGGAAAGAATCAATAAGCGGTGGACTCCGCCGCAGGTTGCGCCGTTCAGCGGTAAAAGCGAGGGCAGCGACGGCGAACCGTTCTTTTCCCCGAATGGCGCCAGACTCTATTTCAACTCAAACCGTCCGAATCCCGGGCAGGGCGGGCAAACAAAGGAAAATATCTGGTATGTTGAAAAAACCATGCACGGTTGGAGCGAGCCGAAAGCGGTCGATCAGGTCATCAACCATAAGAGCATGCACTGGCAATTTTCAGTCGATAACGCTGGAAATTTGTATTTCGCCTCCGACGATGCCGGCGGTTTCGGGATGCAGGATATTTATTGTGCAATGTACAAAAACGGGAAATATGAAAATCCGGTCAATTTGGGAGAAACCATAAACACCGCGACCACCGACCATACGCCGTTTATCTCGCCGGAGGGAGATTATCTGATCTATTCCAGCGGCCATGAGCTTCATATCAGTTTCCGCAACGCTGACCGTTCCTGGGGTGAAGCGAAGAATCTCGGCTCCCCGATCAATACCGGCTTCGAATTGTGCCCGATCGTCACTCACGATAAAAAATATATCATTTTTTTGAGCCAGCGCGAGGGCGAGAGCCATCCGTTCCGGGTTTCCGCAAAAATAATCGAGGAACTGAGGCCGAAAAACTAACGATGAGGATTGGACATGAAGCATGAAAAGACCTCTGTTTCTGCGTATATATGGCTGATCGCAGCCGTAGTTATATTGTTTTTTGCCGGAGGAGACCGTCCCCTGGAAATCGCAGTATGGCTCAGTCCATTCTTGCTTTTACGTTTTTTCCGTGAGGTCAAGCCGTGGATAGCGCTCCTCTTCGCCTTGCCGTGTGTGTCAGCGGTCACCTTGCTCGCAGACCGGGGGATGAGTCCGCTCCCTCTGTCCATCTTCATCTCTGTAACCGTCATTAATTCTGCCATTGCACTCATTCCCTACTTCCTGGATGGCCTGCTCAGTCGCGCATCTCCCTCTGCAGTGAGGACATTATTATTTCCATCTGCAGCTGTCGCCGCTGAGGCCTTTCTTGCCTCCCAATTCAGCGGCGGGACGTGGGGAAATCCGGCGTATGGAATCAATAACCTGACTCTCCTGCAACTGGTTTCTGTCACTGGCATATGGGGATTGCTGTTCCTTATTTACTGGACCGCGTCAGTCGGCAACGAGATCTGGGAACATCGCCATCACCTCGGCTTTATCCGAAAAATGGTGACGACCTATTTTATCGTGATAATGGTAATTTATGGGTTCGGTCAGTGGCGGCTTTACCATGAAAAACCCGCTGCGCAGATGGTACGAGTCTCCGGCATTACGCCCGGTGCGGAACATCGCGCGGAAATGATGAGTATTTTCGGCAAGATATTTTCTTCGAAAAGAACAGGAGTATTCGACTCGGAAAGCATCAGGATTCCGATACAGAACAGTTATCGAAAATTGTTAGCGGAATCGGTGAAGATGGCCGACTCAGGAGTCGAGATGGTCGTATGGCCCGAAGGAGCCACATTCCTTTTTGAAAGTGATGAGGAGGCTTTTATCCAAAAGGCGGCTCAATCGGCACAGGAACATAACTTCTATTTAGGACTGGGCATAATAATCTTACAAGACAGCTGCCAGAAATTAGTCGCGGAAAATCAGCCTTTCGCACAAAACAAGCTTATCCTCATTGCTCCTGACGGCCGTATTGCCTGGGAGTATTCGAAGTCGAATCTTGCCCCCGGATATGAGTACGCCATGACGATTCGCGGCGACGGTGTGCTGAAAGCGTTACAGACGGCGAATTGGAAGGTTACTGGAGCCATCTGTTACGATATGGATTTCCCGTCCTATATTCGGCAAGCCGGCAAGATGAAAGCTGATCTGCTCCTCGCCCCCTCCAATGATTGGCCGGAGATAAAACACACCCATGCAAAAATGGCACGACTGCGCGCCATTGAAAATGGCGCCTCCCTGCTCAGACCCGCAAGCAGTGGTCTTTCCATAGCAGCAGATCCCTGCGGGAATATCGTATCCTACGTGGACGATCTGAGAAGTGACGGAGCGCCGCTGGTAGCCGTATTGCCTGTGGGATCTGTACGCACGCTGTATACTCTCATCGGCGATTGTTGGAAGTGGGTCTGTGTTTTCGGAGTAGTTTTTTTGATTGTGCTCAGCATTGTGAGGAGAGGAAAAAAAACATGAAAATGTGGATACTTGTACTCGGACTTTTTTTCTCCATGCTGCCCGGATGCAGAAGTCACGCTCAACAGGGAGATTTTCCGGTTCTCAAGGGTGCCTACCTCGGCCAGAAGCCGCCGGGGATGATGCCGGAGGTATTCGCCCCGGGGATAGTTTCTTCACCGGAATTCGTCGATTTTAAGGGCTCATTCTCTCCCGGCGGAAACGAGTACTATTTTTACAGATTATCACATCCTTCCGATGAATTGATTCCGACAATATTTTTCACAAAGGTTGAAAATGGCGTATGGACAAAATTGGCTGCACTGCAGATATCTCAAGGGGCCAGCGCGTTCCATCCCTGTGTTTCGAGTGATGACAAATGGCTGCTGTTTTACTGGCAGTTCGGTCCGGGAGGAGCCCAGCGGACCGGTTTCTACGCGTCTGCAAGGACTGATACCGGCTGGTCTGTCCCCAAATACGCCGGACAGGGAATGTATTTGACTTCCGATAAGTCTGGTCAGTTTTATACAACCGAGTCGGTATGGGGCAATCAACCCAAACATTACCTTGCCAGGGTAACTTTCAGCAACAGTCTTTTCACCAATTATGAAAGGCTGAGCATCAATCCTCATTACGGAAATCAGACACATCCGTGCATTGCGCCTGATGGAAGCTATATTATCTTCGATATCAATGTCGAAAATGGCAGTCTCTATGTCAGTTTTAAGAACAAAGACGGCAAATGGGGAGAGGCGATCGACCTGACCAGGCATGGTTTCGAACCGGATACAAGAGGAGCCTATATTTCACCGGATGGCAAGTATCTATTTTTCTCCTGCAAGGGTGATATTTGGTGGGTTGATAGTAAGGTGATTGAAAAGCTTGCACCGAAGTAATTGATAAAATAAGAGTGGGAAAAGAGGATGTCCATAACCGTTACCACCCACAGATTATCGTCGCTCAACGAGGATGAAATGGTATGAAGAATACTACAATTGAATATCAGCTCATTGACTGGGAAAAAATTCCCAAAACCGAGCACAAAGGTGAAACAGGTGTCGCGCACTGGCGAACCATGCAGTTCCGCGGCCTAAGGGTTAGGATAGTTGAATATCCAAAAGGTTACCTGGCCGACCATTGGTGCCAAAAAGGTCACATTGTGCATTGCCTTGAGGGTGAATTTGTCAATGAGCTGCAAAGCGGGGAAAATCAAATTCTCACCAGAGGCATGACCTACATTGTGTCTGACGATATGAGCTCACATCGGTCATCGACAGAACAAGGTGCAAAATTATTGATTATTGATGGCGATTTTTTAGAATGACAAACCAACACCAGGGAGGCTCTCATGGATTCACTCTATCATGAAATGCACAATCCATCACGGCGTTCTTTCTGTCGGCTCTGCCTTTCCTCCGGCGCAGGAATAGGTGC
>JAFGGB010000170.1 GCA_016930775.1 Deltaproteobacteria bacterium
CAGAGTGGCCATTGTCAGCGGAGCTGGAGCTGGGATGGGATTACTCACGGCAGAGAACCTGGCCCGCGAAGGCGCCAAGGTTGTTCTTGCGGATATCAATCTCAAGGCGGTGGAAGAGGCCGCCGAAGCGATTGGTCGCAACGGCGGAGAGGCTGTCGGTGTGCAGGTTGATGTTCGGGAGTATGACCAGGTGCAACAGGCAGCCGATCTGGCGATGGACAAATACGGCAGCATCGACATCCTGATGAACTTCGCCGGCGGCGCGGAAGGGCGGATGTGTCATTGTGACAAGCCGTTTCACGAGCTTCCGCTGGAGATCATTAACTGGGGGCTGGATGTGAACCTGAAGGGAGCGGTGTATTTCTGTCGGGCGGTTCTTGGGACCATGCTCAAGCAGAAACGCGGCGTGATTATCAACCTCGGTTCCGTGTCCGGGATACTGGGGGCGCCTATGGGCGTCAACTATTCCGCCTCCAAGAGCGGAATGATCGGACTGACCAAATCGCTTGCGTTGTGCGGAGCGCCTCACGGGGTTCGCGCGTGTTGCGTATCTCCCGGGCCTGTGCTTACCAGAAAGGAGATGGCGAAGCTTAGAACGCCATTGGGCAGGGCGGCGGATCCACAGGAAGTCGTTGATCTGATCTTATTTCTCACCAGCGACAAGGCCGCGTTTATCACCGGCAACAATTACATCATTGACGGTGCCAGAAGCTTGGCGCCGGTATATGAAGAATTGAAATAAACAGCAGGATAGCCAGCCAATGGAGGGTGTTGGTCGGAATCGTATCGGCGACGCCTCCCCGGAGGCCGACTTTATCACGGGCGCCAATTACACCATCGACGGTGGACGAGTCCTGGACCCCAAGAAGGGAGCATAACCTATGCAGAAACAATGGAAAATCGGTGTCGTTTTCGATACGTCCAAAGACTATAGGAAGGGCCACGGGACGGAACGCAGTTTTGCAGGCCTGCCGAATGTTGAGGTGGCTCTGGTAGACTCCAATACCGTGGATCTTGAGCCACGAATGAACAATGCCGGCGCGAAGCGTCATTATGTTGACTATCGCGAGATGATATCGGCGGAACGCCCCGACATCGTGTGCTTCTGTTCGCGTGTTCCTGAAGAACATTACGAGCCGATCAAAACGGCGATCGAAAGCGGCTGTCATATTCTTTGCGAGAAACCTCTCTGTGCGTCGCTGGAAGAAAACGACCACCTGATCACTCTCGCGGAACAGCACAACGCCAAAGTCGCCGTTGCCCATCTGGCGAGATATGCCCTGGTCTTTCGCACCGCCAAGCGCATGATTGAAAACGGCGATATTGGCAAAGTGCTGACCGTTTATGGCCGCGGCAAGGAAGACGAACGCGGCGGCGGCGAGGATATGATGGTTCTGGGAACCCATATTTTCGACCTGATGACATTCCTCTTCGGCTGCCCCGAATATGTTTTTGCCGACGTCCGAAACCAGGGCCGACCGCTTGTCGCCACGGACCGCCTCGACACATCAGAACCGGTCGGAATCTGTGCCGGCGATGCCATCTGGGCTTATTTCAGATTCGCCAATGACGTTAACGGTGCTTTCGAAAGCCGTCGCGACCTTTACGAAGAGCAAATCCGAATGGGCATCACGGTTGTGGGCACGACAGGGACTCTCAGCGTCCGCTACGATCACAAAAGGGACTTGAGGCTATCCCGCTCCAAACTGCCGATGGAGGATGAAGCTCATTACGAGGTGATTCCTCTTAAGGAAGACCGCATCCTTCCGCCCGATATCGAGCCGATTGATTATGAAAACTACGGCCACGGGACGGGTAACTACTATTTCGGCGATAACAATCGTTTTGCCGCTCTCGATTTGATGAGTGCCATTGACGAAGATCGCCAGCCTGTTTCAAGCATCTATGACGCGAAAGTCGCACTGGAAATGATTTACGGAGTCTATGCGTCGTCGCTGGCCCGTAAAGCTGTTACGTTCCCACTCGAAGACAGAAAACATCCGTTAGGAGAATGATTCATGCGTGCCATGTTAGTTGATGAAAATAAGAATCTGGTTTGGTCTGAAGTCGATGACCCGCAATTGAAAGCAGATGAGGTGCTCGTCGAAATTCATGCCGCCGCGCTGAATCGTGCGGACTTGCTCCAACGGCAGGGAAAATACCCCTCTCCGGAAGGATGCCCTCCCTGGATGGGCCTGGAAATTGCCGGCGTCATCAAAGACATCTCCGACCAGGCCAAGGAGAACAGCAACTGGCAGGTTGGCGATCAGGTCTGCGCTTTATTAGGCGGCGGCGGGTATGCCGAGATGGTCGCCGTCCGCTACGATATGCTCATGCCGATCCCGAAGGGTCTGTCTCTGGAAGAGGCCTCCGCCCTGCCGGAAGCGTATGCCACCTCCTATTTGAATCTGTTCTTCGAAGGGCATTTAGAGTCAGGTCAAACAGCCTATATCCCAGCCGGCGCCAGCGGTCTGGCGAGTGCGGCAATCCCATTGGCCAAAGCGTTTGGGGCGCGAGTCATTACGTCTGTTTTGTCGGATGAAATCGCCGAGTCCATCAAGGATCTCGGCGCGGATGTCATTATCAACAGCAGCAAGCAAAATCCGGCAGAGGTCCTTGAGAAGGAGCTTGAAGACGGCCATCCCGTTAATGTCGCCATGGATTGCCTCAGCGGCCAGATGCTCGGTGACTGCCTGCCCTTTATGGCCAAAGGTGGATACTGGATTGTCATCTCAACATTGGCGGGTGTTTCCGCGCAACTCCAGTTGCGTCCCCTTCTGACGCGGGGGTTGCATCTTGTAGGCAGTATGCTTCGCAATCGCACGCCCGAAACGAAAGCCGCTATCCTGAAAGCTCTCGTGGACAAAGTCTGGCCGAAAATCGAAGCCGGTATTCTGAAACCATCCATCTATAAGATCTTGCCTATCGAACAGGCTACGGAAGCCCACGGCATTCTTGAACGCAGTGAAAATATCGGCAAGGTCGTTCTTAGGGTGCGTTCATAGAAGGACCGACGAGCGGGATGCCCCTGAAGGATTTGATGAGCAACAATCCCCTGACAATGATTCCGCGCAAATACCGCGCCTGGTGTTTGCTGGCGTTCGGGACGGCGCTGTATTTTTTCGCCAACGTTCAGCGCGTGGCGATTCCCGGCTCGATCTTCAATGTGCTGCAGGAGGAGTTGGACGTCTCGGCTCCCTATATCACCGCCTTCGGGTCATCGTTCATGTATGTTTACGCGTTCTGCCAGTTGGGCATCGGGCTTCTGGTGGACCGCTATGGGGGCAGCCGGGTGATTGCGTTCGGAGCCTTGCTGTTCTGCATCGGATCGATCATGTTTCCCCTGTCCAATACGTTGTTCATGCTGTATCTCAGCAGGACCATCGTTGGCCTGGGGGCGAGTTCACTCTATCTCAGCCTGGTGTGCGAAATCCTTCGGACGTTCAATAAGCGTTTCACGATCATGCTGTCCATCATGATCCTGATAGGGTACATCGGCGGAATCATGGCTAATGCGCCGTTCGTCTGGACCGTGAATATTGTCGGATGGCGAATGGTGATGCTCTATGTTGCTGGAGTATCGGTAGGATTCTATCTTCTGTTCCTTTTGACAAAATCCAGTTTAAGGATGCCGAAGGTTAAGCCCATTCCGTTCAGCGCCAGGCCGCATTTCGCCGTGTTGAAAAAACGGCATAACCGAAACCTGTTTCTGTTTTGCGGAATCAACTTCGGCCTGTATTACGTGCTGCAGACGGTGATCGGCAAAAAGTTCCTCGAAGACTTCTGCCGGATGGAGTCCGATCGGGCAGCCGTGATTCTCTCGGTGATGGGGGCGATATCGGCAATTTCAGGCCTGAGTTTCGCCATCGCCAGCAGTATGCTGGGCAACCGAAGACGGATTTTCCTTCGTATCGTCGGGGTCAGTTGTTTTCTGGTATTCTCGTCCATCACAACGCTGGTTTTCTTTGAGGTGCGGACGGTGTGGTTGGCGGTGCTTATGTGTATGCTGTCCTTCACGGCCAGCACGTTCTCCATTGCGGTTCCGTTACTTCGGGAAACCAATCACTCGGAGTTTACCGGCGTGTCGGTCAGTATGCTGAACTTCGGGTGTTATATCTCGGTGGCTATCTTCGGCAACCTGGTGGGCTTCCTGATGAACCTGTTTCCGCCGACGCTCTCCGACGGCATCAAGATTTACGGCGCCAACTCGTATCTGGCTGTCTTCGGCGTGATGCTTCTGCTGGCCTGCGTTGTCACCTGGTGCGCCTTTCAGCTTCGCGAAACGATGGGTAAAGATATGGC
>JAFGGB010000171.1 GCA_016930775.1 Deltaproteobacteria bacterium
CCGCTTCTCTTAAGCGACGCGATTTCGTCGTCGTCAAGCCCAAGCAATTCCGCCATGACGAGATCGGTGTGCTCTCCGAGCATCGGCGGCGCCGTCATCGACCGCGGCTCGCTCCCGGCGTACTTGAAGGGATTGCCGATCATCCTGATTTTTCCAAGCGTGGGGTGGTCCACATATTCCAGCATCTTCCGCTCCAGCACCTGGGGATCGTTGAAAACCTGCGACACGTCGTTCATGACGCCATTGGGCAGCCCGGCCTCATCGAAAATGACGGCCCATTCTTCCGCCGTTTTCTCCATCATGGCTTTCTCGATGATTGGATAGAGTTCGTCGCGGTGAATGACGCGTTCGGCGTTCGTTCTGAACCGGGGATCGTCGATCAACTGGTCAAGGCCCAGCGCATTCATAAATCTGGCATAGAGCGCGCCGCTCGTGGCAGACGTGGTGATGTAGCCCTTCTTTGTCTCGAAGGTTTTCGAGGGAACTCGCCAGGGATGTTCCCGGCCCAGCCGCTCGGGCACTGTGCCGTTGGCAAAGTACTCGGCCGCCATGATCGAAAGGAAAACGATCTGGCCGTCGAGCATGGATATGTCGATATAATCGCCTTTCCCCGTTTTCTCGCGGGAGTAAAGCGCCGCGAGTATCGCCGTGACGGCCATCATGGCGCCCCCGAGATCGCCCACGGGTATGCCGATTTTGACGGGCTCGCCGTTCTTCACACCAGTGACGGACATGACGCCTCCCAGGGCCTGAATGACGGGATCGTAGGCGCGTTTCGTCCGGTAGGGCCCCGTCTGGCCGAATCCAGAGACGGAACAGTATACGAGCCTCGGATTCACATGCTTCATCGCTTCGTAATCCACTCCCAGCCTGCCGACAACGCCGGGCGTAAAATTCTCGATCACTATATCGGCATGCCGGGCAAGCTCTAAGAGAATCTCCTTCCCCCGGGGATTCTTCAGATTCACCGCAATGCCGCGTTTGTTCCTGTTGAGCGTCATGTAGTAGCCGCTCTCGCCGTTTTCGTAAAAGGGAGGCCAAGTCCTCGTTTCGTCGCCCTCCGGCGGCTCGACCTTTATCACGTCGGCTCCGAGATCGGCCAGTATCATCGTGCAGTAAGGCCCAGCCAGAACCCTCGACAGATCGAGAACTTTCACGCCATCCAGTTTCATCGCCATGCCTTCGCTCCTTTCTCTCAATTCACCGGCGCTCCTTCTAAACACTCTCAAGCCTTCTCCGGCGGATAGGGAAAGGTATGACTGTTGTAATGCTCGGCGCAGGATACGGGGACAATGGTGAACAGAAAGCCGTGGCCCTTCTTCGCCGCATACCGGTGAGGAACGCCCTTCGGCAGGAGAATCGTCACCGGCGACGTCACTTGATAGACCTCGTCGCCCAGAGTGACTTCCGCTTCAAGACCTCCCTCTTCTTCCGAAACGAAGATATACAGCTCATCGGTATCGTGCGTGTGAAGGTCGATATGGGGATCGTAATCCTCGGGAACACTGCGAATCTGACGCACAACCACCCTCACGGGCGATTCCGGGAAATAGCCGTCTCCGCAAAAAGACCACCGGGGCATCGCCTCGTCGTGGTGCTTCTTCGTATGGTGGGCTTCATGATGGTCCGATGTCGAATCAAAGGGTTTCTTTACGCAGTATTCATACTTCTTCATTCCATTCTTTCCTTTCGTTGATCTGCCGGCCCCGATCATTCGGCAGCGCTAGAGATTCCTTGCAAGCGTGTCCGATTCCCTCATTGCGTCGAGAATCTTCCGGGGACTCCGTGCATCGCCTACGATATAGGCATCGACGCCATATTCCTGCAGCGACCGGAATAAACCGTCGTCGGAACTGTAACCAACAGCCAATACGGCAATATCCGCATCGAAGAGTTCCGTTTCTCCTTCGTCGAGCCTGCAAACGACACTGTCTTTCCGGAATTCAGCAATGCAGGTTTTCGGCCTGATCGTAACGCCGGCTTCTTCCAGTTCCTTTCGGAGGTAGTGCTTGACGATGGGACCCACGTCGATTCCGATATCTTCCAGCATTTCCAGGACAGTCACCCGCCAGCCGCGTTCGGCAAGATAGAGAGCCGTTTCGCAGCCTACAAGTCCGCCGCCCACGACGGCCACCCGGCGGGGCTTTCCGATATTGGCCGTTCCCGAGAGGACGTCATCGGCCGTCACGACCATGGCGGACTCCATTCCCGGCAAGGAGGGCCTCCGCGGTTTCGACCCGCAACAGACTATAACGGCATCGGGTTGTTCCTCTTTGATCGTTTCCGCTGTCATATCTGCATTGAGATGAATTTTGGCCTCGGATCTCTTCAATCGTTCTACAAGATAATCGATAAGATACATCGTTTCCGCTTTATGCGGCGGTTTTGAGGCCGTGAGAACATTCCCGCCGAGACAGTTCCTCTTCTCGTACAGATCAACGCGGTGACCGCGTTCGGCGAGAATTGCAGCAGCGTGCATGCCGGAGGGGCCGCCCCCCAGAACAAAGAAACGCTTCGGCGAAGACGCCGAAAGACCTTCGGCTTCCAATTCCCTTCCTACCCGGGGATTTACGGCGCAGGTGATGCCCGTATTGGAAGCCTGGACCGATCGCTCGATGCATCCCTGAAGACAGCCGATACAGCGACAGAGGGGATCGGGATTTTTGCCGCTTGACTTGTTCACGAACGCCGGATCGGCGATATGACCGCGGCCCACGGCAATTACGTCGGCCGCCCCCTCTTCTATCAGCCGTTCGGCCACAGAAGGATCGTTGATGCGGCCGATTGCCATAACCGGTATCGAAACGATCGTTTTTACGGCGGCTGCAAGATGGGCGAAACATGCCTGCTCCACATACACTGGAGGCGACGTGCTCCTCCGTCCCGGTGCATTCGGCGAAAGCGCCATCATCGATCCGGCCGACCCGGAAACGCAGAGCATATCGGCGCCCGCTTCTTCAAAAAGACGGGCATGGATCAGCGCTTCCTCAATCTCTATTCCACCCGGCGTGTACTCGTCTCCGCTCATCTTCACGATGACGGGAAAATCCGGCCCCAGCGAATCCTTGATTCCCTGGAGGATTTCCAATGGCAGCTTTGCCCTCTTCTCGGGACTGCCGCCATACTCATCCTCACGCCTGTTGCTTTCCGGCGAGAGGAACTGCGCCAGAAGATAGCCGTGGGCGGCATGGATCTCGACTCCGTCATATCCCGCCTTCGCTGCGCGGACCGCGGCAGAGACAAAATCCCCCCGGATCTTCCCGATGTCCCCGATCGTCATGGGACGCGGCACGGGAAAACCGGGGAAAACCGGAACGGCCGAGGGACCCATGGCATGAGTGAACGTTATCGCCAGCGGCGCCCGGCGTCCCGAATGATGAAGCTGCAGAACCGCACGGGCGCCGGCCCGGTGGATTGCTTCGACGAGCTCCCCATGCCCGCCGATGAAGCAGTCATTATCCATGCGGATCTGATTCTGCGTGAACCGTCCCTCGAAAGAAACAGCCGTAAATTCGATGACGATCAGGCCGACGCCGCCCGCCGCCCGCGCGGCGTAGTAGCCGATGAGTCGTTCCGTAACACTCCCGTCGGGATTCCCGAAATTCGTCGCCATGGCGGGCATGACAATGCGGTTTTTCAGAGTTACGCCGCCGAAATCAATGGGTGTGAAAATCTCCATGAGTCTCTTTCGTCCAATCTTTTACAACTTCCGGCGAATAGACGGGGCGGCATTCGGCTCTCGGCGGCCCCATCAGTCAAATCTTCATTCGCCGGTGAAAATGGGTCTCCTTTTTTCCGAATACGCCCGAAGGGCCTCGATCCTGTCCTTCGTAGGAATGCACGTCAGGTACGCCTGCGCCTCGAAAGCAAACCCCTCGACCAGACCGACTTCCCGCGATCGGTTCACTGCCTCCTTCGCTTTTTTCAGGGCGGTGGGCGAGAGATCCTTCATGTATCCAGCCAGTTCCCGGGCCTTCTCCATCACCTTCTCCCGGGGAAGAACGTAATTTACGAGACCTATCCGCTCAGCCCTGGCGGCGTCGATCGGACGGCCCGTGAAAATTATCTCACGGGCCTGCGCGTCTCCCACGAGCCGCGGAAGAAGCTGCGTGCCGCCTCCAGCGGGTATAATCCCGAGATTCGTTTCGGGAAGACCGAAGCGGGCATCCTCCGAGGCCACCCGAATGTCGCAGGCAAGGGCCAGTTCGCATCCGCCGGCCAGTGCGTTCCCGCAGACGGCGGCGATGACGGGTTTCGATAGATTTATTATCTTCATCTGGTTCACCGGGCCCTTTTCGCGAAGCCGCCGGACCTCCTTCTCTGGCATGCCCCTCCGTTCCTTCAGATCGACGCCCGAACAGAAGGAAGGCCCCGCGCCGGTGAGTATAACGACCCTGATATCGTCGTCCTCCTCGATTCTGTCCAAGGCTTCCCCCAGGAGACGCCGCATTGTCATAGAAATGGCATTATGAACCTGCGGCCTGTTCAACATGAGGGTCGCGACGTGATCATTTGCCTCGTGGAGCAGTTCCTCTTCGCTTTCCATACCTCGGGCCTCTATCTCGTTATCGTCTAATCATCGATGCATAGCCAAGTTTCGAGGAAATCAGATTCCCCTTTGCAAGGAGCAGGGGAACGTATCTCTCCTCCACCTCCTGAATGGACGACCGCGATTTCGGCACGACAATATTGATGCCTGCCACGGCGAAACCTCGAAAATCGAGTAGCGGAACGGCCACCGCGAAGAGATCCCGGTCCAGTTCGCTGAGGTTCGTCGAGTACCCCTTCTCGCGAATAGCCGCCAGTTCCTCCTCCAGCATCGCTACGGTCTTGCCCGACGAGACAAATTCGGGGACTTCGGTTACCTTCTCCAGGATGTTGCGCCGTCTTCCCTCGTCAAGAAAAGCCAGTATCGCCTTGCCTATGGACGTGGCATGGATCGGCCTCGTCCTTCCGGGTCGGATATTCGTTGTAATCATTTGCGACGTCTCGACGCGATCGATGTAGACGATTTCCAGATCGCCGCTGAGAACAGCCAGGTTGACCGTCTCATCCGTCGCGTCGTTGAGCTCCCGCAGAAAGGGGTAGACGACCTCACGAACCTCGGATCGGTTCAGAAACTGAAAGGCGAGCGACAGGCATTTCGGCCCAATTTCCAGTTTCTTCGTCAGCGGATCTTTCGATATGTATCCGATTTTTAAAAGAGTGTGGATAATTCTCTGAGCCGAACTGACCGTCATGGAAAGTTCGCGGGCCGCTTCGGTCAACGTTTTGCCCCCCCGGGCGGCCGCTATGGATTCCAGAACGGCAAAGGCTTTCTGAACGGAATTGATTGTGAGCAGATCTTTCATATTATTATCGCCATTCAATATGTATTATTGATATGAAACATATCAGGATTTTTTTTTGCCGTCAAAGTTTTTTTCGGATGGCATCGAGATAGCGATTTAATTGCCTTTTCACTCCGCCGTCCGCTGCGCTCATCGATCGGACTGCCGGACGGGGGAAAGGAAGGTCGAACAACGCATTGCGGTCGATTGCAGAGAATGCTTTTCATCTCATCAGCCACATTGATGATTATCCTTATGGAATCGCCCCATTCCTTCATAAAAAATTCTTGACGAACGGATCGTAAAGGTTTAAATAGGTCACTCGTTTTTCCGGATCAGAAAAGAAGGCGCGAAAGCGCCCTCTCCGGATCGTTCATAACCGGATTTCCGTGAAGGAAGCGCCCGTAGCTCAGCTGGATAGAGTGGCAGACTTCGAATCTGTTGGTCGCTGGTTCGAATCCAGCCGGGCGCGCCATATTAGGATAAAAAATATCGGGCCCTTAGCTCAGTTGGTAGCAGCAACTGACTCTTAATCAGTAGGTCGTCGGTTCGAGCCCGACAGGGCCCACCATAAATATCAAGGGGTTGCGAAGAATCAGACGCAACCCCTTTTTCTTTTGGCTAACTCATAGCTAACATAATAAATGGCCAAGCCGCTTCTTATTGTCGTTTAGCCGCTCTGTAATTATTGCAACAGCATCTTCTGGTCCCAAGCATATGCCCTTATGATCTATAGGGCGCGATGCAAGGGCAGAATTAGAGGCGCCAAAGAATATTTTCATCACAAGATGTTTTTTAGAAGTACATGCCTTTCATAAAGATTACTTGACGTGACCCCA
>JAFGGB010000022.1 GCA_016930775.1 Deltaproteobacteria bacterium
CATGAGCCGTGCCGGCGGCAGCGCCGAAAAGACGAAGGGGATGGATGCCGGCGGCGACAATGATCTCTTCCGGCGTATATGAACAAAAGAACCCTACAATCCTCCGGCCCCGGTCCTTCAACTCCCGGGCATACTCCAGAGGATTGCCGGCAACAGCAGAAAATTCCTCCAGAATTTTTTCGGGCATTGCCTCGACCCCCGCATGCCGCCTTTGTTGCATCTATCGCTATGCGCCGAGAGTCCGGCACGACAATGAGGTAGCACATTTGCCGGCGGCTGTCATCTCTTTTCGAATCGCAGAACCGACGCAACCGACGCTGATCTTCGGCGTCCCCGGATCGTCGCGGTTCTGTTTTTTAGGGTTGACTGCTGTTATGACTGGCGCTACATATTAAGTTATCCGAGCGTGACTCCCGGTCAAAAGATCCTTCACGGCGCCGGTTTAGCATCGGTTGAAGATTTTCCCGCTGCCGCGGACGCCTCTCATGCCAGCATGCCGGGACAGGAAACAGAACCCGCAGATTTGCCTGCACAGAGCGACCCGGCCTTCGCCCGGGAACTTGTCGAAAAGGAGCGAGACCATGTACGAACAGAAACCGTGGCTTCGTTTTTACGGAGACGTTCCCGCAACGCTCACATACCCTGACGCAACGATGTACGAGTCCCTCATAAGAACGGTCAATCGTTACCCCGAGGCGCCGGCGTACGATTTCATGGGACGCAGAGCTTCATATCGCGCTTTCGCAGAAGAAATCAACCGCTGCGCCGGAGCTCTGGCCGAACTGGGCCTCAAACAAGGCGACCGCATAACCATTTCAATGCCCACATCGCCCCAGGGAATCATATGTTTCTACGCCGCCAACAAACTTGGCGCCGCAGCGAGCATGATCCATCCGCTGTCAACGGCAAAGGAAATCGAATTTTATCTCACGGTCAGCGAAAGCGCGATGGCGCTGACCCTCGATGCCTTCTATGGAAAATTCGCCGAGGTCCTCGAAAGGACGAAGGCGCACACACTGATTCTGACGAGAATCGGCGACTATCTCCCTCCTCTCAAGAGACTGGGCTTCTACCTGGCAAAAGGAAGGAAGATTCCTCCCGTGCCCGCCGACAGGCGGGTCCGCTGGTGGCGGGATCTCATGGGGCGGATCTATCCGGAGGTCCCGCCTGCTCCCCTGTCGCCCGACGATCCTGCCGTCATCCTTTACAGCGGCGGCACGACAGGCATCCCTAAGGGAATTATGCTTTCCAACAGGAACTTCATAAGCGAGGGAATGCAGGTTGCTGCCTGGGGCAATCTGGGCAAAGACGCCTCCATCCTTGCCATTCTTCCGATTTTCCATGGCTTCGGCCTGGGCGTCTGTGTCAACGCGGCCTTCATGGGCGGCGGCATGAGCATCCTCGTTCCAACCTTCACGGCCGCCACGGTGGCGCAACTCATCAAGAAAAAAAAACCTTCCTTCATGGTGGGCGTGCCGACTCTGTACGACGCGCTGACCAGAGACCCCGTTTTCGCCAGGGCAGACCTCTCATGCTTCAGGGCAACGTTCAGCGGCGCCGATCACCTGCCCCGGCAGGTGAAGGAACGTTTCGAGGCTATCGTGCGCCGCCGGGGCGGAACCGTCAAGCTCCTTGAAGGCTACGGCCTTACAGAGGCCGTAACGGCCATCATGGCCATGCCTCTGTCGGAATATAGAGAGGGAAGCATCGGCATACCTTTCCCCGATATGCTGGCTAAGGTTGTAAAGACGGGCACGACGGAAGAGGCCCCGACGGGAGAGGACGGAGAGCTGTGCATTCACGGCCCCGCCGTCATGCTGGGCTATCTCAACCAGCCCAAAGAAACGGCCCAGGCCCTCCGGAAGCATGACGACGGGAAGATCTGGCTTCATACGGGCGACCTGGCCAGCATGGACTCCGACGGCTTTTTTTATTTCAAGCTTCGGCTGAAACGGATGATCAAGTCATCGGGCTTCAATGTGTATCCAAGCCAGGTGGAAGAAGTTCTCTGCCGGCATTCCGACGTTGCGGAAGCCTGCGTAATAGGCATTCCCGATGAACAGCAGGTGGAACGCGTGAAAGCCTTTGTCGTCCTGAAAGACCCCTCCCATGAGAGCGAGAAAACCAAGATTCGCATCACCGAGCACTGTCGCGATAATCTGATCAAGTGGAGCTGCCCCCGCGAAATCGAATTCCGCCGGGAACTCCCGAAGACAAGGATCGGAAAAGTGGCTTTTCGGGAACTGGAGGAGGAGGAACTGGCAAAACTGAAAGAATCGGGACAATACACCGGTCGGTAGTCTTCTGCACCCCATTGCCTCAAGCAAACCTTCGCCGCTGCCGATAACAGTATTAGAAAAAGAGTTCTCGTCTCGATCCCTGGGAATAGGATGAACGGCTTTATTTTCTGTATAAATCCGGCAACGAGACCGATCTTCCGGTCGGGACTTCCCCCCCCGATATGATGCCTGCACGAAAATCCCAGCTTCACTATTATCGCGACATTCCGCTCTACATAAATGCAGGAGACGATAGATACACCCTATACAAACCCGCCGGCATGACTCTCAAAGAAATGCGGATCCAGGAGGATCTCCTTCCCCGGGAGCTTTTTCTGCAGGAAGAGGACCGTCTTGCCGGCCTCCAGGAAGCCCAGAAAGGTTTCAACCAGACGCTGAATTCCTATATCGAGGCCGAAGAACCCCTGAAGATCCGGGAAACACTGAAGACCATCGTGGAGGAGACCTTCCAGGAACCCCGGAGCGGAAGTCTCGAAGGCATGGCGCAGACCGTCAATATCCTGATCGGCGACCTCTCCCGCGAACGCCGCATCGTCGAGGCTCTGAAAAGCCTGTCCTCGAACGATTACGGCACGGCCGTTCATTCCATCAATGTCATGGCCTTTGTCCTGGGATTCGCCTCCTACACCGGCCTGCCGACGGAAGTGCGTCGGGAGCTGGGTCTCTGCGCACTGCTCCACGATGTCGGAAAAACAAAAATACCGCAGGAGATCATACAGGCGCCCCGGAAACTTACAGAAGAGGAGTTCTCCCTGGTGAAACAGCACCCTCTGATTGGATTCAATATACTCGAAGGCTGCAAGTTTCCTTACCGGACCATCGGCGTCGCTGCCCTGGAACATCATGAAAAGCTCGACGGTTCGGGCTACCCCCGGGCGGTCCCAACCATATCGGAGCAGGCAAAGATCATCGGCATCATCGACTGCTACGAAGCTCTCACCTCAAGCGAGCGGCTTTACAGGACCGCAATGGCGCCCCTTGAAACACTTAAGCTGTTAAAGAACGACGTCGATGCGGGAAAATTCTCCTACGGTCTCTTCGAAAAATTCGCTTACACCCTCGTTGGCGACCGTCCCTGACAACGAAACAATCTCTCGAAAAATCTTCGTGAATCGCCGTCCGAGAATCATCTATCGAAACTCCCTGCCGAAATTGAATTTTCATTGACAATCCCTCCAGTCAACGGTAAAGTTTTCAAGTTTTTCAGACATACAGGCGTAGCGTTCGGTTCATTGAAAATCGTTCAGAGAAACCGCGAGAAGCAGGTCTTCACTGGGAAGGCAGGGCCTCGTTGTGAGCAAACCCTCATTCCCGGAAGCAAAAGATGAGAGATCCGACAGTTGAGGATTTCTCATAATAATCCATTAACGCTCTTTGAGCGAAAAGGAGGGTACTGATGACTGCTGTAATCATCGTTATCGGTTTACTCGTTTATCTGGGTCTCTATTTTATCTACGGCAGAAAACTGGAAAAAGACGTCATCAAGGCGTCGGACGATCAGCCGACTCCGGCCCATCGTCTGTACGACGGCGTTGACTACATTCCCGCCCGGAAGCAGGTTCTC
>JAFGGB010000172.1 GCA_016930775.1 Deltaproteobacteria bacterium
CAAAGCAGCCCAACGAGCTTGACATTTATGATATGAGCGGCAACGTCTGGGAATGGCGCCAGGATTGGTACGGCTACTATCCTTCGGGAAGCGCGATGGACCCTGCGGGATCTTCTGGCGGCTCGCACCGCGTTGACCGCGGCGGCTCCTGGGACTTCTACGCCAGGCACTGCCGGTCGGCCGATCGCAACGGGAATGTCCCGGGCCGCCGCGGCAACAACCTGGGTTTCCGCCTTGCAGGACGCATCGAGTAGCCTTTTGGATTTTTGCCTTGTGCCGGTCCGCCCCGTCGCCGGAGGCGATACGAGGGCGGACGGTGTGGAAAAAGGCGATAAAATGGCGGCACGTCGGCGGCAACCCGACGGACCCTGAAGGGTCCGCCCTGTGAAGACCGTCCTTTGTTTTTTTATCAATGTTCGTAGATTTTCTTCATGTTCTCCAGTGAAAGGGGTTTGTAGTCGCCGGCATGGCCAGCCTGGCCGAAGTCTTTCATTTTGCCTTCCACGACGGTCATCATGGCCTCGCGGGCGGGTTTCAGGTAATCCCTGGGGTCGAATTTCTCGGGAGTTTCGACAAGGACCTTCCTGACGGCGCCGGTTACGGCGAGGCGGCTGTCCGTATCGACGTTGACCTTCCTGACGCCTTTCCTGATTGCGGCCTGGATGGATTCCATGGGGACTCCCATGGCGTTGGGCATATTTCCTCCATAGCGGTTGATTGTGTCTACGAGATCCCGGGGAACGGAAGATGAACCGTGCATGACCAGGGGGATGGAGGGACAGCGCCGGTGGATGTCCTCGACAAGATGGATGGCCAGGGCGGGAGCCGCTTTGAACTTGTACGCCCCGTGGGATGTTCCGATGGCGATGGCCAGCGCATCGACTCCCGTTGCCTTGATGAATGCCGCGGCCTGAGTCGGGTCGGTGAGATGAATCTGCCCCGAACCAACGCCGTCCTCGATGCCGCCAAGGGTGCCCAGTTCGCCCTCGACAGTCACGCCGAACCGATGGGCGTAATCGACGACCTTCTTTGTTATGTCAACGTTGTATTCATAGGCGCTCGGGGTCTTCCCGTCCTCCATCAGAGAGCCGTCGATCATGACGGACGTGAACCCCAGGCCGATGGCCTGCTTGATGACTTCAAGGCCGTTTCCATGATCGAGATGCATGGCAACGGGGACATCGGGATTTTCCTCAACGGCCGCAAGCATCAGGTGCTTCAGATAGATCAGGTTGGAATATTTCAGCGCTCCGCGGCTTGCCTGGATAATGACCGGCGACGCAGTTCTGCGGGCCGCCTCCATTATGGCCTGGATCTGTTCCATGTTGTTGACATTGAAGGCGCCGACGCCGTAGCCGCCTTTCATCGCTTCGTCAAGGATTTGCTTCATGGGAACGAGCGACATAACAAACCTCCTCGGACATTGTCGTTGAATGATTCTTTGTAACCGAGAGCGATCGATCCGTCAATTCGTCAAGATCGGGTTCCCGTCTTCTCGGGAAGGGATCAGTAATTGCAGAAAATGGCGGAAACATATCCTTCGGTTGAAAGTCTATCATTCGGCGGAAAAATATGGTACCTATTTATAGAAATACCAGAAATTATCGGCGCTCGGATCATCGCACGAGCCTTTCACGGCAAGGCATGAAAACCCGGCGCTTGTGAATCCTGTCATTCCGGTTCGTCATGAAAGAAGATGTCGTAGACAAAATCATCGCTTTCGAAGGCGTCTGCGAACAACGGATAGCCGATGCCGTCGAAGAAGCGCGACGATCGGTCGCGACGGCGGAGCAGGAAGAGAAGAATACGACCGCCCGGATGAAACGCGAAATCGATCTCCGGGAAAAAAGTCGATACGACGACGCCTTTGAGAATCAACGGCGTTCCCGTGAGAAGGCCCTGGAGGATCTCGCGGAGCGGCAGCGGAGCCTTTTAAAGGAAGCGGGTCTGCGTGGCGAGGCGCTGAACGCCATCGTTGCGATGATACTGGAACGGTAAGGGCGGCGGGCCGGTTATGGAGTTTGATGTCGACAGGACCTACATTCATGCAAAAGTTCATGCCCTCCGCGGTTCCTTTCTCCGCCGTGAGGATTACAGGCGTCTCCTGGACGGCGAGGGGCCGAGAAGTTCATTCCCCGGTCTGACGGACAAAGATGGGGGCGAAAATTACGATCTTCTGAAGGAGCGGATTTTTCGGCGCGAGATCGGTAAGATTCTTCTTCTTGTCGATGCCGGAAATTTCTACCGCGATTTCTTTATCGGCTTTCTCCGTCTCTTCGAACTGGGAAATGTCAAGCTCCTTCTCTCCCGGTTTACCGGCCGGCCTACGACCCCTCAGGTGTGGTGCGATATAAGCCCCCACGATCAGTTCCCCCGGAAGTTTCTCACGGTGGATTTTTCCCTGTACCGCCTGAACGATTTTTTCCGCGATACCTACCTGTCTGATATACTCGCCGCAGATTTTCACGAGCGCTACGAGATGATAGAAAACAGGATCGACGCTTCCGCTCTGTGGCTTTTCATTGCCGCCGCCCGGCCGTTTTCCGAACCGGACAGAAGGATAATCAGCGCCGTAATGTTGAAGAGAGTTCTGATCCTGGAGATGCTCTGGGAAGGGCGGTTGAAACAATACTACCAGTGGGCGGACGAAGAGATACGGGAACACCTCGCGCCCCTGGAAGACCTGAAGCGAGAACTGAGCGCGGGCGATGAGAAGATGCTGCGGTGCGAGCGGAGAAAACTTCGTGCGCTTCTCGAAGACGGCGAATCGGAGCAACCGCGGATAAGCGCCTGGGAGATGAGGCTGGAGCGATATTTCTGGTCGCACCTCTGGACGCTCTATTTCAGGGAATTTCACTCCGCCAGTTCGATCATCGCCTATCTCTGGCTCCTTTACTACCAGATTCAAAATCTTTTTCGAGTAGTCGAGGGATTTCGTCTCGGCATCGATGCAAAGATTCAACTCGATCACATTGTGTGCGGTGTCTGAATGTTCCGTAAAGCAGACATACGGCGCGCAACCGTCGGGGTCAGAAAGAAATGCTTTCGAACCTTGCTGGCGGGACTCGCCGAAGCGGCCTTCATCGAGCTTGTGCCGATGAAGCAATCCCGAACCCTCAGGGAAAGAGAGCTTCGCCGGCTCTTCGATGAACGAAGGCGCATCGATGATCTTATAAAACGCATTTCCGCCGTACTGAAGGCGATGACCGCCGAGAGGCGCGCTGCATCCGGTTTTTCGGAAACCGGTCGGGGTGAATCCGTCGATGACCGGAATCTCGATCGTGACGAGGCGTTCGTGGCTCTCCATCAGATGAAAAGCGACCGTTACATCCGACTGAGCGGCCGCATTGCCGAAGAGATCGAAGAGATTGAACGGATCGTCGAGATAAAGCGTCTGTCCGCAGACCAGGGAATCGATATCGATCGCCTGAATGAAGCAAAAATGCTGGCGATCATCCTTGGCGTCATCGAAGATGAGGAAACTCCTCTGCCGGAAACGGCGGGAGGGTCGGCGATTATTCGAAGGAACGGCCAGACGGTCGTTGCCGTCGCGCCGGCCCCGGGGAGGGAAGAGATCCTCGCGGCTCTGACCGGAAGAGGCTTTCGGGAAGAAAAGAGTCCCCTTCTGAAGATTCCCCTGGCGCGTCTCCGGGTCCGCCGGGTCCGCCTGGAGACGAGGCTGAAACTTCTCGGCGGATATCATGAGGCCGCCTGCAACGCCCTGCCGGCCGAACTGCATTCCATCCGCCGCTTTTACGAGGGGAAGGCCGCCGTTATCGATGGAGAAATGTTTTCTTTCAGCTCCGAGCAGCTTTCTTTTTTTGAAGGCTGGCTGGACTATAGAAACATCGATCGGCTCCGCCGTCTCATTGCAAAGTCCTGCGGGAAGGATTTCGTTCTTTCCGTCGGCCCTTCAGGCGACCCGGAGGCGCCGGTCATTCTGCGAAACAATCGTTTCATCAGGCCCTTCGAAATCATGGTGAGGAACCTGGGATGCCCGGGAAACAACGAGATCGATCCCACTCCCTTTGCAGCAGCGGCCTTCATATTCATGTTCGGCCTCATGTTCGGAGACGTGGGGCAGGGGCTGACGCTGACAGTTCTCGGCATTCTTCTTCCCCGCCTTACGCACGGCGATGAAAAACGTCTGGCATTCATGAAAAACTTCGGGGCCATTCTTCGGTATGCAGGACTTTCGGCCATTTTCTTCGGATTCGTCTTTGGAAGCGTCTTCGGCAACGAGGAGGCGTTGAAACCCTGGTGGATACGTCCCACGGAAGAAATCGACACGCTTCTGTTGTCGGTTGTTATGATGGGGGTCTTTTTCAATGCGACAGGCATTGTTATCAACGTCATAAACCGTATGATGAGCGGGGACCTGCGGGAGGCACTCGCGGGGTCGCGGGGACTGCCCGGGCTCTGGTTGTACGGCGGCGGATTCTTCCTGATCGGTCGATGCCTTTCCAAAGGCGCCGTCCCGTCTGTCGTGGAAATTGTCATCTGCCTCATGATTCCGCTGGCGGCCTTTTCACTGAGAATCCTTATCAAGCGGCGCCCCGGAGCTTCGGGTGATCATGGCGAAGCTTTCGGCCTGGAGTACGTCATGGAGACCGGCGCGGAAATCCTGGAGACGGTCGCAAGCTTCCTCGGAAACACCCTCTCTTTCATCAGAATGGGAGCTTTCGCCCTGGGTCACGCCGGACTTGGATTTGCCGTCTACACTCTAGCTCACATGGCCGGCCAGGACCTGGTTTCCCCGGGAGCTCTCATCGTCATCGTAACGGGGAATGTTTTTATTATTCTTCTTGAAGGCCTGCTCTGCAGCATTCAGGCTATGCGTCTTGAATTTTATGAGTTTTTTGGTAAGTTCTTTCAAGGGGACGGTCGTCCCTTGAAACCTTTTTCCGTGAAATGACACTACAAGACAACGGAGGCGTTATATGAAAATTCAGAGATTTGCCAGAATATGCGGTTTCGCGCTCGGAGCTGTACTCTGTTTCGTTCCCGAGATTCTCTGGGCAGCCGAAACGGCCGCCAACGTCATGAGCGCCAGCGACCGATCTCTCCTGGGTCTCGCGGCGATGGGCGCCGTAGGAATCTCTTGCATCGCCAGCGGCCTGGCTCTCGGCAAGATCGGATCGGCGGCCCTGGGCGCCATGAGCGAGAAGCCGGAACTGGGAGGTCGCGCCCTTATATTTCTCGGCATGGCCGAGGGAATAGCAATCTACGGCCTCATTATTGCCATTATGATCCTTAACAAGATCTGAGCGTCGGGGGGAATATGGCGGCAGGTGCGGTGAGATGCTTATGCAGCGTGTTTACGTTATAGGCGACATCCATACGTTGTCGGCCTTCCGGCTTGCCGGCGTCGAGGGCGTCGTGGCCGGCGCCGCCGAAGCGGGCTCGCATCTTCGGGAGATCGCCGCGCGGGAAGACGGCGCCGTCGTTATAATCACGAGGGAAGTTGCCGAGGGGAACGAGGAGGCCATCAGGGAAATCAATGAGCGGTCGCTGTTGCCCGTGGTTGTGGAGATACCGGGCATTATGGACCCGCGGGGGTTCGATACATCCGCTCTCCGGTCCGTTATCGAAGCCCTTGGCGTTTCAATCTAGCTGGGAGTGTTCATGGTGAAGGTCCCGACTGAAGAAGAAGCCAGCGCTGGCGCACTGATCCGGAGTCTCAAGAAGGAGATGGAACGGCGCATAGAAGGCATTGAGACAGAGGCGTCGACCCACATCGAGGAAATCCGGAAAACGGCCCGGCGGGAAGGGGAGACCTACGGCGACGAATTGGTGCGGGAGACGGACCGTCTCGTCGAGGAAAACCGGCGCCGAACGGAGTCGCAGACGCTCATTGATTTGAAGAAGCTGCGCTCTCAGGTTATCGAGGCGTTCATCGAAGAGATGATCGCCGAAGCCGTGAACCTGCTCAAGACGGAACGGCGTTCGGCCTATGAAGACTTCCTCCTTTCAAGAACGGAAGAAGGGATTCAGGCAAATCGGGGAAGCCGGACAGCTGTTTTCTTGTCGGAGGAGGACCTGACCGGCAGCTTCAAAGAGAAACTGTCGGAACGCCTCAAGGGCGCCGATGGCATTTCCATTGCCGCCGATCCGTCGATGGCCCTGGGCGGCGTCGTCATCGTCGGCGAGGAAAGGGGCCTGCGCTTCAACAGTTCGATAGATCGGATTCTCTATCGAAAGGCCCAGGCGGTGAGGCGGGTTATAGCGAAAATTCTTGAGAAACACGATTGTCTGGCCGATATCGACGTGGGTGAGGAAACGCCGTGAAGGAAGAATTGATCCGAGGTCGAATAATCAAGGTGAACGGTCCCATTGTGGAAGTCGGGGGGCTCGCGAGAATCAGCATGTTCGATATCGCCCAGGTGGGGCCGCTGAAAATTCTCGGGGAGGTGATCCGTCTCCAGAGGGATGTGGCCTTCATACAGGTCTACGAGGACAACATGGGTCTCAAGGCCGGCGATGAAGTTGTCTCGGCCGGAAGACCCCTCTCGGTTCTATTAGGGCCAGG
>JAFGGB010000023.1 GCA_016930775.1 Deltaproteobacteria bacterium
ATCTCGGCCATAATCCCCATGAGGACAGGTTCATCGGGGGAAGGATGATCCACCGGATTGGGAGACTCTGTCTGATACCGGTTTACTTTATGCTTGCCCCAGTGAATGCCGCAGGTGGGGCTGTTCTCCAATCCGAGAAAGCAGGTCAAGCGGTAGTTGTTCTTAATGAATTCCCTAACCATCAACAAGGGGGTTTTTAATAGATCCTTGCAATGGTCACGGAAAAAAACACTGTCATACTGTTGCCTGCCCTGAGGATTGCGCATCAGCCCCATAGCCGTCGTCTCCGGACAGAGATACTGGATGATGCCGACTTTTTTCTCCATAAGGTAGTCCGCGATCTGTCGAGACAAAGGAAAATTCTGCCCCAATATGTGTACGCGGCAATAAGGATTGACCAGGCACTGCGCAATAAGAATGATTTTTTTGTCTTTTTTGCTCATGTCCTTACCTCCTACTCCCTCCTAAAACCGGTTTTGCTTTATATAGGCCTCTACATCGAACTTTGACTGACACCCGCCGTAACTCATATAACGAACCTTTCCGAATACCTTGCGATCAAACCAGGCCCGATCATGCACCCCGCCGATTGACCAGGCAATCCCTGAATATCCATTCGGGTCCCTGCCGTCCAATTCATATTTATCATTGAGGTAAATCGCTGAGCTGAGAGCCTCTTGAGGAGATTTCGTCCACTCCAGCATTTTCTTGCACCAATACATCCTCATATACCCGTGCATCTTGCCTTTACGGACCATTTCCATTTGCGCCGCGTTCCAAAGAGGATCGTGCGTCATAGCTTCTTCGAGTTGTGAAATGCTATAAGTATATTCGCGTTTATCGCTGCGGTGCTTGTTGAGAGATTCCTGAGCCCAGTGCGGAAATCCCTCAAAACGGTCATATGCCTCATTGTAAAAACAAAAATTGTCGGAGAGCTCGCGCCGTACGATGAGTTCTTCCAGAAAGGCATCTTTTGATTTCATGTCCGCTCGGGCTTTTTTGACCTCTAAGGCCACTCTTTGGGCCGCGAGCTGACCAAAATGCAAATAGGGCGATAGATTCGATTGGCCATCCAGGCACGGGTCGTTTCGACTCAAGGTATAGTCGTTCAGTTTTTTAGCTATGAAGCGATCTAAAGCATTGGCTGCTGCAGCCTCTCCCGATTTCACCGAATCAACGATACCTACTGAACGATCAATTTTCAAGTGGGTACGGACTTTCTGCCAATCGATTCGCTCATCCATCCTCTTCATTCTGTAAGGATGCCGTTCCAGAGCAGGATAATCCGTCAAGAAATCCGGAAGCAGCCGCTTTAGCTTGGGCCGCAGGGTGTAAGCGCCGTATTCCTGTTTGGAGGATGCCATCCAGCAGGGAACAATATTATGCGCATCCACTTCACAAAGAGGGATGTGCAGTCGAGCAATCAAATTTGCTTTCCATGCTCTTTTGATTCTCAGGGGGTCAAAATCGGTGACCAGTGTGGAGGCATTCACCATCGCTGAGAAGTCCGGTATTTCTTTTTCAGGCAGACCCTCCAGCAAATAAAACGGGATGGCTGATCTCGCCAAATCATCCTCGACGCAGGCGAGTCCTTTGAGCATAAAATCATACTGTCGCATCGTAGCGCCCAGAAACTGAGGCGCCAAGGCAAATGCCACCAGAAGTGGCGATCTTTTTTCCATGGCAAGCTCCTGCGCATACAGCAGAGCCCAATTGTCCTTTACGCGCTGTTCCCGGCTCATCCAGTACACCACGGGTCCTTTTACCCTCGCAGCGTTCTTTAGAGTTCTTGTGCGTCGGTCGTTCAACTGCATTTTATCCCCATTATGTTTCATGCCGAAATAAGCTCTTTCGAAGCGGATGTCTTTTTCCAGCCAATCATCAATTTCGCTTGCATGGGGCAGTGCAGGGTTCTCAAAGAAACGCCTGCCGAGTGCATTGCTAAATGGAGCAGTATAGAGAATACATCAATCATGAATCCTTATTTTTCTTAAATGCTTGCCCGAAGATTCAATCCCAGAATCGGCGCTGTATTGTAATCAAGCGAACGAATGTCATTGCCGTTGGCATCCTGGAGTTTCATCTCCCCGCTGAAGTCTGCTCCGCCATACAGATCAATGTGAATCACCGATCCCAGTTTCCCGGTAATGCGTGCATAAACCGGCCAACTCCTGTTTTCTCCAATGCCTCCCCGTGTGGGGCCGTTTTGATCCAGACGGAATCTCGAGGATCTATATCCTCCGCCGATAGCAGCCTCCCAGTGATCAGCGAATTTGTATGAGAGTTCAAGGCTGGCCGGTCCGAGCAAGCCGAGTGTAGAACCATTACCCAGGCGAAGCCGGTCGGTTATTTCCCAGTATACTATCAAAGAAGGAAATATCTTCGTCTCATGAAACCGGGAAAAAACACCGGCCCCGAAACCGATTGAAAACTCTGTATTGATCCGATACACAGCCGTGATTATGCCGCCGTACATCAACGAATCGTCCAATTGCGCCCCTGTTTCACCTGCATACTGGACAACCGGTCCGGCGTTAATGTTCCATTTGTGAGTCAATGTGTATCGCAGTCTCATGGAAAGCCCGATCCGGTCGACCTGACTCCAGGGGTCAGTAATAAGAAAGGCGTTGCTATCAGAAAAATTGTATTCTTCCCGGTCATAACTGAGGTGGGTCCTAAGCCCGAGTCTGTCAGTCAGTGGCATTGCACCGCCCACACCAACGCCGTAATGAGTGATCGATACGCCGCCGCCGCCGTCTATATTGGACTTGAACTGGTGTGCTGAAGATGCCGATGCTGAAACCCGGGCTTTGTCGGAGATTCTCGAAAGGCTCGACTCCTGGCCGAAGAGATTTGCTGGAATCAGCAGGAAAATAATCAGGAACAGCCATCCAACTTTTTTGATAATCCTGCCGTCCTTCACACCAGGAGACGTTGTCAATCCATTCATGCGCCGAACTCCCATATTGCTATATTATTGATCTGCATAGAGATCCTACATCTTTTCAAAGCGGTCCACCTATACTTTGCCGAAATGCGGCAGGGCATATGTGGACTATCTTGATCTTCCTGATCAATGGGGCGTTCTACAGTTTCCAGAGTCCATGGAGATTGCAGTATTCCAGGGCCACGATATTTGTCGCCTCGATGGGGAAAATCGCCTCTGGCGCTTGACCCGGGGCTAGGAATTGGCGATACGCCTTGCCGTCGGCGATGATTTCGATCCACTCGATGGAATGATTCTCCTCCATGGGATGGGCGACACTCCCCACTTTCATCTTGACTTCGCCAGTCACTTTTTCAACGACAGGCACGTGCTTTTCCTTCGCCCCGTCGGTTGTGTTCTCCTTCATCAACTTCATGGGTTGGTTGCAGCATATCAGCGCCCCTGCTCCGCTGTGCACATGCCGCAAACCTCACATTTGAATAATTCATTCCTATTCGCCATGGTGGACCTCTATTTCCTTTAGCTGAGTTGTTTTCCTGCCCCATCTTATAAAACTTTTAACATCCGACGTTCTTTTATGCAAATGGATGCACAGAACAGGTCTAAAAGAGTGTTAACTATTCGGAATATTTGCGCCACAATATTACTTGATTGATCAGGGAACAACAGAGAATAACAGAAAGGATGGTACGCAAGGTTCGCGCCGGCCACGGGATGGCGTGGCCAGCACGCAATAAGCAAGGGTGCGGAAGATTACATGGTTCAGGTTCATGAGATTGCGAGACAATGGTGGAAACTGGCGGATCCGGAAATTTGCATGAAGCCGCTCAAGTGATTCCTTCGGAAGGTCCCTGCCGATCTTTTTGTCGGCTTTGCGAAGGAGATAGAGCAAGAATGCTTGCTCCCGTCCCGCATCGCCACGCCAGCCTCCCCATGGTGTCCATCCACCATACCCGTCGAGGTCTTGGCTGGAGTCCCCAAATTAGGGAAAACAATCCATTGGACTATTCTGAGGTTTGCTGATAACCAATCAAAACAAGCACTTTGGGGAGGGATTTTTTCTGATGAGAGGGAGTGTTGGCTCTTTCCTCAAGTCAATAAATCTTCCGATTTGAACGAACATACCAAATTTCGAACAGAATTCCTGTTTGGGAGTTCAGAGCAATAGGATCGGAGGGGATATCCGGGGAAAAGAGGTATTATGAAAAATATTTCCTTTACCGGCTTACACGCACGATTGATGCTTCTCGTCCTTGCGGTTATTGTCCCGGCGCTTGGGCTGATCTTCTACCATCGCATGGAAGATAAAAACGCGGACCGCCTTCAGGCCTTATACGATGCAAGAAGGTTGGCGCGGAACGTATCCAGCTTATATGAACATACGATTATGGAGATACGCCATATTCTGTTCACCCTTTCGCAAATGCCTCAATTCCATGCGCAAGATTCGGCGGCATGTTCAAAGATCTTTGCCGATCTGTTGAAGCAAACTGAAAACTTCAGTGGTTTTGCTGCCGCCAAACCTTCTGGAGAGGTATTCGCCTCGGCGCCCCCCATAACAAAACCGGTCAGTTTTTCCAACCTTTCCTGGTTTCAACGTGTTCTGCAAACCCGTGGTTTTACAATCGGGGAATATTCACTTGGCCGTATCGGCGACAAACCAACCATTGTTTTGGGCTATCCTGCACTTGACGATACAGCACAATTGACAACCGTCTTTGCCGCTGGACTTGACTTGGAGCGCTTGCAACGAATGCTTCTCGGAGTTAGTCTGCCTGATGGAGCGATTCTAATCGTTATCGACAGCGACGGCACTATCATACTCCACTTCCCCGATCTGGAGAAATTCGTCGGCAACCGAATGTCTGATAAAATCATAGTCCAGACCGTGCTGACCCAAAAAGACGGCGTGATGGAGGAAGTTGGTCTGGATAGGGTGCCGCGCCTTTATGGGTACACAACGGTCGGCAGCGGTATTGAGGCCATCCACATAATCGTCGGCATCCCGGCGCAAGTTGCATATGCGGATCTTAAACGGAATACGATACGCGACTTTACCCTGTTGGGGCTGGTGTCGGCGCTGGCGCTTTTAGGCGCCTGGCTATTCGGGAAAATATTTATTATATCTCCGGTAAACCGTTTGTTAGACGCGACAAAGCAATTGGCCGGGGGAGACCTGACCGTCCGGGTGAACCGATCCGCTAATACGGGTGAGCTTGGATTATTGGCTTTGCATTTTGACAAAATGGCCGGGGCGCTTCAACGTCGCGAGGAGGAGCGCAAGCTGGCGACAGAGGCGCTTCGAGAGAACGAAGAAAAATATCGTCTCCACTTCGAAAACATTTCCGACATGATTTTCTCATACGATCAGGAGTTCAGGATTCTCAGTGTATCACCCTCCCTGGAACGAATGTTGGGATACAAGCCCGAAGAGTTCATCGGCAAGTCTCTTGCAGAACTGAATATTATATCGAGAGATGACCTTCAGAGGGTATTTTCCGACGCAACGCAGGTATTTGCCGGAAAGAATATAGATTCAACAACCCATGAGTTCGTTACCGGGGACGGAGCGAGAAAATATGGGGAATTAAGCAGTGCTCCCCTGTTCCGCGACGGCCGGGTTGTAGCCGTGGTTTCCGTTGTAAGAGACGTCACCGCCCGAAAGTGCGCGGAGGAATCATTGCGTTTGAGCGAGGGGAAATATCGTGCGCTCACAGAGAGTCTCGCCGATCTTATCTATCGTGCCGATCCGGAAACATTTGCGGCAACATACGTCAACAAAGCTGTCGAACGTATTTATGGATATTCGGTTGATGAATGGCTCCGAGATTCGAGTCTTCGGGAAAAAGCAATCCATCCTGAAGACAGAGAACGAGTTCTTGCATTCTATGGAAAAGCGCAGAAAGCGGTGCATGACGGCATCGCTGAATACAGAATCATACGCCGGGATGGGGAGATGCGTTGGATAAGCGACCGCTTTGCGTGGGAAAAAGGCACATGTGGCAAGGTTGTTTCATTCAATGGCATAATGTCCGATATAACCGAACACAGGCAAGCAGAGCAGGCGCTGCGACAACAACGGGAAGAACTCTCCCGGTTCGGCCGTCTGGCAACGGTAGGTGAGTTTGCCGCCTCCGTTGCGCATGAAATCAACCAGCCTCTTACGGCAATTTTGAACAACGCCCAGGCGGCTAAGCGCATTTTGTCGTCAGATACGCCTGATATCGATGAGGTGAGTGCTTGTTTACAGGATATCATCGATGATGACCAGCGGGCGGTCGAAGTGATTCGCCACCTCCGGTCATTCTTGAAGAGGCAAGACGCGTATCGGACAATTGATATCAATACGGTCATTGAAGAGGTGTTAAAAATCCTCTATCGTGAAATCGTTGATAGGCAAGTCCGAGTAACTTCTTATCTGAGCCCCGATATTCCACATATCGAGGGCCGCCGCATAGAATTGCAGCAGGTTCTTATGAACCTGATCCTTAATGGATGCGATGCCCTGATGAATCTAGATCCTCAGCGGCGCCAAATGCATATTCGGACATCAGTTGATGAACCAAACAGCATTGTCGTCGCCGTTCAAGACTCCGGGACGGGATTGGACAAGATCGAAATTGACCGTGTTTTTGAACCCTATTATACCACCAAGATAGAAGGTCTCGGTGTTGGACTCTCGATCAGCAAATCCATCATTGCTGCGCATGGCGGGCGCATATGGGCAGTGAACAACCATGAAGGTGGGGCGACGTTTTACTTCACCCTGCCGATATCCAAAGAGAAAGCCGTGTCATCATGAACCCCCGATCTGTTGTATACGTGATTGACGACGATGTTTCGGTTCGGAAAAGTCTGGAGAGACTGATCCGGTCTGCGGAACTGAGTGTCCAAACCTTTTCCTCTGCCCATGATTTTCTTTCCCGCACTCTTCCTGATTACCCGGGATGCCTGGTTCTCGATGTAAAGATGCCGGGGGTCACGGGATTGGAGCTTCAGGAAAAATTGACTGAAGCGCATCGATTCATACCCATTATTTTTATTACAGGATTTGGTAATATCCCAGCAAGCGTACAGGCCATGAAGGCAGGCGCTGTCGATTTCCTGGAAAAACCTTTTGATGATAAAACATTGCTGGATGCAATTCACCGGGCCATCAACCGCGATATTCAGCATCGACAAAAAAACACTGAACTGGCTGCCCTCAGAAGGCGCTCAGAAAGCTTAACAAACCGGGAGCGGGAAGTTTTCGAACTCGTTGTCACCGGCATGCTGAACAAGCAGATTGCTTTTCAACTCGGGATAACGGAAAAAACAATTAAAGTGCATCGCGCCAGAATCATGCAGAAAATGGCTGTACAATCTTTCGCGGATCTGGTCCGTCTGGCTGAACGATTGAAATAATCTCCGGCACTGATCTCTATTGGTCTATGGTCCAATATCTTTTCACCCTCATCTTTATTATATCATAGGTGCAAAATCCACGGAATGTTTGTCTGGAGGTAGTTTATGTCGTTCCAGAAACGATTAACCCTGCTTAAAACGAATGCCGTCATATCTGTTGTGGATGACGACGCTTCGGTCCGCAATTCCTTGAGAAGGCTGCTCACATCCATGGGATTCGAAGTAAGAATATTCCCTTCCGCCCTGGAGTTTCTGCATAAAGGACCGCTCCATGACTATGGCTGTGTGATCGTGGACGTCCGCATGCCTGAAATCAACGGCCTCGATTTGCAGAAACGGCTCGCTGACTCTGGTGTCCCGCTGCCTATCATATTTATAACGGCTTATGAAGATCCCGGTGTTCGTGCGCAGGCCATGCAGGCCGGCGCCCTGGCTTTTTTTCAGAAGCCTTTCAATGAAGCATCCCTGACGGACGCCATCTGTTTAGCCCTTGAACGCAGCCGCCAGCAGACTGTCGGCAGTTCAGAAACTGTCGGCAAGAATGTGCAAGCATATTTACAGATATCTGACATAAAGAAACAAAGGAGGTGATTGGAGTATGTCTGATCGCGACTTAAGGAAAAATGAAAATGAAATCAACTTGCCGGCAGGTATGATCGGAAACGCCCAGTTGACCGCTCGGGAAATAAAGAGACGCAGGGAAGGGATAAAATCATCGGAAATCTCTCAAGAGAAGGCAAGCAAAATGGAGCGCCTCACCGCCGCCTATTGGGGGCAGGAGGCATGTGGATTATCTTTGCGGAGGCTGTTTCAGAACCGGCAAAACGGATCTTGTTGCAAATGAGGTGCTATGAAAAAGACGGCCAAAACAGCTTTTCTGATGATTTCCCCGGAGACAGGCCGCCTGCCGAAGAATATGGGACCCCTTGCCCGGTATGTTTCGGGCAAGAGCGGCGGCCAAGCGGAAAAATCTCGCGGAGTTCCAGAAGCGGACAGGCCTGAATATCAATCCGGAAGCGATACTGCTCTAGTGGCCCTCGCGATCGGACCCGACTCAGAAGGGCATCCACCTTCTCGAGGATATTGCTCAACGGTTTGTGAGCGATCATGGCGATACGCAGATTGCCATCGTTGGTGACGGCGTAGGCAACGACAGAATCCATGAGGAAATCTGCGGCCGCACCGCCTGGTCCTCGGGTGGGGGGCGGGATCGTCTATCATCGTTATAACGAGCCCCTGTCGATGCTTGGTTTTGCAGCGGCAAGAGATGTATTCGGCGACTCCCTCTATGAACCCTGCGGACAGATTGACCGGATAGGGAATTTGTATGGGGCGACGGCAACGAACCGGGATGCCGGCGGCCTCTGGTGCGGCTTGCACCGTAGCGTCGAGTTTCACCGCTGTCTGTCTGAGGTATGGGAAAAGCAGTTGAAGCGGATCGTGTGGGAAACACGGCAAAAGGATAGACCGGACCGTGTGGTTGCCCAATATATCGCCGCCTATGAAAGGCTTAACGGCGGCATTCCTTTGGCATAGTCATCACTGGTATAGAGCATTTGAATCTTGTGAATAGGGGTCACGGAATGAAAAAAATATTTCCCCACCCATTGGGTCCCATAAGGATTTGTTGTACAATTTTTATAAAGGGAGCATGTCATGACGACTCGCTCATTTGTATGCCCCATTCCCTGCAATCATGAAATGCGTGTTTCTGCAAAAAATGATGATAATGCCGTGATTGACCTTAGAAAAGCAGGTGCTCTGCGTTGTCGAAATGTCAAATATCGATGCCACCATGAAAGAGCTCAACACGATATGTCGCCGATATCAGAGCAAGAACTAAAACAGATCGTAAGGATATGCATGTTGTTCGAACCTAGTCACATCGCGGACTAACCCGTTTAATCCGAAAACGATCGTTCAGGAAAGTCAATGTTCCTTGCGGGGGTGGTTGAAATCTCTTGCCTTTAGAAATTAGTATGATTGTCATGGAGGTTTTTGAATGGGAACTATCATTGGCAAGCACTGGCATCACCTGCCGGCGGACGAAGTGAGTGACCTCTTGGTGAGCGATAAGGAAAAAGGGCTGGATCTGTTCGAAGTCGATAAACGACAGAAAGAATTCGGCCCCAATGCGCTCACCAGGAAAAAGGGAAAGGGGCCCCTGTTGCGTTTTCTGCTCCAGTTCCATCAGCCCCTGATCTACATTCTGATGGCGGCCGGGACTGTTACGGCTTTGCTTCAGGAATGGGTCGATGCCGGGGTCATTTGCGGGGTAGTGCTGGTCAATGCATCCGTAGGTTTTATTCAGGAGGCGAAGGCGGTCAAAGCCATAGAAGCTTTGGCCAGGACCATGACAACCGAAGCTACGGTGCTGCGAGCGGGTGAGAAGCAGCGCATCTCCTCGGCTGAATTGGTTCCGGGAGACGTCGTCCTTCTGCAGTCCGGCGACAAGGTGCCTGCGGATATGCGCCTGTTTCAGACACGAGATATACAGATCGATGAATCAGCCCTGACCGGAGAGTCGGTTCCTGTGTATAAAAAACCGGATGTCCTTGATCGCGACACTGGACTGGCTGACCGGCAGAACATGGCGTATGCATCGTCGCTGGTAACTTACGGCCAGGGATCCGGCATTGTCGTTGCCATTGGCGACCAAACGGAAGCGGGGCGCATTTCTGAACTGATCTCGTCAACAGAGGCATTGGAGACCCCGCTAACCAGAAAGATCGCCAGTTTCAGCCATCTCTTGCTCTATGCAATCATGTCGCTTGCTGCGGTTACCTTTATCGTAGGCCTCATGCGGGGACAATCCGTCTTCGATATATTCATGGCTGCTGTGGCCTTGGCAGTAGGCGCTATTCCTGAGGGCCTGCCGGCTGCGATGACGATTACTCTGGCCATCGGTGTTGCGCGGATGGCGCGCAGACGGGCAATAATCCGAAAGCTCACCGCCGTGGAGACCCTCGGCAGCACGACGGTCATCTGTTCCGACAAGACCGGTACGCTGACCGAGAACCAGATGACCGTACAGGAGATATTGGCAGGCGGTGAGCGATTTGAAGTCACCGGCGCCGGCTATGCGCCCTCAGGCCGGATTCTCAAGCAAGGGATTATAGTGGATGCCTCCGGGTTCCCAGCGATGATGGAATGTCTGAAGGCAGGCCTGCTGTGCAACGACAGTTTGCTGCTAAAAGAAGAGGACCGCTGGGCGATACAGGGAGATCCCACCGAAGGAGCATTTTTGGTTTCTGCGGTCAAGGCAGGGTTGGACATGGCCGCCGTGCGAACGGAATCGCCTCGCATCGATTCAATTCCTTTTGAATCACAGCACCAGTATATGGCAACCCTGCATGCCGAAGGAACGGACAAACCGGGCATCGTTTATCTCAAGGGCTCTGTGGAAGCCATCATGGAGAGATGTGTTTCATTCCTTGATGGAGCAGGGCGGTCTGCTGAACTGGATGTTGAACACATTCACAGTGAAGCGGAGGACATGGCTGCCAAAGGATTACGGGTGCTCGCTTTTGCAAAGAGAGAAATCAAACAGGGGACGACCGGGTTGAATCACCCTGATGTAACTTCTGGCTTGATCTTCCTCGGTCTCCAGGGAATGATCGATCCACCCCGTCAGGAGGCGATCCTCGCGGTTCAAAAGTGCCACACCGCGGGCATTCGCGTCAAGATGATCACCGGCGATCACGCCCTGACGGCATCCTCGATTGCGCGACAGGTCGGCCTTCACAATCCGTCCGATGTCGTCACCGGAAAAGCCTTGATGGAAATCTCCGATAGGGACCTGATTGATGTTGCCGTCCGGACATCCGTTTTCGCCAGGGTGACGCCGGAGCAAAAACTTCGCATAGTTGAAGCCTTGCAGGCCAAAGGGAACGTTGTAGCCATGACCGGAGACGGCGTGAATGATGCGCCGGCGCTGAAAAGGGCCGACATTGGCGTGGCGATGGGCATCACCGGAACCGACGTGGCCAAAGAGGCCGCCGATATGGTGCTGACAGACGACAACTTCGCCTCCATCGAGGCTGCGGTGGAGGAAGGGAGAGGCATCTTCGACAATCTCACCAAGTTCATTGTCTGGACGCTGCCAACCAACCTTGGTGAGGGACTGGTGATTTTAGCGGCGATATTCGCGGGCGTTGCGCTGCCCATACTCCCGGTGCAAATCCTGTGGATCAACATGACAACCGCCGTGCTGCTGGGGCTCATGCTCGCCTTCGAGCCAAAGGAGCCGGGCATTATGTCGCGGCCGCCACGCGACCCCAAGATGCCCATACTTACCGGGGTGATGGTTCGGCGACTCTTCATTGTCGGGCTGCTGATGCTCGGAGGGGCATTCGGCCTTTTCGAGTGGGAACTGATGGTAGGAGGCGCTGTTGCCGAGGCTCGCACGGTAGCCGTGAATGTATTTGTTCTTGTTGAACTATTCTATCTCTTCAATTGTCGCTCCTTGACGCAGTCCATGTTCCGTCTGGGATTTTTCTCAAACCCCCTACTGTTTGGCGGCGTTATTACTATGTTGATCCTGCAAGTTATGTTCACCTATCTGCCGGCAATGAACCTTATGTTTCACAGTGCGCCCATCGGTTTTGGAGCCTGGGGCAGGATACTGGCGGTATCCGTCATTGTTTCTTTTTTAGTCGGTATTGAGAAATGGTTCCGCAGGAGGAGCCTGGAGAGGCAACCGATGAAGCTCCCATAATTTTTTGAAACATAAAGGAGGACGGAAAATGATCAAGAGAATACTTCTCGGCTTAGGCGGCTCGCCGTACACGAGCGTTGCAATCCGGCTCGCAGCAGAGCTTGCCAAACGGTTTGAGGCCGGAGTAACGGGAGTGACCTTCAGCGGCAAAAATATGATCAGCCCCTGATCTCTATTGGCCTAAGGTCCAATATCTTTTCACCCTCTTTTCCATTATATTATAGTGTAAAATCCACGGCGCCGATACATTGGAAACGAATGAAGGTCTTTTCTGAAAAGCGTATGGAGTTGCCGCAGAGGATTTGTTAATGATCTATGAAACTGAGGTAAATTAATGAGTTGAAAGGAGGTAGTCTATGCCGACGGAAGGAGGATATGGTCCTCGGGGACAGCAGCCGTCCTTAGAGATGATCATCCGAAATATTCAGCAGCGATGGCAGTCATTTCACTTCAAGGGTTCTCCGCTTCTCGTACTCGCCATTGCGTTGGCAGTGATTTTTCTCTGGACCGCATGGTTTACGGTTCAACCTGCAGAAACGGGCATCGTGCAGCGATTCGGGAAGGTCGTCCGCACGGCCGGGCCGGGTCTGCACTTCAAGGCGCCTATAGGGATCGAAACGGTCCGGACGCTTCCCACGGCGAGGGTTCTCAAAGAGGAGTTCGGCTTCCGGACTGTAGCCGCCGTTTCGGGGCAGCGAACACAGTACGCGGCCGACAGTAAGAGCGAATCCCTCATGTTGACGGGAGACCTCAATGTGATCGATGTCCAGTGGATCATCCAGTACCGGATCGAAGATCCGATACTCTTTCTGTTCAACGTGCGGGATACTCCGAAGACTATCCGCGACATCACCGAGGCAGTCATGCGCCGGGTGGTCGGCAACCGGCTCGGCAGCGACGTGCTCACCGTCGCCCGGGTGGAGGTATCCACTGAGGCGAAAGAGGAGATCCAGAAGATCCTGAGCGAGTATAAAACCGGTGTGCGTCTGGTCACCGTTGAACTCCAGGACGTCACACCCCCCGATACGGTGAAACCGGCCTTTAACGAAGTCAACGAGGCGCGCCAGGATAAGGAAAGGACAATCAATCAGGCCCAGGAGCAGGCAAACCGCGAAATTCCCAAAGCCGGCGGTGAAGCGGCCCAGAGCATCAGCCAGTCCGAAGGGTACGCCCTGGAGCGAATCAACCGGGCACAAGGAGAGGCCAACCGCTTTATGGCTATCCTGGCCGACTATGAAAGCGCCCCGGAGGTGACGCGGCGGCGTATGTATCTTGAATCGCTGAGCGGCTTCCTGGCGGGGCTGAAAGATCTCTATATCGTGGACAGCGACCAGAAAGCCCTGATACCCTGGCTTCCAATGAAATCCGGTGCAATGCCGCCTGTCGCGCCGCCTGTCGAAGGAGGGAAAAAGTGAAAAACACAAAGCAAAGTGTCATAGGTATCCTGGCAGCGGCAATTGTCGTGAGCCTCTTTTCGGCCTTTTATATGATTGAAGAGGGCCAGCAAGCGGTAATCGTCCAGTTCGGCCGGCCCGTGGGGGAAACGGTAACCGAGGCGGGGCTGCATATCAAGATCCCCTTTATTCAAGAGGTCAGGCGCTTCGAGAAGCGTATCCTTATCTGGGATGGAGATCCCAATCAGATTCCGACAAAAGGACGAGAGTTCATCTGGGTGGACACGACGGCGCGCTGGCGCATTGCCGATGCGAGAAAATTTCTGGAAAACGTAGCCACGGAAGAAGGGGCTCAGTCCCGTTTGAACGATATCATCGATTCCGTGGTGCGCGATCAGGTGTCGAACAGTGAATTGGTCGAGCTCGTCCGCAGTTCATCGTGGAAAATTCCCGGGGAGGAAGTCCTGCATGAACTTCCCGCGGAGCAGGAAAAGGAGCTCAAGAAAAAAATCAACCGGGGGCGGGAGGAGATAACCCGCACCATTCTCACCGAGGCGCGGAGGATCATCCCTCAGTATGGGATCGAGCTGGTGGACGTGCGGATTAAACGTCTCGATTACGTGGAGAGCGTCCGGGCAAAGGTTTATGCCCGGATGATATCCGAAAGGAAACGCATCGCAGCGCAGTTCCGGTCCGAGGGGGAAGGGCAAAGTGCGGAAATTCTCGGAACGATGGACAAAGAACTGCGCCGGATCCGTTCCACTGCCTACCGCCGGGTGCAGGAAATCCGCGGCAAGGCGGATGCGGAGGCAACGCGCATCTATGCGAAGTCGTACAGCCGCAATCCCGAGTTCTACGCATTCCTGCGGACACTGGAGGTCTACGGAGAGGGATCAAGTCAAAATTCCGTTGCGATCCTCACCACGGACAGCGACTTTTATCGATACCTCAAGTCGGCATATCCCAAAGGTGCATCTCCCGACAGGGGACCCGCTGCACTGAAATAAGGGCGCGGCGATTACTTTTTCTTGCAAAACGGGCTTCCATGTGAGCGCCAAGTCTCAGTGTCATAATGTGCAAGTGAAGAGGTGACAATATCTTTTAAAAAAGGAGGCAGGAAAACGTATAAGAAAGTCTCGGTTCCGCTGGATGGTTCAGATTTGGCCGAGTGCACACTGTCGCATGTAAAATCTCTGGTCAAAGATGGGGCTGCAGGACAAATCAGTCTGTTGAACATCCTTAAGATTGATATCTCTTGGGCTGAAACGGATGCCTCCTATTTTCTTTGACATCAATGCTCTCAGGAAACCGCTCTTCGCCGCATCCGGAAAAAACTGGCAGGAGAGGCATCCCGGTTGAGTGCTGAGGGGGTTGCGGTAAAAAATGGAGCCCCTGGAGGCCAACCGTCCCGCCTATGCCATAACGGGGCATGCCCAGAAAAACGGCGTGGAGCCGATTGTCATAGGGACCCATAAAAAGCCGCCTTTTCGCATTTTCCCCATCACATGGGGTCGAAAAAGGCTTTTTTTGTATTTTGGCGGACTTCAAATCCAGTGTGGGCTGGTAATTTCAGGAAGGTTAAAGCAGGTTAAAGAAATTTCTTCGATAGAAATCGAATTTTGCGAATAAA
>JAFGGB010000173.1 GCA_016930775.1 Deltaproteobacteria bacterium
CGTCGCCAGAACGCCCGATACAGTGAGGAGGACTTCTTCCGCCGAGGCGCTCCCGTGATCGTTCACATTGTGGGGGCCCTCGGCGCCAACGACGGTTACGGCGCTATGATGGGGATCGAAACCCCGTTCGACATGGAGCGGTTCCCAGGGGGATTCCTCCTCGTTCTCGGCGAAGCAGAAGGTGTACTTGGCGGGACTGCCGAATGTCGACCTGTCGAGTATGCCCGGAAGGGCGCCTCCGATATTCATGAGAATGAACCGTACGGCTCGTCCTATGACGGCGTTTGCGAGGCTTCCCTGTCCCATGGCGTTGTAACTGCAGTTTATTCCGAGATCCTCGGCAACGGGACCGTTGGCCACGACGAGTACGGTGCAGAGGTGAGTCGTCGTCTGAAGGGCGTAGAGGTTGAACCGCTCTTCTATCATCGCCTTGGTCGCGGCTATGACGACGGGAAGATGGTCGGGTCCGCAGCCTGCCATTATGGCGTTGACGGCGATTTTTTCCACTGTGGCCTCTCCGTTCATGGGGGCCACGAGGCCGAGGGAAAGGCCGGGATCCCAACCCGATGCGGCGATCATGGCATTGAGGCGTTCTTCCGTGGGAGGGATTATTGGAAGGCCGTCGGTCCAGCCGCTGGCATAGAAGTAACGATTTGTTCCTTCGAGGGATTCCGGCGCCCGAACGGTCCGTTCATGGGCCGATGAACCGGGCCTGAAGCCGAAGATTGATTTGTGCCGGATTTTTCCCTTTGCCGGCATAGTTTTGCCGCGATATTCTCTTTCGATCACATCTGCCGGCGCCGTCAGTATGTGCAGAATCTCCGGGAAAGCTGTACGGGCCTTTTCGATGACGGCCTCTTCTGTCTGCCCCGCCATGGGATGGGGCGCCACGGCGATAGGCAGCGCCGGAATGCCGAGGATTTCGGCCTCGGCCCGGCCGAGATCATAAAATTCGTCGGTGCATACCGTCGCAACAGGTATGCCCCTTTTTTCAAGGATAACGGAGTCATGGATACACCATGACGTGCAGGAACCTCAGTCGCCGAAGGCGTTGACGACAACCTGGCACCGGCCGAAGAACTCTTCGGTAAAGGCAGCGGGGATGGAACTGATCGGTTTTCTGATTTTCAGGACTGCGGCTATCGAGAACTGGGCGCGAAGAAGCCTTTCCACCTCCGCGAGGAAGATGTCGGCGTTGTCCTTGCTCGTATCGAGCAAACCGAGGACAATGCCTTCCATGGACTTCAGACGCTGCGCGATCCTGTTTTCCCGGTAATGGAACTGTCCCCGGGGATTCAAAAGTGTCACGGGCATGTGCAGCACCTCATTTGCTTAAAGGACCTCAACAAGTTAGTCTGCCGTATTGTTCGATCAGATGATTCCCTGCGCCCGGTATGCCGCCAAGTCCGCGGTCTCCAGTCCGGCGAGACGGCAGAGGACTTCGTCGGTATGTTCGCCGATTCGTGGAGGCGGCAACGCGATGGGGTCCCTGACGCCGTCGTAGCGGACCGGTATGCCCAGCATAGGCAATCGTCCCGTGATCGGGTGGATCGCCTCTGTGACTATTCCTCGCTCCACGACCTGGGGGTCCGTAAAGATCCTGTCGAAACCGTTGACCGGGGCGAAAGGAATGCCGCCGCCCGTCCGTTCTATTATCTCCGCCCATTCGTCGGCGTCTTTTGTCTGGAGCCGTTCCTGAATGATCCTGTCTACGTCGGCACGGTGAACCACCCGCGCCTCGGCCGTTGCGAACCGACGGTCGTCGATCATGCCGGCCAGTTCAAGAGCCTGGCAGAGCCTTCGCCAGCGCACATCGGAACTGGCGCTGAGAAAAACCCTCCTGTCCTTGGCCTCGAAGACGCCCGACGGGACGATGGAGGGATGAGAGCTGCCCTGCCGTTCCGGCATTTCACCAGCAATGAGGTAACTGCTGGCGAGATTGAGCAGAAGAGACAATTCCGTTTCCAGGAGTGACACTTCTATGAAGTGGCCCCGTCCCGATCTCGATCGATCGATCAAGGCGGCGAGAATGGACCCGTAGGCCTGGAAGCCCGAGGCCATATCGATGATCGGTATGGGAATTCTGTAGGACCGGCCGCCCTTTTCTCCCAGGAGCTCGATGATGCCTCCTCGGGCCTGTAGAATGGGATCGGTGGCGGGTTTGAAACGGTCGGGGCCCGTGAGGCCGTATCCCGTTATGGAACAATAAACGAGGTCGGCCCTCACTGTGCGCAATGTTTCGTAGTCGAGGTTGAAACGGTCCATCGTTCCCGGCCGGAAGTTTTCCACGAGCACGTCGCAGTGCGCAACGAGTTTCCTGATGAGTTCCTGCCCCTCTTCTTTCCTCAGATCGAGAGTTACGCTCTTCTTGTTGCGGTTCACGGAGATAAAATAGGCGCTTTCTCCGTTAATGAAAGGAGGCCCCCATTGACGGGTGTCGTCGCCCGTGCGGGGTTCCTCGATCTTGATGACCTCGGCGCCGAGATCTCCGAGGGCCATAGTGCAGAAAGGGCCGGCGACCATCCTTGTCAGATCCAGAATTCGAATATCCTTCAGCGCATTCATGCCGCAAACCTCAAACCGGCCGAAGGGGGTTTCTCATTGTGCCTATTCCCTCGACTTCCGACTCCAGGACCCCGCCGATTTTCCTGAGATCGATGGTCATCATGGTCCATCCTGGGGCCGGAAGGACGGTTCCTCCGGAAACGATATCGCCCGGTTCCAGCGTATGGGCCTCGGAAAGATACTGAATGAAGCGAGGGAACGGGAAGACCGTATCGGCCGTGGTTCCCGACTGGACAATGCTGCCGTTGAGTCGCGAAACCATGCTCAGGCCCCGCCTGTTGATATCTCCGAATTCGTCCTTCGTGACGAGCCAGGGTCCCATGGGCGCAAACGTGTCGAAACACTTGTACCGTCCCTGGTAGGTAAGCCTTTCCTGTGTTCCGTTTTCCCGCACCACCGTTATCCATTCGGACTTCTTTCGCAGTTCGTGCGCCGTGATATCGTTGTGAATGGTGTAACCGAAAATGTAATCGTCGATGTCTTCGATGGGAATGTTTTTGCCCCGTTTCGCCAGTACGGCGGCCACTTCCACTTCCGGCCCCACGACGCCGATGTCGGGGATCTCGATGGGATCATAGGGTCCCGCGATGCAGGATGGCAGCTTTGCAAAGTAGGTGGGCCTGGGATCGGGCGGTTTTATGGCCCGATCCCAGGTGTCTTTCCGGGAAACGGCAGCGCAGAGGATTTTGGAAGGACGGCTTATCGGGGCCATGATGCGGATATCGGCGATCCTGAGGACGAAAGTTTCGTTTTCAGGACAGCTTGTTTCGTAGTCAAGGGCCTTGCGAGCCGCTTTAAGGGAGCTTTTCCCGCCCTCGATGAACGGAATCATGGAAGGAGGAATCATCACATCGGCCAGGGAAGAGGCCTTGGGTTCGCCCTCTTCGGCCAGAAGCGAAGCGTAGGCAAGATTTATGTCCACGATAGATTCTTCGTCTCTCCTGACGCCGAGCCTCGTGGACAATCCTTTCTGAAAGGTGCACAATTTCATCGAAAAAATTCCTCCGGCGGCTTCCTTCGCTCGTCAAGCAACGGAAAACGTGTGATTGTTGTAGTGTTCCGAGCAGGGCACATTGAGGATCATCAACAATATGCCCCGTCCCTTGAGAGGCCTGTAGCTGTGGGGAAGGCCCTTTGGAATGAAAATCGTCACGGGAGAAAGGACCGTGTATTCTTCACCGTCGAGGACGACCCTCGCCTCGAGATTGCTGTCGCCGTCGGGAAGGAGGATATATAGTTTGTCCGCGTCGTGATAGTGAGTCTCAACATGGGGCTTGTAATCGGGGGGTATCTCCTGAAGATGCCGCATGGTGACCCGGATCGAAGATTCGGGAAGGTGGCCGTCTCCGCAGAAGGTCCAGCGGCGCATGGCCGCGGCCGTTCCCTGAACGGTCTTATGGGCGCGATGCTCTTCTGACGATGAATCGTAGGGTTTTTGTATGCAGCCTGCGTACTTCCTCGAATGCGTCATATCTCTTTTCCCTTTGAATTATGTTTCTGCCTCGGGACGATCAAATCTTCAGGATCGTCCGAATCCCCTGCAGAGCTTCTTGGGCGCCGCGGCGGAAGAAAGCCGTATCCGATGCGTACACAAAATACGTGACGCCGCAGGCCATCATCTCCGGCACATCCTCCAGTCTGTTAACATGAACGCCTAGGGCCTTGCGGTTCCGTTCCGCCGCAGCGCCTACTCGGCGCAGGCATTCCATGACTCTCGGGTCCGATGACTGGCCCGGCATGCCCATAGACTGGCTCAAATCGGCCGGTCCGACAAAGAGGACATCGATGCCGGCGAGAGATGCTATTGAATCGGCCTGTTCCACGGCCGACAAACTTTCGATCTGGGCCACTACCATCTGATCTGCATTCGATTCCTTGATGTGTTCAGGGCGGGGAACCGCGCCGTAGCGGGCGCCCCTCGTTGCGAAGGAAATGCTCCGGTTGCCCAGGGGGTAATATCGCGCGGCTTGCATGGCCTTTTTTGCGCCTTCGACCGTCTCGATCATCGGTATCTGGACGCCGTCGCAGCCAAGGTCAAGGGCCTTGACGATGAGATAATCCTGGTTGTCCGGCACCCTGATGACCGTGCTCATCTTTACGGCGTCGGCCGCCGCCACCATGGCCTCGACCCAATGAAAATCCAGGGGGGAGTGCTCCATGTCGATGATAACAAAATCGTAGCCTGCGTCACCGAGCATATCGAGGACCGAAAGCGTCGGCATCTTTACAAAAGTGCCTACGGCAATGCTATCGGAGCAGAGCTTTTTTTTCAGTTTCGGCATCATCGGTCCATCACCTCGTTTGTTTGATCGGACTCTGGCGGTAATCCGTCCGGCGGGGCGTGAAAATGTCGATGTTGACGCAGGGTTCCGTTCCCGTCGCCATGATGAAATGTTCCGCCAGCGGAGGCACGCGGACGATGCTTCCCGGCGTCATCTCGAAGGCCTTTTCGCCCACGGTGTAGATTGCCGTTCCACTGGCGATATAGGCGATCTGTTCGTAATCGTGGGAATGGGGTTTCGGTTCGTGGCCGGGCCTCACCTCGTTGTATGCGACGGTGCACCCCTCGCCGTGAAAGACCTTTCTCCGTATTCCGGGGCGTACGTTCTCCCATTCCATATCGTTCCAATTGACCGCATCGGTTGTCGTCATACAGACCTCCTCGTCCGTATTAAAGGTTTAACAGATAAGAGGGATTATCCCTGACCATCCGTTCTATCGCCGCCGGCTCGATCCCTTCATTCACCAGCAATGCAAGGAAAGCGTGCAGGCCGGCGACTGGACTGCCGTTGCCCTTCTGCCCGTAGTCGGAGCTGATGATTATTTTCTCCGGGCCGAGGCTGCGGATAATGCCGGCTATCGTCGGCGGAGGGATGCAGTAGAAGTTCGACGATGGAACCGATGTGACGGCGTTCACTTCGATGTATGCTCCAAGGGAAGTCCAGGCGACGAGATCTTCCATCGCGGCGTCGACCATGTATGAAGGATGCGTTGCGATAATGCGGCGGATGCCGAGCGAGGCGGCCTTGCGAATGACGGCGTCCACTTCGACGCGGTTGCCGTGCCCCGTGGCCAGGGCGACCTCGGGATAGGCCGCCATGACTTCAAGGACAGTTATCGCTTCGGGTGCGAGATTTCCCCGATCATCGAGAAGTTGCACCATCCGTTCAGGAACTTTTTGTTTCTGCGCCAGGCTGGGAAATTTAAGACCCCTTCCGCCGTGCTTCAACGCATGATTCTCGCAGGAAACGGTGGGCATCCAGACGATCGCCGCGCCGAAGCCAATGGCCGCTTCGACGGCCTTTGGATTGAGACCGCCCACGGAACTGTTCAGAACGATGCTCCCGAAGACTTTCAGGCCCCGGACATCGGCGTGATCCTGTATGATGCGGGCCGCAGCGACGGAAGGGATATGATGATCTTTGACAACGATGGCGCTGTAACCCGCCTGCCGGGCCTCGCACGCCATCTGCCACGCATCGATTTCGCGGGCCATGAGCGACGGTCCCGCGTGGATGTGGGCGTCAACGAGTCCCTTGACAAGGTCTTCGCATTGTTTCATGGTCTGCGGTTCGCATAATTCCATCGGATCACGTTCCTTCACTTTTCCGGTAGAGCGCCGCGTACGGCGATTCTCCGCTGTTTAGTTTTAAGATAGATGTACATGCCGACGAGGATGACAAGACCGGCTATGTCGGTGGCGAGGCCGCCGTCGATTAGGAGAAAGGCGCTGAGAAGGAACAGGAGTCGTTCCGGGATATTCATCTTCGTGTTCAGGAATCCTATAGTCGCCCAGGCCAGGGCAGTCACGCCGCCCAGACAGGTGATCGTGACGTTGATGATCTCGATGGGCGTTCCAATAAGAAGCAGCTGAGGCTGATAGGCGAAAATGAACGGCACGAGGTAGCCCGCAAAAGCAAGACGCACCGATTGCCATCCCACATCCATGGGGTTGGCTTTTGCTATGCCGCCTGCTGCATAGGCGGCGATCGCCACCGGCGGGGTGATGCAGGAGATGACGGCGAAATAGAGAACGAAGAAGTGGGCTACCACCGGTTGCAGTCCCAGTGCGGCAAGGGCGGGAACAATAAGCGCCACCGATACCAGATAAGCCGGAAGGGTGGGGAGCCCCATGCCGATGACTATGCAGGCGAGCATGGTCAGAATGAGCGCCGCCGGCAAATAACCTCCGGAAAGGTAAATAAGAAGGCCGGTGATTTTCAGGCCGAATCCAGTGAGCGTGATGACTCCGATTATAAATCCGGCACAGGCGACGGTGATCGATACGGGAACAAGATTCTTCATGCCCGAGGACAGCGCGTTGAGTATCCCCTTAATCAGATTCGGAGTAATTCCCTTGAGCTGCGCGAGGACTATGAGGGCAATCGTTGCGTACCAGGCGTACAATCCCGCCGTCATGGGAGAATATCCGGCTACCAGCGCGTAGACAACGGCAACAAGAGGAATGGACAGGAACCATCGTTTGATTACCTCGGCGAGGCGGGGAAGATCTTCTTTGGAAATGCCTTTCAATCCGAGCCGCGAGGCTTCCGCGTCGACCATCACATAGAGGGCGATATAATACATCATTGCCGGGATGAACGCGGCGAAGGCGACCTTTATATAGGGAATGCCTAGAAAATCCGCCATGATGAATCCCGTTGACGACATTATGGGAGGCATCAGCTGTCCCCCCGTCGAAGCGACGGACTCGACGGCGCCGGCGAATTCGGCTTTGTAGCCGGTTCTCTTCATGAGAGGTATCGTGAAAGTGCCCGTCGTGACGACATTGGCAACGGCGCTGCCGGAGATGCTTCCCATGAGGCCGCTCCCGATGACGGCCGCTTTTGCCGGGCCTCCTCGTGTTTTCCCGGTCATGGCAATGGCGAGGTCGATGAAAAACTGGCCCGTGCCGGATATGTCAAGGAAGGCCGCCAGAAGGACAAACATGGCCACATATGTGGCTATGACCCCCAAAACGCTTCCAAATATGCCTTCGGATGACATGGTGAACTGTTCGACGACATCGGACAGGGAAAATCCCGAGTGGCCTATGGCCTCGGGCAGAAAGGGACCGGAGAAGGCATAGACAATAAAGAGTATGCTGATGAGAGACAGGACGAGCCCGACGACGCGACGCGTCGCTTCGAGGATAATCAGCGTGAGGCCTATGCCGGCCAGATACTGGACCGTCGTGAGCGGCGTGACAAAGACGATTCGATTATTGAGGTCATCGGAGAATAGTACGAAATATCCTATGCACAACACCGAGACTGCGACTAGAAGATAATCGAACAAAGGGATGCTTTGCCTGTACCGCCGGGCCGCCGGGTAGAGAAGAAGAACGATCGGAAGCGCCAGGAGCAGGTGAATCGATCGGAATCGCATGGCATCGGTCATGCCGAATATGGCCGTGTGGAGCGTATACAAGGCGAGGACAATGGCGATGCCGTTCATCACGTTCAGGGCAAGGCCGTTGAGGGATCTTTTCATCCCCTCCTCTTTTTCAAGAGCCTTCGTCACATTATCCATCGTCGCCTCGTCGTCCAGAAATGGGGGAGCGAGAAACCGTCGGTCTCCGCTCCCCTCGCGGTTCGTGAGAAGATTATTTTGTTGCTTCCTTGTAGAATTTTTCAGCGCCCGGATGGAGAGGCACGCCACCGGTTTGCTTCCAGTTTTCTATCTTCATCTCGTCCATCAATTTGATGACTGCGACAAAGTCTTTTTTATTTTCATACATGGTCTTCGTGATCTGATAGATCAGGTCTGCGGGAAGATCCGATCGTGTGATGATCAACGTCGTCATGGCGGGGAAGCTGACCGGTTCGGCCGCTCCCTCATAACTTCCGCCGGGAATTACATTTTCAAAGTAGGCGGGATTGTCAGCCTCGAGTTTCGCCATGTGTTCCTTGTCGATGGGGATCAGCCGCAAGGGCTTGCTCTTCGCGAGATCATTGAGGGCTGGCATCGGAACAGTGCTCATGGCCATGAAGATGTCTGCATGGCCGTCCCTTATGAGGTCCGCTGAGTCGGAATAACTGAGGTAATTGACCTTCTTGAGATCGTTGTAACTGAGGTTGTAGACGGCCAGCACCTTGCGGACCATCTTTTCTGCCGTGTTGCCCTTTGGCGGCACGCAGAGTATCTTGCCCTTCAGATCCGCTATGGTCTTGATGTCGCTGTCGGCCCGCGCCACGATATGCAGCGTTCCCGGGTAGATGGCCGTTATGACTCGAATGTTTGCAACAGGCTTTCCTGCGAATTCATCCAGGCCCTTTTGGGCGTTTGCTATGTCCGAGGGAAAGGCAAATCCTATATCGGCCTTGCCGCTGCCCACGCTGAAGACGTTGGCGATCCCGCCGCCTCCCGTGACGGTGCCAGCCGTATCGGGAATGTTTTTCGTAATGAGGTTGGCCAAAACGCCGCCGATGGGATACCAGGCCCCTCCGACGCCGGCCGTGACGATCGTCATCTGGCGTTTTGCGACGGCCTGTCCCGTTGAGACAACCGTTGTCATGAGGACGACTAACGCTACAATGAAAAACAATCTAGGCTGAAATGTTCTTTTCATGATTTCCTCCTTAGGGAAAATTGGGGACCGGCAACTCCTTGCCCGCAATATTTTCTTCGCCATCGCCTCCGTTCAGCAAATATGACGGCGCCGGCAGAATCGCGATCCCGGTATTATTATCGTTTACGTTCTCTTTCCACCATCAACCTATTCGATGTATTGCTCAAATTTTTCTTCGTCGATATTAACGCCGAGACCGGGCTCGTCTGGAACGGCGATTTTTCCCCCCTCGATGGCGGGCAGGGATTCCCGGAGAATGTTGTCGCGCAAGGGGTTCTCTATGATCATATCCTCGTACATGGTGAAATGGGGAAAGGCGGCGGCCAACTGAAGCGCCGCAGCGACGCACAATGCGCCCGACGCTCCCGTGTGGGGGGAAATCTTCCTGTTGTGCGACGCCGCCAGGGCGGCGATTTTCCTGCATTCGGAAATGCCGCCGGCCCGCGCCGGGTCGGGCTGTACGACGGCGATTCCTCCGCGGATGATAAGATCCCTAAAGCCGAAGCGCGTGAACTCCGATTCTCCCGCTGCTATGGGAACGGACGAGGCGGCGGAAAC
>JAFGGB010000174.1 GCA_016930775.1 Deltaproteobacteria bacterium
CAATTGGGCGAACTGCTGGGTCAGCAGTGGGGAGACATCGACTGGAACGGCAAATTCATCGAGGTGAAGCGCTCGTACAAAACGGGGGAGCATTGGGCCGACAAAGACAGGAAGGGTGCGCCGGGTCGACATGTCTGACGGTCTGGTCGAAACATTGCGATCTTGCTATGTCGCACAGATGAAAGAGGCGCTTCAGGAGGGATCGGGACGCCTGGCCGAGTCCCTGTTCATGCGCAGGGGCAAGCGGATCGAACAAAATTACATACGACGGATTTTTAAACGGATCTTGCTGCGAGCAGGATTGAGAGACATGCGGGTTCACGATCTCCGGCACGCCTGCGCGAGCCTTCTGCTCAGCGTAGGCGCCAGTCCCGTCTACGCGCAGGAGCATTTGGGACACAGCACGATCCAGATGACCGTGGACATTTACGGCCATCTCATTCCGGGAAGCAACCGCGAAGCCGTCAATCGTCTCGACGCGCACCCGGCTGCACCCTGTCACAAACAAGAGGGCGCAAGATGCTGATCTTACGCCCTCTTTACATTCTATGGTGCCGAAGCCGAGAGTCGAACTCGGACAGGCGTACGCCCACTAGACCCTGAACCTAGCGCGTCTACCAGTTCCGCCACTTCGGCATGCAGAGGGCACTGTTTATACTGTGCGATTTCCGGGAAGTCAAGAAAAAATCGCTTGAAAATAAGGTGATACGTGTTATGTTGACTTCCCTCGGCGATCGGAAATAGGGCTGCCGATCGGCAACGACAGACCGGCCCCGGAAATCAAAGGCTGCAGGATTCGATGAAGGTCATTCGGAAAATCGAAGAAATCCCCGAGGAGTTCAAAGGTTCGATCATCACCATCGGCAACTTCGACGGCATACACCTGGGACACCGGGCCATTTTTCAAAAGCTTGTCACGGAAGCCCGGCGGTTGTCGTCCCGGTCGGTCGTAATTACCTTCGACCCCCATCCCAAGAAAATTCTCCACCCGGAACGGCGCCCTTTTTTCCTTCTCACCCATTTGGACGAAAAACTGCGATTGATCGAGTCCATCGGCATCGACGCGGTCGTTGTTCTCCCCTTCACCAAAGAGTTCGCCACAACGTCCTCTGGAGATTTTATCCGCGATTTTCTATGGAACGCCTTCCGCATGCGGAAAATTTATGTAGGCTATGACTACACCTTCGGAAAAGATAAGGGCGGCGACTGGCATTTCCTCAAGGCCTTCGGAGACCGTTTGGGATTTTCCGTCGAGAAGATCGAGGCAATCAAGACGGGGAAGATCATAACAAGCAGCACCAGCATTCGCCTTGCCATACTCGATGGCGATGTCGCTTTGGCCTGCAGGATGCTGGGACGGCCTTACAACGTCCGGGGCACTGTCGTCAGGGGCTATCGCCGGGGATCGATTCTCGGCTACCCCACGGCAAACATTGAAGCCGACAAGGTAATCCCCGCCGTCGGCGTCTATGCAATCACAGCGGAAACGGACGGGCTCAGTTATCGGGGAGTCCTCAATATCGGCTACAATCCTACCTTCGAAAATCCCGAAATCTCAACGGAAGTTCATCTCATCGATTTTCAGGGCGACATCTACGGAAAGCATCTGGAGATACTCTTCATCGACCGGCTCCGCAATGAAATCAAATTTTCTAGCGCCGATAAACTGGTGGAACAGATCCGTCGCGACATCGAAAGGGCTCGTTGCATTCTGGATGCTTACAGGCCTTGCAACGATAACCGTGGACGCACAAATTCCGAAGATTCATGAAAATCCGGTCGCTCCACTCCTGGGATCTGACATACGGGGAGGCCCTCTCTCTACAGCGGCTGCTTGCCGAAAAGCTCGTCATCGGCGGCGACTGCACGAATATCAGACGGGTAGCCGGCGCCGACGTCTCCTATGCCAGGGGCAGCAATCTCTTTTACGCCGCCGTGGTTCTGCTCGATTATAAAACCCTGGAAACAATAGAGGAATCTACAATAACCGAGCAGGTTTCCTTCCCGTACATTCCCGGACTTCTGAGCTTCCGCGAAGGTCCTCCTCTCCTGGCGGCCTTTAAAAAACTCCGTTGCGAACCCGACATTGCGCTGTTTGACGGCCAGGGAATCGCCCACCCCCGAGGCATCGGGATCGCTTCCCACCTGGGACTCCTCCTTGACATCCCTGCAATCGGGTGCGCCAAGACGCGGCTCGTGGGAAACCATCGATCCGTGGCCGGCGAAGCAGGCGCTATGGAACCGCTGCACTTTCAGGAACGCGTCGTGGGAATGGCGCTGAGGACCAAAAACAATGTTAAACCGCTTTACGTCTCGCCGGGGCACAGGATCGGCGTTATCGAAGCGGCGCGGCTAACGCTTTCCTGCTGCAGGGGCTATCGACTGCCTGAACCGACCCGCCGCGCCCATATCCTCGTCAACAAGATTCGGCGTCAATTCTCTTGAATGATGCGATTCTTCTGTGGCGGGACTTAACGATTGCAACGGGGGAAAGTCCGAAGGGCAGTCCCTTTCAGGAGCTGCCGGTCTTTGCAGAGCCGCAGCCCCGCGCTGCGGAAAAAACGTATTATTGTCATTCACACCGTTCGGCTGATTGTGTCGATTCATTTGCCGGAGGGAAGAAAGCGGATGTCGGCAATGCGGCTCTCGGCCTCGCTGCCCGTATGGTGGGAATTGATATAGATGGAAAGACCGACGACGGGACGGATTTTCGCATCTTCGATATCCGGGAAGAGTCGCCGATAATCGTCGAGAACGTTCCGTTCCTCCTCCATCCATGTGCGGAGGGGATCCCTCTTGTCTCTCAGTACGATGTAGCGAACCATCATCGCAAGAGGCTGCGGGCTCTTCACCGCGGCGCCTTTGGGGCTGCCGTCATCCCAGATATAACCGATGACCGGCGAATTGAGCTTCGCGGGCCAGGAGACTTCCCTGAAAAGCACATAGAGCTGGGCTGCCTGGTCGTCGGTTCTGAAGGACCGTACGTCGCCGGGGGGACGTTTATCGACTCGCCATTTCCAGCGCAGGACAGGATGGGCCGCAGGATCGACGTTCACTTTTCTGGAGATTCCGAAGGCCGACGCACTATCGCTTTTAAGAAGGAGTGCGACTGTTCCGTCGGTTTTCTCCAGCGAAAGGTTCGCCTTCCCCGCGTTGATTGTCAGTTCCCATCCTTGGGGGGCGCCTCCCTCCCATGCATCGCTATCGAATCCTACAATACATGG
>JAFGGB010000175.1 GCA_016930775.1 Deltaproteobacteria bacterium
GCTGCCGTATCATCAACCCGGGCTACGCAGTCAAGGGGGATTGCCGCCCCGTCCTTGACGGCAAAGGGATTCAACTCCAGATATGTATAGTGATAATCCACAAAGAACCGGTGCAGGCGCTTTATGAAACCGGCCAGCAGGGGCCGCAGATTGTCATCCTCATCGCCAAGAACAGCGGCAAGATCCTCGTCGGCAATATCCCCCATTACGGGCGCTCTCAATTGCTTAACCGTATGCCACTGACTCTCGATATCGATCCCCCCCTGGGGAGAAAAGTGAATTACGTCGCCTTCCCGTTCCGTCGTGATCGCTACATAATATTCTTTTTCATGGGGAATGAACGGCTCGATGAGAAAGTGGGTCAACTCGCCGGCAATCTCCACATTGTTCTGAACAATGGTCGTCGGCTTGTTCATCCTCTCGTCGATCCATTTCCTGGCCGAGTTCCAATCGGCATCCAGAAGAAGAAGGTTGTTCTTTCCACGCTTGCCGAAAAGCTGGTCCGGCTTTACAACCAATTTAGATTCCGTAAGCCAGCCGCAATCCTGGGGAAGCCTCTGCATGTCCGTACCGGGACTTACCAAAACGACACGGCCATTATAGGACAAAGCCTTATCGTCCGGAGAAGCCAACGCCTTCGCCAACATCCGCTTGGCATCATACTCGCGAATACCCTTTTGAGCCATTCTGTTTCCTCCAAGGTTATTATAATGACAATGTAATCAATAACATGCCAATGTTTGAGCCACCGCCGACCCGGCATCGATCTTCCACCAGGTCCCGCCCTTGCTCACACTGTTCTAGAAATAATCATGCCAACTGGCAATTGTTTTTCAATATCTCGATATCATTAATATATGTATCAATACATCTCATCAAATTGAAAACCTGTGTTGCAATAGACAAAACATTATGTTTCAATAGTGTTAAAGAAACAATGAAACACGAGGGCCTTTATGACCGGACAGAAGATCAAGGTGGGATTCATATGTTCGACGGAGCAATTTCTCGATATCTGCGGTGAAGCGGCCAGGCTCTTCAACATCGATCCGATCTATGCCAAAAACAGCCTGGACGATGCCCTGTATGAAGCCTCATTGATGATCCGCGAGGGCGTCGACATCATCATCAGCCGCCGGGGTACGGCTCACATTCTGCGTGAAAATCTAAAGGTACCCGTCTTGGCCGCGCGGTTCAGCGCCGAGGATTTGTGCAGGAATATTCGAGACGCCTCCAAACTGGGCAAGAAAATACTTCTCACGGTCTTCGGCGATGAAACAATCGAAACAGACATATTTGAAGAGATTTTCAACGTAAAAATTCTCCTCGGTCGATTTCACGACAAGAGCAGCCTCGAACAGGCCATCATTTGGGGCAAATCCCAGGAATGCGAGGTGGTTATCGGCGGCGGGCACACACAGCTCTACGCCGGCCGGCACGGTCTTCATTCGATAATTCTTCAGACAACTCTCGAAGCAGTCAGATCGACTTTGGAGGATGCAATCTCGATCGTTGAATCGCTGCGCGAGGACCAGAAGAAACATCTCCTGTACCGGGCCATTATGGATACCACCTTCGAAGGCATCATAGCCGTAAACCGCGAAGGCACAATAACCAACATGAACAAAGCGGCCCAGGAATTGTTGAATCTGCAGGAAACACCGGTCAACGGGAAAAGCCTGACATCCATCCTGCACGACAGCTCAATAAATACAGTTCTACGGCAGGGACAAACCTCCTGGAACAAGGTCGAGCGTATCAACGGCGAGTCCTTTTTGACGAATTACAGGCCTCTTGTCGTCGGCAACGAGGTAACGGGCGCCGTCATGACGTTCAAAGACATCAAAAACGTCTTTCAGGCCGAGCAGGCCGTCAGGCGGACCTTCTCGAAGCATCTGCGCGCAAAATACACCTTTTCAAATATGATTTACAAAAGCAGATCCATGGAAGAACTGATTCTGAGAGCAAAGAAATACGCTATCTCCGATTCCACTATGCTCATAAGCGGAGAAACCGGCACAGGCAAGGAAATCCTCGCTCAAAGCATACATAACTACAGCAATCGAGCCAATGGCTCCTTTGTTTCCATTAACTGCGCCGCCGTGCCCGATCAACTCCTCGAAAGCGAGCTATTCGGCCATGAGGAAGGCGCTTTTACGGGCGCCCGACGGGGAGGACGTCCGGGTCTCTTTGAATTGGCGCACAACGGCACGATGTTTCTCGATGAAATCGCCCTGACTCCCTTGAGTCTGCAGGCGAGGCTGCTCCGAGTTCTCCAGGAACGGGAAGTGATGCGGATCGGGGGAAATCAACTCATACCGGTGAATGTCCGGGTCATTGCGGCAACCAACAGGGATCTCGGCGAAGAAGTGAGGGAAGGAAGATTTCGCGAAGATCTCTTCTTCCGTTTGAACGTCCTCACTCTCTCGATACCGTCGCTGAAGGAAAGATCCGTCGATATACCGGTTATTGTCGAGGCTCTCATTCGCGAGTCCTCGCAAAATCATAATAAATTGCCCGTAACGATACCGCGTCAGTATTTAAAAAAACTGACGCTCATCGAATGGCCCGGCAATGTGAGGCAATTGCAAAATGTAATTGATAAACTGGTGATTCTCTCAGACGGCGACTTCAACGACTCCATTTTTAATGAACTCTATGAAGAGGTCTATGCCTATTCGTGCAAGCGGGAGCAGAAAAAATCCGAAGACAAGATTCCTTCTCTAAGCGACAGCAGAAATATTTCCGACCGCCTGATGTACAAGAATATTTACGAGGCTCTGGAAACCGAGCGATTCAACAAAAAAGCCGCATCGAAAAAGCTGGGCATCAGCAGGACAACCCTCTGGCGCCGCTTGAAATCAATGGAGGAACGGCTCTGACTTTTGTGTTTTGAACAGCCGTCCCTGGCCTGGCATTCTTTCCCTCATCATTTGTAAACCCCTTTCATTCCTTTTGGGTTGACATATCTTCGCGGCAATAGTATGAACGCCCAGGAATGCTTGGAATGGAATGGGGACCATGCCTGCCAAAGACAACATCCTATCGCTCCTTGCAGCGCAGAGAGGCGCCTGGGTTTCCGGCGAATCCATGGGCCGGGACATGAAACTCAGCCGTGCTGCCATCTGGAAGCATGTCCGAAAACTCCGGGACGAAGGCCACAGGATCGATTCCGCCCGGAAGAAGGGCTATCGTTTCGAGGAAGCGGCCGATCTCCTGTCCTCGGCTGAACTCAGCAGAGCGCTCGTTGCAACGGCCATCGGACGGAAGATCTTTTCTATCCCCCGCACGGAATCCACGAACAAAATCGCGAAGGAATTGGCCGCAGACGGAGCGCCGGACGGCACAATCGTAGTGGCGGAAGAACAGACCGCAGGACGCGGTCGTCGTGGACGTTTCTGGTTTTCTCCGGTCCGCTTGGGCATCTACTGTTCGTTTCTTCTCCGTCCAACTCTGACGCCGGCCCAGGCGCCGCAGTTGACGCTGCTCGCCGCCGTAGCGCTGGCTGAAGCAATAACAGACGTGACCCAGCTCAATGTAACCATCAAGTGGCCGAACGATATCGAAGCGGACGGACGGAAAATCGCAGGAATCCTTACGGAGATAAGCACCGGAATGGACCTCATTGATTACGTCGTCGTCGGCACAGGCATCAACGTGAACATTCCCCGGGATGCCTTCCCCCAGGAAATCAGCGAACGGGCCTCGTCGCTTCTCGCAGAAACCCGGCGGACCTATTCGAGAACCTCGATTCTCCAGGCATATGTCGAACGGTTCGACCGGAATTACCGACTGCTCGGAGTCGCGGGTTTCGCCCCAATCCTCGCCCGCTGGAAAGAACTCTCGTCGATAATCGGAAAGAGAGTCCTAATCGACGCAGTTTCAAGTACAGTGGAAGGCACGGTGAAAGACATCGGAGCGGACGGAGTTCTCCTGTTGGAGGACGCGGCCGGCGCAATGCACCGCGTTTTTTCGGGAGACATCTCTTTTCTCAGCGGAGGAGAAATGATCAATGGAGCATACTAACAGATCAATTCGCGACATGATGTATGTATCGCTGTTCGGCGCCATGACTGCCGTGGGCGCCTATATCATGATTCCCCTTCCAATGGTGCCCATTACTCTTCAGAACTTCTTCATGTTTCTTGCGGCAACGCTCCTTGGCGGATCACTGGGCGCAATGAGCCAGGCAATCTACATCCTCCTCGGCATTATCGGACTTCCCGTCTTCGCCGGGGGGAAGGCGGGCCTCGGCGTTCTACTCGGCCCCACCGGCGGATATCTTGTGGGCTTCGTCGTCGCCGCTTTCGTCATCGGAACCATCGTGAAAATCAGAAGAGAACCGACGGCGCTGTGGATCGCCGGCGCCATTATAACGGGTCACATCGTTCTCTACTGCTTCGGAATCGGACAGTTGATGGCCGTGGCGCATCTTCCACTGAAAAAAGCCCTCGTCGTGGGATTCCTCCCCTTCCAGATCGGCGACGCCGTAAAAATCATCGCCGCAACTCTGCTCGGCAGCAGGCTCCGCGCAACGATCCCCTTTCGGGAGGCCAGGGCATGATTCGACTTGAGCATGTTGGTTTCCGATACAACCGATCTGGGCCCCTTGTTCTGGATGACATCAACCTTGTTATCGATAACGGCGAGCATATCGGCATTATTGGTCCCAACGGGTCCGGAAAAACGACTCTCGTTCAATTGATGAACGCCCTTCTGCTGCCCTCGGAGGGGCGGATCATCGTCGATGGGCTTAAAACAACCGACGCTGGCACGGCAGCCGAAATTCGGCGGAGAGTGGGCATCGTTTTTCAGAATCCCGAAAGTCAGATCGTCGGAATGACCGTCGAAGAGGATACGGCTTTCGGGCCGGGAAATCTCGCTCTTCCCGCTCAAGAAATTCGCCGTCGCGTCGACGACTGCCTCGGCGCCGTCGGTCTCTCGGGGTTTCAGGAGCGATCGACCCACAAGCTCTCGGGCGGAGAAAAACGCCTTCTGTCCATAGCGGGCATCCTCGCCATGCAGCCCCGCCACATAATTTTTGATGAACCGACGGCCTTTCTCGATCCCGCGGGACGGGAACGGGTTCTTGCCGTTATCGACGAAATAAACCGGCAGGGAGTGGCCATAATCCATATAAGCCATCACATGGAAGACATTCTGGGCGCCGATCGCATTATTGTCCTGAAGGACGGTCGGATAGTTCGAGACGGCGCCCCCCGTCAGATTTTCTGCGATCCTTTCTTGCTTGCAGGTCTCCAGTTGGACATTCCCGCGGCGGCAGCGCTGATGCAGAAGCTACGGGCGGCGGGAGAGCCGGTCCGGACGGACATACTGACCCTCGACGAGGCTGTTGCGGAAATTCGTTCAACCGTCTGCGGCAGGCGAAGCGAAGCGCAGCCGAGAGTTCCGTAATATGGAAGGTTTCGGCGTCTACGTGCCAGGAAAGTCCTTCATTCACGGGCGGGATCCCCGGGTAAAGATCCTTGCATCGATCTTCCTGAGCATTGTCATCATGAGAGCCGGCCTGTCCGTCCTCGTTCTGCACAGCCTTCTCATGGCCGGGCTTGTTATCCTTTCGCGCCTCGCTGTACTCAGGGTTATTTCAAGTTTAAAACCTTTCCTCAGCTTCTTCGCCGTTATTTTCGTCCTGCACTGCCTCGTATGGGGGGAATCCGACACTGTTCATGCAGTTTCAGGAGAGCTGCTCTCCACCGAAGGACTCATCCGGGCTCTGACTGTGACGTGGCGTTTTGCGTTGATGGTGATCGCCGCAGCCTTGTTTACAATGACGACAAAGCCGTCGGAACTCATCGCCGGCATCGGAAGGCTTCTGCGCCCCGCACGAGCCGTCGGCGTTCCCGTGCAGGATGTCGCGATGATGATGGCTTTGGCTCTTCGTTTTATGCCCATCTTCCTGGACGAGTGGCAGAGAGTGAGAACGGCCCAGATGGCCAGAGGCGTTGATTTCCGCAAAGGAGGTTTGCCGGGCAAAGTCAGGACCATCGGGACCCTGGCCCTCCCCTTGCTGATCAACTCCTTCCGAACCGCCGAGGAAACGGCCACGGCAATCGAAGGGCGCGGATACGGCGCCGGCGAATTCACTCACCTCCGAGAATTCAAACTTACCGCTGCCGATTGCGGCGCCTTGGCTGCCATCTGCATCGCCGCAGGACTGCCGTTGATTGCAAGTTGAAAAATTCCATGCATAAGCCATTCATAAAAATAACTATTGACAGTGGAACCTTTATTCTTTTATAAAGACTGATATTTTGAGATTGGTGTGAGTTATTAGATGACCGGCAGGATTACAGGCAGTTTGAATCAGGCTCCTATACTTAGCGGCCTCCTCATCCTTAGGAGCGACATACCGGCTCCGCCTGCAACCGTGCGCGTCTAACAACCGAACAACATAGAAGTGACGAAGGCCGTGGGCGGCAAAGCC
>JAFGGB010000176.1 GCA_016930775.1 Deltaproteobacteria bacterium
GACCTCCGCATGTTCAGGGCCATTCCCTTGCCCATCGATCCCAATCCGATAAATCCGACGCTCGGCTTCATGATCAGCACCTCTTCTCTCCCGTCCTCCTTCTGCAATATTTTTTATGATGAAACGGGGAGTTCTGCTTCCTTAATATCAACCTCTTTGCTGAATACTTGATGTCGCACGCACTTTTTTTCTAGTCACCAAATTCATTATCAAACCGACTATCAGGCAACCCAATCCATATATATCCGTCATCCCTTCAGGAATGATGACCAGAAACCCGCCTACAACAAACAGCAGACGCTGAATAATGCCAAGACGAACAAAGAGGTAATTCGTCCAAGCGGCGGCAACGGCAGTAACTCCAATTACGGCCGTTGTTGTCACTTTCATTATTTCAGGAAATGGCGCCGATCCTAACAAAGCCTGGTTGTATATGAATGCAAAGGGCACAACGTAGGCGCTTATGGTGAGCCCCACAGCAGTCCAGCCGATCTTCATGGGACTCTCGCCGGCTATCCCGCCTGCGGCAAAAGCCGCCAGGGCTACGGGAGGAGTTATGGCGGAAAGGACGGCAAAGTAAAAAACGAACATATGGGCGGCCAAGGGAGAAATCCCCATATCCATCAGCGCCGGTGCGGCTGTCACGGCCACAATAATGTATGCGGCTGTCGTGGGAACGCCCATGCCCATGACCGTCGAAGCTGCCATTGTAATAATCAATGCAACAATGAGTATGCCTCCGGAAAGAGACATGATAAGTGAAAACATTTTAAATCCGATACCGGTCATGGTGATGCTTCCCACCACAAGTCCTGCTGCCGCGCATGCTCCGGCGACTGTAAGGACATTCTTCGCCGCATCCATGCATGCGCCTTTAAATTTACCCCAGTTAATGCGCGTCTTTGGATTGAAATACGTGATGATAAAAGTTGCAATTATCGTGTAAAAAATAGCCTTGTTAATAGTGTACCTGACGACCACCAGCAGTATGACCAGCAGTGCCAGCGGCACGAGAAAGTGTATGCCTTCTCTAAGTGTTTTAAAAAAGGGAGGGATGTCTTCAGGCGCCAGAGGACTCATCTTGTACTTCAAGGCATGAAAGTGAATCCCCATGAATACGGACCAGTAGTACAAGAGAGCCGGAATGATTGCGGCGCCGAGAACAGTGACATAAGAAACGCCCAGTATCTGAGCCATAATGAATGCGGCAGCCCCCATGATAGGCGGCATGAGCTGGCCGCCAGTAGAGGCAGTGGCTTCCACCGCTCCGGCCAGATGTCGCGGAAAACCCTGTTTAATCATCATAGGAATCGTGAACGTCCCTGTTCCGGCGACGTTCGCCACTGCGCTTCCCGAGATTGTCCCAAAGAGACTGCTCGCAAGTACCGCTGTTTTAGCCGGCCCTCCCGTAAATCTGCCTGCTATTGAAAGCGCCAGCTTGAGAAGATATTCTCCCATTCCACACTGACCAAGAAGAGATGAGAGAAAAATGAACAATACGATGTACTCTGCCGAAACCCCCAAGGGAGCGCTGAATATGCCCTCCAGCGACATCGCCATTTGGGAAGCTACTCGGTCGAACCCATATCCCCTGTGACCCAAAATTCCAGGTATATAATTCCCTACAAGCGGGTAAAGAACTGCAAGACCGGCAATTACCACCAATACATTTCCAGTAGCTCGCCGTGCCTGCTCCAGCACCAATAGAATTATAATCCACCCTACAATAATATCGGTCGTGGTCAATATTCCCAGCCGGTAAAGAATGTCCTTATAAAAAATCGTTATGTACAGGCCGACGGCGAGAGACAGCAGCGATAAAAACCAATCCAGAATCGATATTTTTCCATCGTCCCTTTTCCGGAGAGGCATCATTAAAAAAGACAGAACAAGGACAAAGGTCAGATGTATGCCTCGTTGCAAGAACGCGGTCAACATGGTCAACCCTGCTGTGATTAGATGGAATAACACCAAAGCAATAGTTATGGCTGCGATGAGCCTAATGACAAATGTTTCATTCTTGGGATTACCCATGATATCTACTCCTCAATCTGCCAAGAACATTACTTTGGTTTCCATCATACCAAGTAGAGTGTTCTTTGATTTTACACTGTACAACTTCTTGGAAGGCTAGCGGTGGAAAGGAACCGGCCATTTCGGGATGCGCATCCGGTCCCGATCCACCGCAAGCTGCATTGGCCTCTATTGAAGCGATCTACTTCGGCATCAATCTATTGGGAATGGTTAACCCTTTTTCTTTATAATACTTGATCGCGCCGGGATGCAGAGGAGCGACTGCATACTTCATGGTATTTTCCGGCGTGGCCCAATCAGCGCCTTTATATACCTTTTGCAATGTGGGGATGTTTTCATAAACCGCCTTGGTGATTTCGTAGGCCAGCTCATCGGACAGTTCCGCCGTCGCCAGCATGGAGTTCCAGATGCCGGGAGTTTTCACCGCAACCTTGATGTCCGGGTAGGTTCCCGCCTTGATGGTTAAGGGAGCGTAATACTCATATTTCGCCTGTATTTTCGCCAATTCTTCATCGCTGAAGTTGACCAGGGCTACTTTATGAGTTGCCGACAAATCCATAATGAAGGGAGCGGGCGCGGCAATAGCGCCAAACTGGACGTCAAGGGAATTGTTCCTGATCGCTTGCGCGCCCTCATTCCAGTTGAGATTCTGTATTTTCATATCCTTTATGTCAATGCCAAGCGCCTCAAAAACGGCACTTGTCATAACACTTGTACCGGTCCCGGGATTGCCGATGGAAACTCTTTTGCCAATCAGAGATTTCGGAGTCGTCAGACCGTCCTTTTCAAGTGAAGCGCCCTGGAGTTCTGCGGGATACATTGTAAAGAGGGTTCTGACCTTGTCCTGCGGCTTGTTAAAACGATTGATCCCTCTGACTGCTTGATACACCACGTCGTTCATTGCGGGGCCGATCTGAATGTCGTTGATTTGCATTCTCGTCACATGCTCCACCGATGACCCTGGGCATACTTCAACCGTTGCCTGAACATTTGGAACCTTTGCGTTGATAATTGTAGAAAGCGATCCGGAATAGAGATAATAGACTCCCCCAACACCGTTACCCCCTACGGATATCCTGGTTTTGGCCGCTTGCCCGATAGCCGGAAGGCCTATCAGTGAGACCGCCAGGATGGCTATTACTAAAAAACTAAGATTTCGTCTCATGGATCAAATCCTCCTCACGTATTTTTTATTTAAATGCATGACAGTATATCACGCAATGGGTCGTGCAAATTTCACCGTCTATGAAATGAGCCCTGATCTACTCTTATCTTAGGTTTCGATCACCTCGAAACATCAAAAAATGTTTTTCTGCTGAAGGCGATCGATGGTGTCTTCTGAATACGACAAAACCTCCCGCAAAATTTCGTCGGTATGCTGGCCGAGCAGAGGCGCCGGTGTTTTGACGGCGCCAGGCGTATGGGAAAGTTTTATCGGCAACCCGACTATTTTTGTAGGTCCTGCCGTCGGATGCTCGACATCGAGGATCATCGCCCGTGCCTTCGCTATATGTTCGTCGTTCACGATATCTTTCACTCCGTAGATGGGAGCGCAGGGAATCTTCCGTTCCAACAGGAAGTCGACAACGTCTTTTACGTCGTGGCGAAGGGTCCATTCCTCGACGATTTGTTTCACCTTTGCATTGTTCTTAACTCGACTGACATTTGTTTTATAGTCCTCGACTTCAAGGAGATCTTCCCTCCCGATAGCCCTGCAGAATTCTCTCCATAGCTTATCGTTGCCGATGCCGATGACGATCCAGCCATTTTTCGCGGGGAATGAATCATAGGGATATATGAATTCGTATCGGTTGCCAACCCGTTGCGGCTCTCGTTTCTCAACGAGATAGATCTGTATGATAGTCTCCATGGCCGATACCACGGAATCCACCAGCGAAACGTCCACGTGCTGTCCGCGACCGATATTTTTGCGGGCCATGAGGGAGCTCAGGATACCGATACAGGAACAGAGTCCTCCGAGAACGTCGGCTATGGCCGTCCCTGTTCTCGTTGGAGGACTGTCGGGCCATCCTGTAATGCTCATGATGCCTCCCATTGCCTGGCCTATAATGTCGTATCCCGGCAGATCGCGGTACGGCCCGTACTGTCCGAAACCCGATATGGAGGAATAGACGATCGAGGGGTTTATTTTCGACAACTCTTCGTAACTCAGGCCCATCTTTTCCATGGTCCCGGGCCTGAAATTTTCTATAACGACATCGGAGCATTTCACGAGATCGAGAAAGACGCCCTTGCCTTCGGGAGTCTTTAGATCCAGGGTTATGCTTCGTTTATTCCTATTGAGATTCATGAAGTAGGCGCTTTCTTCGCCGATAAAGGGTGGGAACGAGCGGCTGTCGTCGCCTAAGCCGGGCGCTTCGATCTTTATAATATCGGCGCCGAGGTCTCCCAGCAGCATAGTGCAAAAGGGACCGGCAAGAACGCGGGTAAGGTCCAACACTCGAATATTAGTTAACGCGCCCGCCGTCCGGTCGTTAATTTTCATGAACATAGTTCCTTCTTTATTTAATAACATGATACAATATTATATAATTTTAGTTTGGAGCAACATACATGCCATGGCGACCGGGGTTGTTCTGAAAGGCATCTCTATTATTTGAAACAAGGACAGGACTGCTTTTCCGCATCTTCGATCGAAGCAGAAAATCAACTGCCATGTTCACCGAAACATATTCGTTGACAATATGCAAAGAAGATTCTAGAAATATTCTAAAATTTTAGAAATATATCCGGCCTATAATATGGCTGGGCCGCTTTTAGCAGGGAGCCGCTTTATGAAAAACAGTATCACCGCAATGCTGCCAAATGACCTGACGGAATCCAAACTCATCGAGATAAGCAAAGATCCTCTGCTTAACATTATATTCAATTCCGTTAACGATGCGATCCTGATCAGCGACCGGAACGGCGTCGTTCTGTTTATCAACGATGCTTATTCTCGCCTTACGGGTGTAGAACAAAACGATATTATAGGGAAATACGTCGGCGACGTGCGAAAGGGCGCAAAGCTTCCCGATGCCCTTAAAACAGGCCGGTCATTGCGGGGGATCAGGCGAACAGTCGACAAGATAGAATATATTGCCGACGTACATCCGATCATTGTCAATTCCGGCATTATTGGCGGAATTTCGGTGTTGCACGACATAACGGAAATAGTCAGCCTGAGCAAGAAGATCATGATCTACTCGTCGAAAATGAAAGAGTTTCACAAGGCATTGTTCTTTCTCGACGATGTTATCGGCGTGAGCATCCCCATTGAAAAATTAAAAAAACATATACAACGCATCAGTGTCAGCGATGCCTCTGTCATGATTACCGGAGAAAGCGGCACAGGAAAAGAATTGTTCGCCCATTCCATACACAACGCAAGCGCCAGGAAGGAAGAACCCTTTGTTGCTATCAACTGCGCCGCCTTTCCGCCCCATCTCCTTTTAAGCGAGCTCTTCGGATATGAGGAGGGAGCTTTTACGGGCGCCCAAAAGGGAGGCAAGCTCGGACTTTTCGAAATTGCCAATAACGGCACGCTCTTCCTCGACGAAATAGGCGATATGGAATTAGATCTCCAATCGAAGATTTTGCGCGTACTGGAAAGTCACGAATTCATAAAAGTAGGAGGAACGAAACCAATCAAGGTCGATGTAAGAATCATATCGGCCACAAACAAGAATCTCGATCAACTCATTGCCGACATGAAGTTCCGCAACGACCTTTTTTACAGGCTTAATGTTGTGCCTCTTGAAATACCGCCGCTGCGCAGCCGCCCCGAGGATATCCCCCACCTGATAAATCACTGTTTGAAAAAGTTGAGCCGGAAATTTCATCGGACATTCACGATCGCTCCTGAGGCAGAAGATCTTTTGTCGAAATACCAATTCCCCGGCAATGTGCGTGAATTGTTCAACATAATTGAGTTCGCCACCAACAGCTGCGACGACGGCATGATACGGATTGAGCATCTTCCCGTAATGAAGAATCTCAACGTAAAATCATCCGATTTGTCCGACCTTGTGAGGACTTCCGAAAAAGAACTCATCAGCAAGGCACTGAAACATCATGATAATTCCGTCAAGGGAAAGCGTATGGCAGCCCGGGAACTTGGAATATCTCTGGCAACGCTGTACAATAAAATTAAGCAGTACGGCATTTGTCGCCAGTAACATAACTTCCCCTGCAATTCCATGACGTCGATCAAGCGTGGGCGCTAACGATACTGTTCCGGCAACTGTGGCGTTTCGCTCCATTCATCGGGCCAGATCTGGCCGGTTGTTTCGCCGAGCTTTTCCTTCCGGGGCTTGAGGCCAGGCCGGGCAAATTCCCGGTGTCCGTCTTTAGCAGTCCGACCGTTCGCCACCGCCTCAGATCGGAGACGCCGACCCACTGTCTTCTCCATAAATCTTCCCAGTTCCAGCACGCGGTCTATATTGTAGCCGTGCTCAATCCCCAGTTCGTCGATCATGACGAGCAGATCCTCGATACAGTTCAATCCCACATACCGGGGATCCCGATAGTAGTAGGCCCCGGTGCCTCTTACGGGCGTGTCATCCAGGAAGTTCGCCGGCTGACCGCCCAGTCCGCCAAAGGTCCCCTCGTATCGAACAATGCCCGCCTGCAACGCCGCCAGCACCGACGCCGAAGCCACCCGCTTCGTCTCATGAAAGTGAGCGAGATGAACTTCCGGATAGGGCATTTCGTCCAGAATCATGGAAAAATAGCGATAAACCTCGGCGGCAGAGGCCGAACCGTCGTGATCGGCATGCTCGATGTCCGACGCGCCGATCTCCAGCCACCGCTTCGTAAACTCCACGGCATCCTCCAGCCGCGTCGCGCCGCTGATGGGACTCCCCCAAATGGTGCTCACCGTCCCGCACATCGTCATGCCGGCGTCGCGACATTTTCTGATGCACCGCTCAGCTTCGCGCCAATACTCCGGCAACGTCGTGCCCGAATTGGCAAAATGATGCTCCTCGTCCGTCGAAACCATCATCAATAACCGGTCCGGACCGATGCCCCGCTTGCTCAACTCGATGGCCTGATCCACCGCCTTCTCGCGAATCGTCACCGCCGTGATCGTGATCGAACCAACGTCTACGCCAGCCTTCTCGCACCGCTTCCTGAACCGTTCGCCCCGCAAATAGGCCAACACCTCCTCGGCGTCCCGAAACTGCGGTATGCCCGCCGGACTGCCCAGGTTCGTCACTTCCATATTTCTGCAGCCCGCCAAAATCATCTCCTCGGCATAATATATCTTGGCCGCCGTGGATATGAACTTCTCCTCGTGCTGAAAACCATCCCGAATCGTTATGTCGCCCACTTCCACACGCCGCGGCATCCGTGGAAATATCGACCAGTAATCGTGACTCTTCATAGTGACGCTCCTTTATCTTAAGATCCAATTTCTCCCATTTGAACGATCATGCGCTGCCTTCTCTTTATATGTCTTTATCAGCAAAAGGCGTTCCACTATCAGAGATAATGAGCGCCTATTGTCGCTTCTTCATTAATGTACTGGAATTATTTATTATATTTACAGCAGGAGTTATGGCTCTCATCATTCCGGCAGAAAAACCGCCATGTGCAGGATTGATCTGTGATGGATTTATAGAATGATTTCTAGAAATATAAAAAGTGTCGTTCTGTTCTTGGTTTTTTCCTAAGGTTTCTAATCGAAAGCGCCAACGCCCGGAAAATCTTCTAAAATCTGCCGTGCTCCTGTCTACATTAAGGAAAAAAGGATAGGCTCTTTCTTGTCCGCGATCTAATCTTCACGAAACATCTCTCTGATACGCTCGGAGGACCGGGTAACTCCCAGAATTGCCATCAACTTGATTCGAGCCTTCGATCCAGAAAGGCGACCGCCGAGAATAACGCCCCTGGCTGCGAGATCCAGACCGCCGCCGGGATATGCGTACAAAGGCCATACGCCCCCCTCGGGACATTGAGTAGTCAAGACCACCGGGATTCCATCCTTGATCAAATCTTCCAGAATTGGCACAATAACCGCGGGCACATTCCCTGCGCCGAAACCCTCCATAACAAGTCCCGCGATGCCCTGTTTCTTTAAACAAGCTATGAGACTTCCGTCCATGCCCGTGTAACAGGAAAGTAGGGGGACATTCGGTTCGATTGCCGCAGCATCAATATGGGGTCGTTTCTTTCGGGGCGACTTCAGGGGTCTGCGAGTAAGCAAAACCTCCTCGCCGGCCACGTAGGCCACGGGACCGCTTTCCGGGGCTTCAAAGGCATCTATGTTGAGTGAATTGATTTTCACGACGTCTCTAGCCGAAAAGATGCGGTCCGTCATGAGAAGAACTACGCCCGTTTCCGCCGGAAGGGGCAGCAGGCAGGCTTTTATCGCATTGATGAGATTCCTCACGCCGTCGTAACCCATCTCGCTGTAATACCGCATGGATCCCGTATAAACCAACGGTTTCATCGAGGTTAGAATCAGATCTGCCATATAGGCCGATTCAACAATAACATCGGTTCCGTGAAGAACCACGGCGCCGATCACTTTCGGATTCTGAAGCATGCGATCGATGTCCCGCGCAAGCTTGAACATGAGCAATGGCGTCATATGGGGGCTGGGAAGATTCGACCAATTAATAAATTCAAGATTCACATTATGTGCAGAGGAAGCTATATCGCTGAAAGATTTAGTGAAATCTTCGCTCGGCACAACGCCGTGATCCTCGCCGCGGGGAATCATCGATATTGTTCCCCCCGTGAAAAAAACCGCTATCGTCTTTTGATTACTTTTTTTCTCCATGATCTTCTCATTTCGAGCCGCTGCTTTGTCAAATCCGTGTTCAAGGCTTTTCGTTCACGGCATTAAATCAGTCAAAGAATATGCACGATTTTAAGATGCGTAGCAAATCGCCATGACGCTGTCAATATTGATCCGGCATGATTGCATCGTCTCATGACGGCATGCCTCGTCTTTCCGGGATATAACGGCATATGCCATTGCTGGAGCTTGTATCCGGACAATTCTTCTTTTATATTGACTTACAGGCACGAAGGTTTTATTCTTCGCCGCCTGTTTCGCCGCCGGCTAAGTCTTTGAATTATGAAGGTCTCGCAACAATGGCTATCTATTTGAGACTGCGACTTGGAATTCATTCTCAGTCATCAGGGTGAAACACGTGACCGGCCATACGGAAATTCAAGGCCGCTGAAGCACCGACCGTATCTCGTACCTCTTCTCGGAACCCGACTCCGAAAAGGCCGTTCAGAGATTTTTCGAGTTCATCGATTATGAAAAAAACGAGCATCATCATCGGCCTCAGCGGCGGCGTTGACAGCGCCATGGCGGCGGTGAATCTAAAGGATCAAGGCTTTCATGTAGAGGGTCTGTACATAAACAATGGCTGCCTTTCGACCGGCCGGGCAGCGGCGGAAAATGTGGCGGAGCGTGTTGGAATTCCTTTCCACATGGTCGACGGAGCTGTTGTCTTCAAGAGAGAGATCGTCGATTATTTCGTCGGGGAGTATCGTGATGGAAGAACGCCCAATCCCTGCATTGTCTGCAACAAGCGATTCAAGTTCCGGACACTCATCGAAGAGGCCAACCGAAGAGGAATTGAATTAATCGCAACGGGTCACTACGCGCGGGTCCGCTTTGAAAACGGCTTCTACCGACTCTGCCGCGGTACGGACCCGAAAAAGGACCAGTCCTATTTCCTCTCCCAACTCGGCCAGGAAGAACTGTCCAGAATGATTCTGCCGAACGCTGTAATTGCAAAGCATGAATTGAAAAAACAGGCGGCGGCCTTGGGCTTCCCTGCCCTGACAACGAAGGAAAGTCAGGAGGTATGCTTCATTCCCGACAATGATTACCGGACCTTCCTTGAGAACTCTGAAGGCGCCCTCCCCTCGATTCCCGGCAATATAATCGATACGACAGGAAAAATAGTGGGCAGACACAGGGGCATTCACTCAATTACTATCGGACAGCGTCGAGGTCTCAACATTGCCTCCGAAAGACCCTACTATGTGGTCGCCATTGACAGCGCGGAAAACAAGGTCATCGTCGGGCGGGATGAAGAGCAGTTTTTCACCGGCCTTGTCGCCCGCGATGTATCCTGGGTCTCAGAGGAACGAAACGAAGGCGATTCTTTCAGGGCGTCAACGCAGATACGATATCGAAACGGAGGAGCTGACTCAACGGTAATCCTGACGAAGCAACAGGCAGGCGAAGGCCAAGTCGGAACTGGATTGTCTGCAACGGTTCAGTTCGATACGCCCCAGAAAGCCGTCGCTCCGGGACAGGCGGCTGTATTCTACGACGGCGATGCGGTCATCGGCGGCGGTTGGATCGAACGGGGATGTCGCCATGGCTAAGATTTCCATCATGACACTGGGATGCAAGGTAAATCAGTACGAATCCGCGTCAATAGCCGAAACTCTGAAAAGAGATGGTCACGAAATTGCGGGATTCGCCGACAGTGTGGACATCTTCATCATAAATACTTGCACCGTTACGGGAAAAACTGATTACCAGTCGCGTCAGCTCATACGAAGAGCTCACCGGTCGAATCCCGCAGCGCGCATCATCGTCACCGGCTGTTACGCTCAAGTTGACTCGGCCGCTCTGGCCCGCCTTCCCGGCGTTTCATTGGTAGCCGGAACTGCCGAAAAAGACGCAATCCCCGAGATGATTCAGAAAATAGACGGCTCGCAACCGCAGGTAGCGGTAGGCGACATCCGTCGTCCATTGACCTTTTCAACCTCGCCCGCTACATTCTTCGACGGTCATACACGAGCTTTTCTCAAGATCCAGGACGGATGCGAAAATTTCTGCAGCTATTGCATCGTTCCCCATGCGCGCGGCAGGTGTCGAAGTCTTGAGCCTTGCGATGTTCTTGACCGTCTTCATGTTCTTGCGGGCAAGGGATATCGGGAAGCCGTTCTGACGGGGATTCACCTCGGTCAATACGGCCGCGACCTGAATCCACCGACGGATCTCCTTTCTCTTCTCCGGCGGATCGAAGATTCAGACTCCATGGCGCGGCTTCGACTGAGCTCTATTGAACCTTTGGAGATAAGCGACGAGCTGATCTCTTTTCTGGCCCGCACGAAGCGCTTCTGCCGGCATCTCCATATCCCTCTTCAAAGCGGCGACGACGCTATTCTCCGTGCAATGAACCGGTCATATACGACGGCCCAATTCGGAAACCTCATAGAGCGTCTCGTCACAGAGCTGCCGGGCATAGCAATCGGCATCGATGTTATGACGGGATTCCCTGGAGAAACCGAGGAATCCTTCGAACGGACCAGGGCTTTCCTCGAAACCCTGCCCGCCGCTTATTTTCATGTTTTCCCGTATTCCCGCCGTCCCGGAACCCCGGCAGCGGCAATGCCCCATCAAGTGAAGGAGAACGTAAAGAAACGTCGTGCTGCTGAACTGAGAATCCTGGGAGCAACAAAGCGAAAATCCTTCGCCGAGAATTACTCTCGAAAGACCGTCGAGGTGCTCCTGGAAAGCGCAATCGACAGAGAAACGGGCCTTTTGAAGGGACTATCCGATAATTACATCACGGTCCTCGTAGAAGGAGCAGACCCCTCTCTGAAAAACCGGATGGTCACTGTGGATGCTTATCGCACCCATTCCGATGCAATAGTGGGGAGAATTGCCCGATCATGAATGAAAACCGCATACAGGAACTCCTTGTCCTGGAAAGAGCTATCGACTATCGATTTTCCAATCCGCGCCTGCTGGATACTGCACTGACCCACCGTTCCTATGTGAATGAGAACCAGGATTGTGCAGTTGACGATAACGAACGTCTTGAATTTCTCGGCGACGCCGTTCTGCAACTCTGCATCAGCGACCTGTTGATCAGGAAATTCCCGAACAGCCCGGAGGGTCAACTATCCAAGATCCGGTCGTCCCTGGTGAACGAAAAGCCCCTGGCTGAAACAGCCAAAAGGCTCTCAATAGGCGCTCTGCTTCTTTTAGGCAGAGGCGAAGAGTTATCCGGCGGACGGCGGAAGCCCTCCGTTCTGGCCGATGCATTCGAGGCCGTCATAGCCGCCATCTATACGGACGGCGGCTATGAAACGACCCGTGCTATTATCGAAAGATTATTCCTGTCGCTCGTCGAGGATGAAAACTCCCACCTCATGGACAAAGATCCCAAAACGCTCCTTCAGGAATACACTATGCTAGCCTTCAGGATCATGCCTCGCTATGATCCTTTGGGTGATTCCGGCCCCGATCACGACAAGATCTTCCGTGTGCGAGTCTCCGTCGGAACGACAGCCGCCGCCGTAGGCCAGGGGAAAAGCAAGAAAGAAGCTGAGCAAGAGGCGGCGCGGGAAGCCCTCCGTGTTCTGGGACAAGGAAAGGACCAATGAAAAAATCCGGGAGACCCCTTATCATTCCCATTTTCATCCCCAACGCCGGTTGCCCTAATCGCTGCGTCTTTTGCAACGAAAAGATCACTGCAGGCAAAGGGCCAGGTCTTCCCGACGAGAAGACCTTCCGCGACGATATCGAGTCATACCTTGCTAGGTCCTCGCCGGACCGGCCGGCGGAAATAGCCTTCTACGGCGGAACATTTACGGCATTGAATTCTGACGATCAGAAACGGCTTCTGGAATTTGCTTCGCCGTATCTGCGATCCGGGATCGTCCAGGCAATCAGGATTTCCACGCGACCTGACCGCATCGAAACCGAGAACATCCTCTTCCTGAAAGGACGAGGCGTCAGGACTGTCGAGATCGGAGCTCAATCCCTTGTTGACCGGGTGCTTCTGGAGACGAAGCGAGGTCACTCTGCGGAAGATGTCTGCCGGGCAGTTTCAATCGTCAGTGATGCGGGTCTGAACGCCGGCGTTCATCTTATGGCCGGACTCCCCGGTGAAAACAAGCATGATTTCATGACATCCGTCAGGAAAACAATCTCGCTTGCTCCGGCCATGGTGCGGATTCACCCCACCATCGTTTTTAAAGACACAATACTGGCTCAGTGGTATAATGAAAGCCGTTACCGGCCCATCTCTTTAGACGAGGCGGTGGAATGGTGCGCAGAGGCGTTGACTGCTTTTGAATGCGCTGGCATTCCTGTAATACGCATCGGTCTGCAACCCACGGCCGATTTTGATGCGCCGGGGAACATTGCGGCGGGTCCCTTTCATCCCGCCTTCAGGACCCTGGTTGCGGGATTTCTCTTCCATGATAGAGCAACGGCGCTTCTTTCACGGCTTTCGTCACGAACGAACAAAGCTGTTTTTGCTGTCAATTCGTCACGACTCTCTGATTTCAAGGGAATCAATGGCAGGAATATGAAAATCATCCAACGCAATTTTGATCAACTGGAACTTTCAGTAGAAACGGACGACGCCATGAATTCTTCGGCCGTCTTTCTTAAAGCCGAGGATAAAATCTTCAAAACCGATTTGAAAGAATTCGCTCCCGGGAGAACAGAACAGTAATGGACAACATACGGTCAGGCTTTGCAGGAATTATCGGTCGTCCCAATGTGGGAAAATCGACTCTCATGAACGCCCTTATCGGTGAACGGATCGCCATCACCACGGCAAAGCCCCAGACAACGAGAAACCGCATAACCGGCATAAAAAATGTCGAAGGCGGTCAAATCATCTTTGTGGATACGCCGGGCATTCACAGAGCCCGGGGGAAACTCAACCGTTCCATGGTGGAAACGGCCCTGGGAACCCTGGGAGACATGGACGTCATCCTCTACATCGTCGATGCCTCGAAAAAAGAAGATTCTCGCGATGCGATTATCATGGATGCTCTCAGCAAGGCGTCGGCGCCGGTAATCCTTGTCATCAACAAAATAGACCTCGTCAGGAAAGAAGACCTCCTCGTCGCCATCGATGAACTGAGAGGCCTCTATTCCTTTGCAGAGATAGTGCCGTTGTCGGCATTGAAAAACTTCAATGTCGACGACCTGACCAGGACAGTGCTGCCGCTCCTTCCCGAAGGGACGCGTTTTTTCCCCGAGGACTTGATCACTGACGCCTCGGAGCGTTTCCTTGCCGCCGAAATGATCAGGGAAAAGTTGATGATCCTCACCCATGAGGAAATCCCCTATGCCGCTGCCGTACTCATTGAATCATTCAAGGAAGACGAAGAAAAAGATATAATCCGCATCAAGGCTGTAATTAACGTTGAAAAGGATTCACAAAAAGGCATCATCATCGGCAAGGGCGGCTCAATGCTGAAAAAGATCGGCGCCGATGCCCGCCTGGACATGGAGAAGTTCTTCGGAACCCGCATTTTTCTCGAACTTTTCGTCAGGGTCATGAAAAACTGGAGCGACGACCCCAATCGGCTCCATGAGTTCGGGTATCTTTAGGAAGGAACAGGGCGATCATACATACCATGAAACCTATCGTAGCCATTGTCGGCCGGCCGAACGTCGGCAAATCTACACTCTTCAACCGGCTCTCCCAGACGAATAAAGCCATCGTCATCGACGAACCGGGGGCCACCCGCGACAGAAACTACAGCGAAGCCGAATGGAAGGGCTGTCTCTTCACAGTAATCGACACGGGCGGTTTCGAACCAGCATCAATCGAACGGATTCTGATCCAGATGAGAGAGCAGACAATGCTCGCTGTCGAAGAGGCCAGCGTCATCATCTTCATCATGGACGGCAGAGAAGGCCTTATAGCATCGGATATTGAAATCGCCGCCATCCTCCGCATGTCCCGGAAACCCGTCATCTATGCCGTCAACAAAATTGATTCTCCCAAGCAGGATCACGAAACCTCCGATTTTTATCGGCTCGGCATCGAACGTTTCCATACGCTTTCGGCGCAGCATGGACTGGGCATCGGCGACATCCTCGATGAAGTCGTGAGTCATTTTCCCGCCGTCGAAGCCGAAGAGGTTGACACTGAGGAAAGAGTTCGAATCGCCGTGATCGGCCGTCCGAATGTCGGCAAATCGTCCCTCGTGAACAAAATCCTCGGCTATGATCGCACGATCGTGAATCCCGTGCCGGGAACAACCCGCGATGCCATCGACACTCCTTTCGAACTGAACGGCCGTTCGTATCTTCTCGTCGATACGGCCGGCATCCGTCGAAAAAGCAGGATCAGCCAAACGCTGGAAAAGTACACCGTCGTCGATGCCATTAAAACCATAGAGCGTTCCGATGTGGCCCTTATGGTTATCGACGCCGAGGACGGCGTAACGGAGCAGGATACGAAGATCGCCGGACTTGCTTTCGAGAGGGGCATCGCCACGATTGTTGTCATTAATAAATGGGATCTCCTGACAAAAGACGACAGCACGATCGGCATTTATGTCAATCAGGTGAAAGACCGCTTGAAGTACCTGGACTTTGCGCCGATTACAACCATTTCGGCTCTGACGGGACAACGCGTGACCAAGATATTCGATCTCATCGACTTGGTGTACAGTCAATACACCCTCCGTGTTTCAACATCGAAACTCAATGACAGCCTCAGAGAATGCATCGAACGGCAGCCCCCATCCAGGCATAGCGGAAAACCGAATAAATTTAGCTTTGCAACTCAAATTTCTACAAAACCGCCTACGTTTGTCCTCTTCGTTCGCGAACCGAAGGCGATTCATTTTTCTTACGAGCGGTATCTTGAGAATCGCATCCGTGAAAGCCTCGGTTTCGACTCCGTTCCCATCAGATTGATCTTCAGACAGAAAGACCGGAGCAAACGCCCGGCATATTCGTAACCGGCGGTCTTTTGCCCTTTGACCCTGAACGTCGCGACGCTGCCGATCCGCAACGCAATGCAGGCGCTTGTTCAGTATCGATCGCATCGCCTCACCTCACATTGGGCAATGCGTCCCGGAAACTCGCAATGTGAAAGGTTAACAGCTTTCCAATAAGGACCGATGTCCCAATTTCCCCTCGGCGCGGGCATTGGCGCCTAGCGCTGCTTTTTCCGGTCGATGTTTCCTTGACACACAAGGCCGGTCTTCCTATAGTTCACCCAGGGACAAGCGATGTCGTATCAAAGGAGCAATCACAGGATTATGAAGATCACCGATGTAGAGACGATTTTTATCGATGAATACCTCTTTGTAAAAGTTCACACGGACCAGGGGATAACAGGCTTGGGCGAGTCGGGCGCGTGGGCGCATCTGGAATCCTCGGCGGCTGCGGTGCAAAAGTTCAAAACCTACCTTATAGGCCAGGACCCGCTCCGAATAGAACATCATTGGCAGTACCTCTATCGTTGGACTCACTTCCGCGGCACGGCCATCATGGGAGCCTTGAGCGCAATCGACATTGCTCTTTGGGATATTGCGGGGAAATACTTTGGCGTGCCCGTATATCAGCTTCTGGGCGGCAAGACGCGAGATAAAGTCCGCACGTATCTTTGGATACGCGGCGATACCGAGGAAAAGCTGGTCCAGAAATGCATCGATGCAAAAAAGAAGGGTTTTACGGCGGTTGGTCATTTGAATCCCTTCTTCGACGTTCCGCACAACATACCTTACTATGATACCTACACAGGCAAAATCAAAAAAGCTGTCGAAGCGATCAAGCACTGCCGAGAAGCCGTGGGAGACGACGTGGACATCTGCGTCGAGATCCATACGAGGCTGACCCCGCCGGAAGCAATTGAATTAGCACGAGGCATTGCGGAGTTCAGACCATACTTCTATGAGGACCCAATCTATCCCGACAACATCGATGTCATGGGCTATGTTGCGCAAAACATCCAGATCCCAATAGCCACAGGCGAACGCCTCCACAACATCTACGAGTTTGCGATGTTGTTAAACCGGAAAGCGGCCCAATACCTTCGAACATGTGTCTGTGCGTGTGGCGGATTGACGGCCAGCAAGAAAATTGCCGCCATGGCTGAAGCGAATTATGTAGGCATCGTCCCCCATAATCCGCTCAGTCCGGTCAGCACTGCTGCCTGCGTGCAACTGGCAGCCTGCATTCCCAACCTTGCGTTGCAAGAATACTCCGGAGGAGAAGGGATTGCACCCAAAAGTGAGATCGTTAAACAGCCACTAAAAGTTGAAGGAGGGTACATCATCGTCCCGGATGCGCCCGGCATCGGCATCGAGTTGGCTGACGATGCGCAGGAGCGCTACCCATACAGACCACTGGTCATCGATACTCGTTTGAATTTAGATGGTTCGGTAATAGATCAATAGAGAGCTTTGAACATTTCAACATTTCTGGATGAGATCATTTTCATGATCATTTTTTCAGATATTTTGATGTTTCGTCCAGTTCATTCTGTGTCCCCAGATTGCCACAAACAGAATATAAAGAACTTTTTGTTTCATTGTTCGTCAGACCATCAGTCAGGCACGCCCCCTCTGGATGCTTAACTGAATCTTGCTTCCCCCTCACGCAGGACGCTGATTATTCGGTCCTGCCTGCCGAAGAATCCCTTATGATCTCGCTGTGACCGAATCTCTGGGACATGTGCATATCGGCCCTGCTGAAACGGAACCAGTCGGGCATTTTTCATATAATCAGGTTATCTCCCATTCCAAAGAACAAATCTCTAATTACGATAGCAAATCTCTAGCTTAAAATGTGGTACATCTTTCGGGGTCAGGACAGTATGGCGTTCCCGGTTTGGTGAGCTTTGCCGTTTCTCCTCTTTAGGGCGAGTGTCCCAATCGAACGGACCGACTGCCCACACCTACTATACCCTTGGCTAACTTCTGCCCGTGGCCTCACCGCCCATCACCGAGCGGCTTGTCCCTACTCCGGCACCCCGAGCAGCTCTCCCGAGGGTACGCTCGGCCGCCGTCCGCGCA
>JAFGGB010000177.1 GCA_016930775.1 Deltaproteobacteria bacterium
AATCTGGGAAGCCGCCTCGGGATGGAGTCTTCCGGATATTGTACTGGCCTGTTATTTCTGGCGGGAGCAGGATTCGAATTAACAATCTAACTAATCAATATCAAAACATATAATTAGACGCAGATTATTAAGATGCCCCTAAAAATGCCCCCAAAATTAAAAAATCACCGCCTTTTTTTCGGTGCGAAAGCTACCATCACCCTTGATAAGATGCAAGCCTATATTTAGGGAATTTATAAAGGACAACGAGACACTTTGTCAACTACAGACCTGACTTCTTAAAATCCATCTCAGAAGAGCGCATCTTCCTGAAAAGCGCCTCGGCAATTTCATCGGCATCCGTTGAAATCGGCCTTTGAGGATTTCCCAGATTGCGGATAATCTCCCCCTGTCGATGAGGGGCAACTTATTCGTTGACAGGTATTCGGAGACGATATAAATCTCAATACAAGAATGTCATGGTCTTATAGAATGCCTTGAGAAGCTGCGAAAGTATCTTTCAATCGTTTTGAGAGGAGACCTCAGTCTATGAAAAGGCCGATCACTCTCTTCCTCGCACTGGCGCTCTTTGGTTGTGCCACGTCAGGCCAGTATGGGCTCAGAAGTTTCAACACCGATTTCAAGGAATCAATCCCCACAGATCCTCAATACAAGATCGAAGTTGCGGGCTCAAATCGTTTCCAGATAGTTGTTTATCAAGGAAGTGCCCTGATTTCGGAGCGGACTACCCGCGCCAGCTTCTTGACCCGGGCCGCCTCGCTTGCCATTGAGAACCACTGTATACAACGTGGATGCACACTCGGCGAACATTCGATTGAGGATCGCGTGGACAGCCTTGGTTACATCAATGCGCTGGGATTCTTCACCTGCGTACCGAAAGCATCCTCCGAAATCCAGCCGCCTCGCTGAGCAGATTATTCCTGCCACTACAAAGGGCGGTGGATAACATCAAATGCGGCAATGCTTGAAGAATGGAAGAAATATAGTTATCGAAATTCTGAACGATGAATATTTTATCTACAACATATCGGGTATCTATTACGTTATCGGTAATGTGGGTGTTGGCTTTCTTGGGTGCCAGTACAGAATATATCTTTTTCTTCAATTTCGGCATTATGCCGCTCGCTGGGGTATGGGGAATGTTTTGGGTAAAACATCGGGGGGCGCGAATTGGCCTCCTTGTAACCTCTGCCTGGTGGATTCTTCTTTCGCATGCGGTTGAAGGAGAAGGTGAGGGTGATTATATATTCTTGCTTCTAATGTTGCTGCCTCTCCTGATCTGGGGGATTGTGGCTACGCGGGCCAATGTGAGGAAATAATGGAAAAGGACTACATCAGCGGGAAGAGCTTACCGAAAGACTACAAGGGATTCTCGACCGAAAGGCTAATCGAGATTCTCAGGATGCGTCTCGATCACAAATCCCTGGAGGGCGTGCCGGTGGAAGAAATATCGGCAATGAACCATCTCGACAGGGAATATCGTCTGAGCCCGATCTTCAATATTCCGAGCTAACCACACCCGAAGCTTCTTTTGTCCTCTTTCTTGCTTTGCAACTCCGCATCATGGCGGCATGTTTCCGCAAGCCTTCATGATCCCTGTTTTCTTCTACGAGTTCACCTAAGATCTGCATGAACATATTCAATTCAGCGATGAAAACGAAAGGACGCCCCGTCATGCTGTAATGGATTATTAAGCCCCTATCCTTCCATCGACGCGCTGTCCTTGCCGACCTTCCCAGATAGCGCCCTATCGCTTTCCAGCCCTGGAGAAGCCCCAAGCTTCCAAATTCCTTTTCTATAAATCCGTCTTTCTTACTCATGGCATTGATGTGGTATTGCTGTGGCCAATATTCCGCTTATTTAAAATCCGCCCGTTCCCGTGTTGGCGGCCGTCTGTCATCGGACACGCATTCCCCGAGCATCCCATCCGCTTCTTTGATCAGAAAAAGGCCCTCTTCGATGATGCCAGTCCTTCGATGAAACTCCATCCGCAACGCTGCCCGATCCTTTCCTTCATCCGGAGTTCGCCGGATCATTAAAACCGAATCGGCCTCCTGGGAAACGAAAGATGAATCCCGGATGGATTCATATGAAAGATCCGGTCCTCCGCGCCCTTTGGTTGTGTGGCACAAGACGAACCCGACAAAACCGCCTTCCACGCAAATCCTTTTCAGCGTCCGAATCACGAATCCGATTTCCAATGACGGGTTCCGCAAGCGGGCTATGTCCAGCAGGTAGTGAAGATGATCCACAAAGAAAATCCGTGTGTGATACTTATGGAAGGATTCATAGATTCTTTCTTCAAGCCACGGTAGGGCATGGGCCTTGAGCTTCATCGGCATGTAGATCAAGGGCAGCTTTGGGAACCTCGCCAAGAATTGACGGGCAGGTACCTCAAACGAAAACCACAAAGACGGTTGCGCCTGCCGGTCCATGTTCACGGTGAGGCTTTGACAGAAGAGGGTCTTTCCGTTCTTTGTGGGTCCGGACACGGCGTAAAGCTCGCCGCCCTCAAAGCCGCCTTCAAGATAACGGTCCAAAGTGGGCATGCCGCTCTTCACCTTGAAAAAGGGTTCGTCTGATTGCTTGAAGCTCAGGTCCGCCTCGTAAGATGAGATGACCTTGTCTTCGCCGTTATATTCGGCAAGATTCCTTTTTGTATGATCTCCAACGGTAGATGTCTTCATGGTTCTCCTCGATCTTGTAGCGCAGCATCCAAATGGCAAAGTTCGTTCGATCAACGCTCGCCCTGTCCTTGAAGGTTTCTTTGCACTTCATGAATAGGGCGATCTCCTCGGTGTATTCCTTTATGTTCTGCATTGCCTCAGCTATAAGGGCATTGAGCAGATCGGCAAGGGCCGTATTTTTGAACGGCCTGTCCGTGTATTCTCTGGCCTGTCTGGCCTGCTCGATACATAAATCATCATAGGCGCGGGCGCGGTTTCGTTCTTCGGGCGTCAGACAGGCTTCAAGCATTGGTGGCACCCCAAGTCTTTTTGAAGTATCCCGATGCATCGGTCTTGGTCACGACGGGGATCTCATCTTCCCATCGTCGCCCATTTAGCCACGTCGCCGGCATCGGCCATTCCGGGCAGAACTCACCCCGTGCTTTCAAGGCGGCCTTGTGTGTCTTCTGGTTTTCAATGGCGGTGAGGATACTTTGCAGAAGACCGTTTCCGACCTTCAGCTTCTTCCATGCCTGATAAGCCTTCGCTCTTGCCTGCCGATTTGGGTATGCTTGATAAAAGCGCATGAAGTCCGAGTCCGATTTTGGATCGGACATATTTCTTTCTTTTTCTTCTTTACATTCTTGTTCCGGTATCGTCTTCGGTCTTTCTTCGGTATCGTTTTCGGTATCGCCTGACTGATAACGTTCGTAATTTATGATTGTAATTAAACTGGTTACGCTTGATTTCTTCGGTATCGTTTTTTCGATTCTCGATTGATTGTCAACTGAATGTCTGTCCAGTTCTGGATTTGCCGAGGTTTGTCGTGTAATGCGCCCGCCGATTTTCAGGTCTGAAAAGAACCTCAGCGCTTTGCATTTCGACCATTTCCAGCGAGCTGCAAGCGAATCGACTGAATATCCGACTTGACCACGTCCAACGGTAACCAAGATGCCCCGTCGTCGGATGAAACCCGTCTTGTGATTTGCGAGAAGAAGAAGATCAACCCATGCCTGCGCCCTCGTGAAGGGTTCTGCCAGCCATTCCGGGGTATCCATGACGGACCTGTGTAGTTTGATCCAGCCGGTGTTATTTCCCATCGTGCAGGATCTCCTCATTCCGGCGGAACATCTCCCGACACAGCCTTGAAAAATCGCCTGGGGAAACCTTTCCAATGGGGAAGTCGCCACGGATCAGGATATAATCATCCGAGACACCGATCTTGAAGTAGGATTCAAAGTCATCTTTGAACGCTGACAATGCTTCATCCATGTTTGAACAATCTCCGAACCCAGCCAATGTGATCGGGTTTCAAAAGGCGGTTCAGAGCGCGTTCAAGGATCTGCTCGTCACCGTTGCTTTGAGCGTTCAAGAGAACAGCCCGGAGATAACCGGTCGATGAGAAAGTCAGGGTTGCTGTGATTTCTGTAGAAGCGCTTTTTTGTGCGGATAATATATTATGCGGCATTGTCATAGTTACCCCCCATATCAGCAATAATTTTTAGTATGTCTTCCAAACGCCACGCAGTGCAACGCGTTGTCAATTTAACCCCCCGTGGGAAACGGCCCGTCTTCACGCCCGCCAGGAATGTCGATCTACTGACCGGAATCAGAGCCGGGATCGGCGGGTTTGCTTTGGCGTCACCAATGATCTGCCGTAGCCTTAAGAATCCTACGTTTGGAAGTACTGATATTCTGTATTTCGCTTCCATCGCTCCTCCTTGAATTGATCGCTTAAGCGATTCTGAATGATTCAATGATAGCCATTGAAATACTTCCGGTCAATAGGCAAGTGCATGATTTAACTACTTAATTGAAGTTGTAGGGGGGTATTGCTTCAGAGTTATTCTTGCTGGAAGAAAAAGGGATTAATAATAAGCATCCCAAAGGCGACGGCGTAAATAAACAAGTTGTGGATTATATATGCAATGAGGAACAAAACAAGCGCGATCACCGCATTCAAGGCCGTCGCCTGATAAGCGCTGCGTTTCGGGATAAACATATATTCTCCATTTTTTATCCTGAGCCTGTCGAGATATTGCCACACTTTAAAGCCGATGATGACACCGATGGAAAGCCCACAAAAAATAAGAACATTTTCGTCTATTCTTGACATGGCGGCCTCTTCATCTTTTTTGACTCTCCCTGTACGCGTCGATAATCCGCATGATCGACTCACCCATATTGAAGGCGCAGGGGTATAAATTCAGCTTACGCAAATAGGTTTAACAATCTTTTGTCTTATCCATTCATGATTTCCGCCAAGGTTCTTTGCTATCTGTTTCGCGACATCGGTCTTTTTCAGGTGGGTGTTTTTTTGCCATAATTTCTCAGCTTCGTTTTGCCACTGCTGATACAATTCACTTGCCTTTATTTTCTTTATCTCGCCGCTTTTTGCTCCGCCGTTATGTCCATAGTCCCGACTCGCCTGTTGCTCTTCCGCCTTCATTCTTTGGAAATCCCGCATAAATTCTTCATACGTTGGCTTGGGAACGATTAGTCGATCGTTTTCAAGAGGCAGTTTGGATATTTTGCTTTTAACTTCTTCTCTGAGGAATGATGGAAGTAATTGAAAAGCTTCATCCAAGCTCTTCGTTGAAAGAACCCTTTTTAAAGGGGGCTGAAGATGGCGTTTATCAATATGTGGATATTGATCTTTCAACCATTCTAAAAGCACTTCCTTAACAGCTTTGAGCCGCGCTTTTTGCTTTATGCTGACTTGCTCTAAATTCTCTCTCGCCGGAATTTTCGGCATTGCCATCCCTCGCAATCATCCCAAGTTTATTGAAGGGGCAGCCGGTGGGATATGTCCGGTTTTCGGTCCGTCAACCTATCCCCTTCAATCTCAGTATTTCAGCCTTCCAACAGCCTCAGATATTCCTTCGCCGATTCGTAGCAGACCCCGGCGATGAAATTGATGAACGGCCCATCATCGCCCTTGTGGGTCTTGTTCAGGGTGTCCAGATAGTCCCGGCGAAGAATCGGGGGAATGATCGCCACCGGGTAACCGGATTGAAGCAAGGCAAGGTTCATGAGCAACCGCGCGGCCCGTCCGTTCCCGTCGATGAAGGGATGAATGGTGACCAGATCCTTGTGAACCATCGCCGCAAATTCGACCGGATGATGTTCCGCCCTCGCTTTCGGCAAGTCTGTAATGAAAGACTTCATCAACTCTGGTATGAGGCCCGGCGCAGGGGGAATGAAATCCGTGCCGGTGATGATCACCCGGTGCTTCCGGTATTTTCCCGCCTGCTTTGCATCGATGCGGTAGTAAAAGAGCCGGTGAAGTTCCTTGATGTTCGCCTCAGTGATCTCCCGACCTTTCGCCAACCGGAAAAGCAGGTCATAGGCTTCCGAATGGCCCAGGGCTTCAAGATGATCCCGGACAGGCTTCCCGCCGATGGTGATTCCGTCCTCGATGACAACTTTGGTTTCCGTTTCGGTCAAAGAGTTCCCTTCCAGGGCGTTGCTCGAATAGGCCATGCCGATCCGGAAGTATTCCCTAATTTGTTTGAGCATATGTGTGTCAAGGGGCCTGTGGCCGTCAATCTTGGCCTTCAGGGCGTCGATCTTCTTCAGTATGGCTGTTGACATATCCTTTCCTTTCGTCTGCGCTCTGCGCTCGTTACATCTTGACCTTCTTAAACTGTATCACCTCGGCCCCGGCTTTCAACCTGTCCAGATAATCCGCCCATGTCTGCATCATCTTCTTGCGCTCTTCAAGGTGGGCGGTCCGGTTGTAGGCCCGTCCGTTCGGATCTCTGACGGCATGGGCAAGCTGATGCTCGATGTAATCAGGACGGACATGCAGAATTTCGTCAAGTATGGTTCGCGCCATTGCCCGGAAGCCGTGGCCGGTCATGGTGTCTTTTTCATAACCCGCGAGCCTCAGCGCCGCATTGACCGTGTTTTCAGACATGGGCCGGGCATGTGAACGCACAGAGGGAAAAACATAACGGCCCGCCCCGGTATATTCTTGCAGTTCCTGCAATATCCCTGTCGCTTGCTTGCAAAGGGGTACGATGTGGGCCTGCTTCATCTTCATCTTATGCGCCGGTATGTTCCAAACGGCTTCATCAAGATTGATCTCCGCCCACTCCGCATGTCTCAGTTCTCCGGGACGAACAAACAAGAGCGGCGCAAGGCGCAGGGCGCACTTGACGACAAAGCCGCCTTGATAGCCGTCCAATGCCCTTAAAAGGGGCGCAACCTCCTTCGGGTCTGTTATGGCGGCATGGTGTTTGACCTTTGGCGGAGGGATTGCCCCCCTTAAATCACCGGACGGGTCGCGCTCCGCCCTGCCCGTGGCAACGGCATACCGGAAAACCTGCCCGGCGATAGCTCTCAGCCGGTGCGCCAATTCAAGCGCCCCCCGGCTCTCGGCCCGACGCAGGACGGAAAGCAGTTCCGGCGCTTTGATTTCATGGATCGGCTTCGATCCCAACCAGGGGATCAAGTCATGATTCAGGCGGCTCAGGATAGTCGCGCCATGCCGTGGCGTCCATGACGGCGTGAAAGCGGTATGCCATTCACGGGCCACTGCCTCAAAAGTTTCTTTCTCCGCCGCGACAGCCTGCTGCCTGGCCTTTCTGACAGCGCCGGGGTCGATGCCTTGCGAAAGCTGCTGCCGGGCTTCGTCGCGCCGCTTACGCGCATCGACAAGACTGATTGCCGGATAAGGGCCGAAGGAAAGTTTTTGTTCCTTGTTGTTGTGGCGGTATTTCAAATACCATAGTTTCCCGCCCGAAGGGGTAACCTGAAGGAATAGCCCTCCCCCATCAAAAATCTTGTATTCCTTTTTTTGAGGTCTGGCGGTTCGTACTTTGACTTCAGAAAGCGGCGTGATTCTTTTTGGCATAAATGCGTCCTCCCTGTTTTGGGGGCTTTTCATTTTCTTTGGGGGCCTTTTACGGGTAAAAAAGCCCCAAAAACTGCCGGATTTTGATGTATCGTATAACACGCCCTTGGACGAATTGCAAGAAAAAACCCGCTATTTCTAACGGGTTTTTGGACTTCTTTGGACTGTCTTGGATTATCAATTGGCGGAGGGAGCAGGATTCGAACCCGCGAACCTTTCGGTCAACGGTTTTCAAGACCG
>JAFGGB010000178.1 GCA_016930775.1 Deltaproteobacteria bacterium
GTATATCGATGCACTCAGGCTATTCGATATCGGTCTTGCCCGACGGATCGCCGATGAAACCGTTCCGGCCTTCCTGAGCGGCGCTTACGACGAATTGTATATCGTCTTCAACGAGTTCAGGAGCGTGGCCTCTCAGAAACCGAAGGCACTCCAGATTCTCCCGGTGCCGGCTGTCGACGCGACCGGCGAGGAACCGGTGGGCAAGCTCGCGTATGTCTATGAACCATCGGAAGACGAGATCTTGAGCAAGCTTCTTCCTGCATACGTTGTCGTATCGATCTATCGCGGGCTACTGGAGACATCTGCCGGCGAGCATGGCGCCCGGATGGTAGCTATGGACAACGCCACAAAGAGCTGTCAGGATTTTATCGAGACGCTCACGCTCCAGTTCAACAAGGCGCGGCAGTCGTCGATTACGGCCGAACTCATGGACATTGTGGGTGGAACGGAAGCCCTGGCGAAAGCACAATAGTAATCGAGGGTGGCGGAAAGAGCACTGCCGGATAATTTACATAAGGAGAGTGGCATGAACACAGGCAAGGTCGTACAGGTGATCGGACCGGTCGTTGATGTTGAATTCGAAGCGGGCAAGCTTCCGAACATTCTGAATGCAATTGCGATTACCAATCCCGCCATCAGCGATGAAAAGGACAACCTCATCGTAGAGGCAGCCCAGCACCTCGGCGATAACGTTGTCCGGTGCATTGCCATGGATATCACCGACGGTCTTGTCAGGGGCATGGCGGCCGCTGATACGGGCAAACCCATTACCGTTCCAGTGGGACGCGAATGCCTGGGCCGCATCCTTAATGTTATCGGAAGACCGGTGGATGGTTTGGGTCCCGTCAGTGCAAAGAGTTACGCGCCGATCCACCGGGATGCGCCCTCGTTTCTTGAACAGGATACAACGGTTCACGTTCTCGAGACGGGCGTCAAGGTTATCGACCTCCTCGTGCCCTTTCCCCGGGGCGGAAAGATGGGCATGTTCGGCGGCGCCGGCGTCGGCAAGACCGTTGTCATGATGGAAATGATTCACAACATCGCTATGCATCACGGCGGGATCTCCGTTTTCGCCGGCGTGGGAGAGCGAACACGTGAAGGCAACGATCTTTACCTCGAAATGAAGGAATCCGGCGTCATCGGACAGGCGGCGCTCATCTACGGGCAGATGACGGAACCCCCCGGCGCCCGCGCCAGAGTTGCCCTGACTGCTCTGGCTGCAGCGGAATATTTCCGCGACGAGGAAGGCCAGGATGTGTTGCTCTTCATAGACAACATATTCCGATTCACCCAGGCCGGTTCAGAGGTCTCTGCGCTCCTCGGCCGGATGCCCTCGGCCGTGGGATACCAGCCCACGCTTGCTACTGATCTCGGCGAGTTGCAGGAACGGATCACTTCCACCGACAAGGGTTCCATCACGGCCGTGCAGTGCGTCTACGTTCCCGCCGACGATCTGACGGATCCGGCGCCGGCGACGACCTTTTCTCACCTTGACGGCACGGTGGTTCTCTCCCGTCCGATTTCCGAACTGGGCATTTACCCGGCAGTGGATCCGCTGGATTCCACCTCTCGGATTCTCGATCCCAACGTCGTGGGCGAAGAACACTACGATGTGGCGCGACAGGTCCAGATAATGCTTCAGAAGTACAAGGATCTACAGGATATAATCGCGATCCTCGGCATGGATGAACTGTCCGAGGAAGACAAGATTACCGTCGGTCGAGCCAGGAAGATCCAGCGATTTCTTTCTCAGCCGTTCTTCGTGGCCGCTCAGTTCACCGGCATTGAAGGTAGATTCGTTCCCGTGCAGGAAACTGTTCGGGGATTCAGGGAAATTCTCGAGGGCAAACATGACGATCTTCCCGAGCAGGCCTTTTATATGGTGGGAGGCATCGAGGAAGCAATCGAGAAAGCCCGCAGACTCAGCGCGGCATAGCGAGAGTAGAGAGTATGAACGATGACCGATAAATTGACCCTGGAAATCGTCACGCCGGAGAAACTGGTATTCAGTGATGTTGTGGGAGAGGTAACGGTGCCGGGAGGCGAGGGGCAATTCGGCATCCTCGTCGGGCATATCCCTCTTCTGAGCACCGTTGTTCCCGGCGAGCTGAATCATACCAAAAATAATCGAAAGACCTATTATGCCGTCGGATCGGGCTACTGCGAGGTGACGGGCCGTAAAGTAACGGTCCTCGTGGAATCGGCGGAGCGGGCCGACATGATCGATCGGAAGGAAGCGGAAGAAGAGAGAGATCGTTTGCAAACTGAATTATCGGCGCTGAATTTCGCCGATCCGTCCTGCGAAAAAAAACAGGAAGCCCTTGCTTTAGCCGTCGCCCGGGTCAAAGTGTTCGACAAGGTGAAGTCAATGTGAGATGAAGCCCTCGCAGGTGCATGGGGCAGTAAAAAAAGCCGGGAGCCGATCCCCGGCTTTTTTGTCGCTGTGGACTTCCATCCGTGGGGGCCTTTTTCCGGTCTCCCTCGATCCATCGCCATTAAGGAATCTCCTTCACCGGATATTCCTATTTTTCTTCTTTCTTGCCGCCTCCCGCTTTCGGGGCGTGCTGGAGAATGCGATCGGCCATCCGCGAGAAGGGCAGGCTTTGAAGATATACGACGCCGGAACCGCTAAGCGTCGCAAGAAAGAGTCCTTCACCGCCGAGAACCATTGATTTGAGGCTGCCGGCCCGCTCGATGTCGTAGTGGATTCCCGCCGTGAAGGCAACGATGCAGCCCGTGTCCACCCGCAGAATTTCACCGGAAAGGCTCTTCTCGATGACCGTGCCGCCGGAATGCAAAAAGGCCAGGCCGTCGCCCCGGAGTCTCTGGAGGATGAAGCCTTCTCCACCGAAAAATCCGGCGCCCAGTTTGCGGGTGAAGGCGATCCCTATTTCCGTTCCCCGTGCGGCGCAGAGAAAAGCATCTTTTTGACAGAGAATTTCGCCTCCATGGCTCGATAAATCAACGGCGATGATTCTTCCGGGGTAGGGCGCCGCGAAGGCCACTGTTTTTCTGCCCTTTCCTGCATTCGTGAAGTGGGTCATAAAGATCGATTCTCCCGTAAGCGCCCGTTTCCCTGCGCTCATCAATTTGCCGAAGAATCCCTCCTCGGCCCGGGAGCCGTCGCCCATCTTCGCTTCGAAGGTGATTTCGCCGTCCATGTAATTCATGGCGCCCGCCTCGGCAACTACAGTTTCCCCGGGATCAAGTCCTATTTCAACGATCTGCATGTCATTTCCGATAATACGGTAATCAACCTCATGGCTTTTCATACAATATCCCCTTTATGCAGTTCAGCGTTATATGGCCCGCGGCCGTTGTTTCCCCCGTGAGAACCCATCATCGAAGATTGAACATAACTCCTGCCTTCTCCGGCGTTTTTGCCTCACTGTCGGCCGCTGTTGTTACGTCCATGAGAAATATGCGTTCCTTCTCAACCTTGTTTGACTGAATCAGGTAATCTCTTGCAACGGCCGCCCGCTCTTCCGCCAGTTTCCGCATCCGATCGTCCGGCAAAAGGATTTTTGAAAGAAGGACTGCTTCAATTTCCTTGAAAGAGGGCTCAGCCCGGGGGGCGGCCTGCGGTTTCGACGGGGGCGATGCAGGCGTTGCGGGAGGACCCGCCAGTTGCCGTACGTACCGTTCGTATTCCGTCGCATCCAGGCTTATCCGTTCAAGAAGGGGCGCCGGTTTCCCAGTGTCAATAAGTCTCTGACGCTTCAGGCTTTTTACCTGTTCAACAAGCATTTTTCTTCTGAGCGATTCTCCGTCCCGGGAAGCATCGGCACGGCCGAGGATCTCCAGTTTGATCATCGGGCGATTGTACAGGGCTTCGATCAATGCGTCGAGTTTCTTGCGGGCATCAGGCTTTGCGATGCTTTCTCCCGGGTCGAAGGGTATGCTGCCGAGATCGGAATCTCCGCCGGCAAGGGACGCCAGAAGCCGAAAAGGCGCCGTTACGGCCTTTTCGATGATGTTTCCGATGATTTTCAGAATAAAATAACCGATGCTGAATTTAGGATCGTCGAGCGTTCCCGTAACCGGAACATCGAGATCTATCTTCCCCTGCCTGTCCGTGAGAAGCGCCACGGCTAATTCAAGAGGTATGTTCATTGCCTCGGGGCTTTCAACCTTCTTTCCCAGGGCAAAACGCTCGATTACAAGGACGTTTCTCGTATCAAGCTGTCGCCCCGCGAGATTCCAGCGGAGATTCAGAGACAGCTTGCCTCTGTCGAGGGCATAACCCAGATAGGTCCCAGAATAGGGCGTCATGGCGCTGAGATCGAAATTGGCAAGGGAAATATTGGCATCGAGAGATAAAGGCTCGGCGACTGGTCGGAAAAGGCCGGCAAGCGAAAAGGGCGCCGCCCCGTTCAGCAGGCCCTTTAATTTTATCGAACGCTCCTCCGTGGCGGGCGACGGCGCTGACAGGGATGCACTGATGTCCTGAAGCGTTGCCTCGTAGGATGGACTCACCTTATCGTCGACGTATCGTAACCGGCCGTCTTCGAGGGTGATTGCTCCGACGTTCATGGCGGCGCCGGCCGGCGCCGGTATTTTCTGCGGTCGCTTCTCCGCGGGAAGTGCCGCCTTTTCTTCGCTTGAAATTCCTGCCGACGGCTGCAGCGGGAGATTCAGCGAGCCGTCGGAACGCCGGTGGATGCGACCGGAAAGGCCCGAGAGAGCAATGGCGCCCACGGACAGTCCGGGCGGACTGTAGCGGCCGTCAATTTCCCGTATATTAATTTTCGATACTTGGAGGAGATCTTCCTTTCCATCGGCGTTCAAGAGGATCAAATCGGACAGTTCTGCGGCGCCCTTGCCCTCCAGGCGGGTGGGCCGGCCCGCCTCGTCGATGGAGACGACTGTTGTGGTTTCCAGGGACAGCGCACCCCCGGCCAGTATCAAACCTGCTTTTTCCTGGAGGTACGGTTGAAGGGGCAGCAGGCTGAGGCTTCTTGCCATTACTGTCATGTCGGCGTCGATGGGGACGAGGGAAAAGGGTCCTTCTATTCTGACAAAACCATCCTGTTTGTCCTGAAATGAAAGCGCCAGATGACCCCGCTCTCTGGGAAGGGTTGAAAGATTCTTTACCGCAAGAGTGATGGCGGCAATGCCGGTTCGCGCCGGTCCTCCCTGGCCGCCGGCTTGCCTGCCGACTGCCCGGTCGACAAAGGTTATCGTTCCTTCCGAAAGGGTCGTTTCTGTGACGCGCAACGGCGGAAGGGCCCCGCCGTTAGTCTTTGGCGATGCTGGAGGGGCGGGAACGACCGGTATGACGACGATCGATCCGTCCTCCCGACGTTCGATCGTCATCGCTAAACCGTCGACGCGGACTTCTTTCAGAAGAACTGCGCGATCGATGAGAGACCGCGCCTCCAGGTTTGCATGGAATTCCTTTACCGCGAGAATCGGCGGACTTGCTTCGCCGATGGAAAACCCTCTCACCGTCAGGGTTAAGGCGAAGGGATTGATGCGAATCTGTTCGATGGCCGCCGGCTTGCCCGTGAGACCTTTGATTTTATTCAGGGCAACCTTTTTGAGGGCCAGAGGAGCGGCGACGAACCCGATGAAAGCATACAGGGCGACGGCGGCAATGATCGCCCAAAAAACCTTGCGCAGCAGAGATCCTTTCATGGCAAACCCTCCTTTTTTTGCTGCCTGTTTCCGGCATAATTCCCGCGGCAGAACGATCGGCTGATTCCCAGGTGAAGGCATTGTAGCGAGTTGAAGGTCAGTATAGCGAAAGACATCGACTGACGATAGAGGGAAAATCGGCGCTATTGCATGTCAACCCTGTTTCAGGAAATAGCGTTTGCGATGACCGGCCGAAACATTGACGCGGCAAGAGAGAGGATCTTTCTGTTAAGTCCTTTCCCGCAGCTTTGCAACAATCTCATCATTAGCGGGGAAGCGTCCCGTCTCGTGCTTTGAGAAAATCGGCGTCCCATCGGCAATCACATCGAAAACGCCGTTGCTTCCTTGAATCAGTTTCGCTTCGGCGCCGAAAGCGCTGTGTATCGCCGCCGCCAGACTGGCGGCTGGAGGAAGATAATTTCACTCCACGCAATAGACAATCGATACCATCATGGTGTTTCCTTTGTTTTTTTGAAGTGATTATATGTGGTTGCATGCCCGGTCGTCAAGAGGGATATTCAAAAACTGTCCTCCTTGACACGTTA
>JAFGGB010000179.1 GCA_016930775.1 Deltaproteobacteria bacterium
AGCGATACAGAACGAGAAATCTCTGCACAATACTGCTCCGCCTTGTCTCAGCATCGGCTGAAAACTGTCGTTTCCGGATGGAGACTAGCTAGTCGCCATTACGATAGGGCCTTAATGGCTATCCCAGGCGTCCCTCAAAATCCTTTTTGCGTCACCCATTATTGTTCTCCCCTTACGCTATTTTCACTCATTATCTTGGCTGTTTTTCAGCAGCTCTTCTGTAATGCCAGAATGCCAGCAAACAGTTCCCTGACGGGTTTCGTGTCCGGCAGCTCACACCGGATGCGATGTAAAATGCCCCGTTTAACGGCGAGTTGCCGAGTAGGCGGATAGTTCATATCGTAATACCATGTGGCCATCATGACGATGAAATCGGACAGAGTGGCCAAATGGCCGTTGGACACCGATCCCGTCTTCACAGCTTCCGCCAGAACCCCGGTGCTCAATTCCCGGGAGAGGCGAATATGGGGCAGCATCTCACGAAGATCTTGGAATCCATCGTTCACAACCGCCCGCAATACCAGTTCCATGATGTCCAACTTGTCCGCGTCCCGGATCAGACTCAAAAACCGGTTTTTTTCAGGGCTAAGTCCACATGGAATATCCGTCCGTTTCCGGTTGTGGTACTCCACAACACAGAGCAGCAGTTCCCGATTTTCGGGATCAGGCAGAAAGGACTGGCCTTGCTCCTCCAGTACCCTTCGCCCCTCTGCACCGTGGTCCACCGTATCGGAATCCCGAAAAGAACCGTACCGGACAAACTGGGTAAAACGGCCCACATCATGCACCAACCCGGCCGTCTCTGCCAAGCGCCGCTCCGACTCCGAAAATTTCAGAGCGTCTGCAATGAATCGAGCATTCCCGGCGACTCGCAGACTGTGGCAACGCTTCAGTTCAAGCAGGGGGCGCAGGACACCGTCCTGATCGCGAAACTGATCGGTGTAATGTTCAAACCATCTCTGTAGGGAATCCTGCTCTTCTTGTGTCATATTTCCGAACTTCACCTCAACAAGGTCAACCGTCTGGTCCCTCTAATCTGCCTGAAGTTGGCGCCCTGGCTGACACATTTCAATACCTGATCATGATCGATGACTTTTGTACCGGAAACAGCACCCACGCCGTGTTTGAAAAGAACCGGAGAAGGGGCGCCGTATCGCCGAGAAGGATCACAAAGGCCTCCGGCCGGCAGAACGAGAGCAGACGCTCAATCGTATGGTTGGTCAATGCCGTGCCTGTAATCGCCACTAAATCCGCCATCGGGATCAAACAGTCGGTTTGGGTCTCGTCGAAATCATCTTCCCTCGGGTTCTTCTCAATTACCACAGTTCTTTCGCTTTTTACCGAACCTTGGGCAGGGAGGCCGCGAGCCCACAGTTCCGTGTCAAGACGGCGGTATGAAATACCCCTTGGCGCACATCTTTTACCGTCGTGTCAAAATTGACTGTATAAATCAAATGGTCAAGTATGTTAATGTGTTACCTCCCCCCTTGTCTCATCAGGCATTTTCCCGTCCTCACCCTCCTATGCCGTTCATCGGGCGGACACACTTGCGTTGTTGTTTATGCAATACCAGACCATGATCCTTTGGTTTCTTCAGGATCGTATTCTCGATAAGATCCAATAAATGGTCGTCATCTTTCCCCTCCCTCATAGGGGTTTTCAAATCCGTCTCTCGATCCGAAAAGAGACAGCCTCTCAAATGTCCGTCCGCAGTCAAGCGAAGCCGGTTGCATGTTTTGCAGAAATGATGGCTCAATGCGGCGATAACTCCGATCCGGCCTCGGGCGCCTTCAAGGGCGCACATGGATGCGGGACCATCCAACCGACCGGAAGGAACATACCTGACCGGCCCCAGGGAACGAATCTGTCTGAAAATTTCATCTCCGGAAACAAAAATTCCTTTAACCCTTGCATTCGCTTCGCCGATGGGCATCAGTTCGATAAAACGCACATGATAAGGCTTCCTATAGGTCAGGCTTGCGAAATCCAGAACTTCATCGTCGTTGACGCCTTTCATTGCAACCACATTGATTTTGACGGGATCCAATCCCGCCTCCTCGGCCTCTTCAATTCCTTCCCATACCTGCTCGAATGATCCCCCTCGGGTAATTTGCCGATACCTCTCCGAATTGAGAGTATCCATGCTTACATTGATGCAGCGTAAACCGGATCTCCGGAGGTCACGGGCATATTCTTTCAGAAGAACCCCGTTTGTAGTCATGGCGATCTCTTGTAGATGTTCTATCTTGCAGAGATTCTCGATAAAGGGAAGGATCCCTCTTCGTACGAGCGGTTCTCCACCGGCAAGCCTCACCTTCCGGATACCACTCCGAACGCAGAGCCTCACGATTCGGAGCATTTCCTCATAGGTCAGAATTTCACTGTGCGGCTGGAACTGAATGCCCTCTTCAGGCACGCAGTAGATGCATCTCAGGTTGCAGCGGTCCGTCACGGAAAGTCTTAGATAATTGATTCTTCGACGGTTGTGATCCAGTGAAATCTCTCTTTTTGCACAATCAGTAACAACATTGTCTTCCGCGTTGGCTGAACATTCATTTTTCATCAATTCTTTCCGATCGACTCATCAGAATCAATACAAACACATTTAGCATGGCGGATCCTGTGCAATTTCAGGTCTTTGACCGCGACCGCTGCCAACAACTTCCGGTGCCTCAGGTAAATCCGCCGCCGCCCGGAATCCCGCTGGATTGAAAAGAGGAAGACTTAGAGGCAAAAACGGAAAGCTGTTTTTCTGTGTCTTCGTCACCGCAATGGCCGCAGGGTTGCTTTTAATCGGCCTCCGATATGGGGAAACCAATCTCTCAAATCGATGTCAGCATTTTCTGCATTCATGCTCGTAAAGAGGCATTGCTCATTCCTTCCTTTCCGTTTATGGCCTTCTTCCTTTCCCGCGACCTCTGCCTCGTCTGCCGCCTCGTCCGCCGCCTTGTCCTCCCGATTTTCTGAAAAAATCAAAGATTTGCTCCAAGAGGCCGCCGCTTCTATTGAACCATTGAAGACATGACTGGTTGTTAAAGACCCGGTGCGGGGTCGGTGATGGTGCCAGTCGCGTTACGGAAATATGGGACGAGGGCGTGGCATTCACCCACGAAGACGATGCGGTCCTCGTCCCTTCCATGAAAATGGCTTCGTTGGGGCATTCAGCAACACAGGACCCGCAACCAGTGCAGGTTTCCACATTGATTTTTGCCACACGCTCAACCGTTATAGCCTCCACGGGACAGACCTGGACACATATTCCGCAACCCGTGCAATTGATTTCGTCAATTTTAACCGCCATTGTTATTGAGCCTTTTCACAGGTCAGTCGTTTCCAATCCCCGAGCGGTACCGATGGACGTCGTTATGCCGTCCTCTTTCCCCGTCGCTTTTTCGAGACAGGCGTTGGAAAACTTGACGACCAAAACAATCTTTCCCATCCTGCAGGCCTTCTCAAAGCATTCGCCGACTGCGCGAAAGACATCTTCGCTTTCACCGGCAACCAGAGTGCTCATCTGGCCGGGAACAACGGATACCCCTGATTCTGAAAGTTCCTTGATGAAATTCCTGACCGCATTTTCGATCAAGTCGGTTTTCAGGGGATAAAGACTCAACTCCGCCTGTATCTTCATAAATCAACCCTTACGGCGGTAAAGGCGCCGGATGTCATTTTCAGCCATGCCTGAAAATCATCGGCCATTCCGGCGACTGACGGGGGCATCTTTATGGACGCAGGAAAAGCGCATAGCTTTATTGTCGGCTTTCCGTAAGGGTCAAGTACGGTGTGTATATCCTGTACGGTTAAAAACCGAGCAGAAGCAAAGACGTTTCTCCCCTTCTCTTTTCTTTTATTGATTATTGGCGAGTCGCTATTGAGCAAGCCAAGAAAAAGTCTCCCGCCGGGTCTTGTGCATCGAACCATTTCCCGTACAACAATCTTTGGCTCTCGTGCGAATTCGATCGAAGCAACGGCGGCCGAGACGGAAAAACTTTGATCCGCAAACGGGAGCTTGTGCCCGTCCGCTTTTTCAAACCGAGCATTCGGTATGTTTTTCAAGCGAGCGACATCTACCATATTAGGTGAAATGTCAACACCGGTCACCCGGAAGCCCAACTCGCTGAAGAAAAGGCTCCACCAACCGGTTCCCATGCCCACCTCCAACAAACTTCTTACACCGCTTTCGACCTTGCCGATCAAGCGTCCCAAAGCCCTTTTCTCCAACACATCATATCGATGCCCCTCCGCTGTTTCGTACCACTTGTCATACTCAGCGGCAAGCGGATTGAAGTCGAAAAACGATGCCGTCGGCTCGATTTCATTCATTGGTTCGAATCTTTTTTCTACAGAAATGATATTATTCTTGATACGGGCCAACCTGTCGGCAAATTGAATCTCTTCCTTTTTCATTTCTCCCCTCTTACCGCGAAAAGCAAAGGGAAGACGATATCACTTGTACAGCAGGGAACCCATACTGCTAGGAATAAGAATAAAGCCATTGCCACACCAGTGAAAAAACCAACATCGGTTCCCAAAGCCATGATCATGTGGAACAGGGACGCCCAAGTGCTAAGCATCACGTGTCCTGCATGGGGGAATTTTGTTCCCTGCCGCCAATAGGCAAACGCGATCCCGGCAAGTGCCAACGGGTTTATAAGCCACCATTTCTCAATAAATCCAAGATGAAGACCTCGATTCGGCATGTTTAAAAGGATCTCGCCGATGTACGGGATAATGCAATCGCTCAAGGTGCCGATGCCGACGGAT
>JAFGGB010000180.1 GCA_016930775.1 Deltaproteobacteria bacterium
ATGTCGTTTCAATCCACGCCCCCGCGCAGGGGGCGACACCCGTCGTCGGGCATCTTGCCGACGGCCTCATTGTTTCAATCCACGCCCCCGCGCAGGGGGCGACTTACTTCTCATTACTTTTTAATATCGTTCATAAATACCAACTTGATCCGCGAACCTTCCCGAACCACACAAAATCCATATTCAGTTTTCAAAGAGCTTCTTCAAATGAGACCCATTAACAACAGGATACAGCTTCCGCGAACATCTCCGGAATTTCCGGATAACTTATGGTTCGCGGATGCATTCAGACAATTAACGGTCCCTCCTGATCGAGCGCCTTCTTCGCTCCGATATGTTCGATTCTGCGCTTCCAGTTCGATCCGAGAAAATAGAAACGCAAGCTGTCCTCTTCCGGCTTGATATTATCGATAAGTTTCTGCCGCAGCGCCGCCCATTGCGCCGGATCGACGATGCATTCAAAAACCGAATACTGCACACGCTGCCCATAGTTTTGGCAGGTCTTCGCCACGCGATGAAGCCGCTTCTGCCCGGCCGGTGCGGACGTCGCAACGTCGTAGCTCACAAGAACAAGCATAACCCCTCACTTCCAGATAAACGGCGGATACCCGTCGAGGTCTCCGCGCAGATATCGCGCCATCAGCAAAGCCTGCACATGAAACAGCAGACCAATGGCGACTTTCTCATCAAGAAACGGATGGAGAATCTCTTCCTGCTTACGCTCCTGATAGGCGACCAGCAGCGTCTTGCGCGCATCGTCCGTCATCATGACCGCGCCCGAATCCGATTTTTCAAACCCATTGGCCTGAACCTGCTGCCTGTTGATCAGGGAAAGCGCCAAGCGGTCCGCCAGAAACGGACGGAACTCCTCCATGAGATCGAGGGCAAGACTGGGACGGCCGGGACGATCACGATGGAGAAAGCCCACCGCCGGATCAAGGCCCACGGTCTCCAGCGCCGACCTGATATCGTGCACGAGAAGCGTGTAGATGAACGAAAGTAGAGCGTTGACGTTATCGAGCGGCGGCCGTCGGTTGCGCTCCTGAAAATTAAAATCCTCTTTCTGCGCCACGATCAGATGGTCGAAAACGCTAAAGTAGATATGCGCGGCATCTCCTTCAAAACCACGAAGGGCATCGAGAGGGTGCTCCCGGTTCAGCAGGTTGATGTGGTTGTTCAGACGCTTCACGGCAAAACCAACCTCATCCGTGGCCATCTTGTCCGCATGGTCCCTGAGAGCCCTCTGAAGCACGGTCCGGCTGTTGGCGATCTTTCCGGTTAGAACCTCCCGAGCCACGTCGGCTGATGCCTGCGGATCGTCGGCGCGCCGATACTGCTCCCGACGAAGAAGAACGTTTCCGGATACCGGCCCCTGCACCCGCGCCAGGAAACGCCCGCGTTCCGTCAGAAAGCTGATGCCAACTCCATTCTCCGCGCAGAAGCCCATCAGAAAAGGGCTGCACGAGACGTTTCCGAAACAGACAATGCCGCCCATCGTATGCACGGGAAGACGGAGGCGGATTTCACCATCGGTCTTGACGACAATCGTCTCGCCTTCCTTAGCGAGGTAAGCGCCCTGTGTTGTTACAAAGAGCGTATTGAGGAGTTTCTTCATCGTTCACCCGATTATCTTTTCAAGCGCTTTCGGCTCTCCGGCTCGGTCAGATAATTCTCCCGGGATACGACCCTTTTGCCGGTTTTCTTCTCAAGATCCTTCCGCGCTGTCCCGGCGACCTCTCCTCCTTTTTGAGCGGCGATTTTGCTTTCATCAAAACCCTGCGCGTCATCAACCCGCGTGATTTCTGTAGTCGCCGCCTCCCCGAGCATCGAGAAGATCAACTCCAGATCGGACATATGATCCCGAAGGTTCTCCCGTTTCAGCCCCTTCAACTCCTTGTGCTCGCCAGGCGTAACGCCGAACGCGGCCTTGGCAATCTCCGCCGTCAGAATCGCATATTCCCTCTCTTCCTTCACATCGCGATTCTTCCACTCTTCCGTGAGCTCTTCCCGTATGGCAATGCCGCGCATTCGTTTCTCGATCCAGGCATCGGAGTATCCCTTGGCCTTGTAGATTGCGCGCGTCCGTTTCGTCGCCAGTTCCGGATCCTCGATCTCCTGAACCCGCTCGTAACCGACCTTGGCCAGCCATCGCTTGAGGGGCTCCGCCTTGGGAGAGGGAATAGACTGGATGATGCGGAACATCGTTTCCGTGTTGGCGCAGTCGGTTTCATAGCGTTTCCCGTCTGAGGACTGCAATTTCAGTTGTCCGATTTTTTCGGACAACTGAACATATCCTTCGTCAAGGAGTTTTTTCTTGAGATCATTCCAATATTTTCTCGGCCTTTCCGTTCCCGTTAACGCCTCAACCACATCAATGATCGAAAACCACCATTCATTCTCATGAATCGTTTTACGGATTTCCTTTCCTCTGAATACGGCGATATTCGTTTCCATCTTACCCTCCAAACTGTATCCTCCAAAATCGGGCAAGGCTATTACTCTTCCACAATACGCTCGAGATAGCCCCGTACCGACCTGCGCTTCTGGACGGTCTTCGGCAGACATTCACTGATCAAAGAGCAACTCTCGCACCGCTTTGCGTAAGCGGGCGGGGGCGTCAGACCGGAGGCGATGAGATCGTGAACGCGCCTCGCCGTCTCTTCGGTCTCGTTCCGCAGGGTCTCATCAAAAGCGACATCGAGCCGGCGACGTGTCTGGCCGTAGAAGAGCGCCCCAGCCGGAATCGTAACAGAGAGCATCTCCTCCAGGCAGATCGCCTGGGCGCAGAGCTGGACCTTGTCGCAGTCGTCCGCCTTGGGCTTCCCCCTTTTATACTCCACCGGAAAGGGCAGCCATGATCCATCCGCTTGACGGTAGAATTCAACGACATCGGCCTTGCCGATCAGCCCCAGGCGCAGCGACCGAAGCGAAACGCCGCGATCAATCCGGACATTCCCTCTGGATTGGCACCCTTCCTCATGCACGCGCACGTGCATGATCCGGCCCTCGGCGGTCCGCCCGCTTTCCTGCCAGACCTGCTCAATATGAATCAAGGCGCACTGGCGCGGGCAGAACACCATGTGCTGCAAAGCCGAGAGTTGAATCAGGTCTTCGATGTCGTACATCAGTCTTAAAATCCGTCAATCTCTTCTGGTTTGAGGCCGTCTAACGGTGGACAAGAGTAACTTCCGTCAGCTTTTACAGTAAGCGTCTTATGTACCTTCGCTGACGAGTATTGCCCTGCCTTGCAGTTATGCTCCCACCAGATAACTTTCCGCACGGCCATACTTCCTTCTGGGCGTGCGGATGAGGCATCGTTCTCAAAAAGTTTGGGAAGAATTGCTTTAATGACCGCTGCATCCTCATCAGAAAATCCTGTACGTTCAGCAAGCTGTGGATTCATGCTTCCGTAGGTAACATAAAAAACTTCTTTGCCAATTCGGTGTTTCATACCCATTTGATCAGATTGTCGATTAATCCCATCGCCTTCAAGACTTGTCGATTTTATAATCTGTTCGGATATAATGTGACTTCTAATGCTTTCCAAACTAAAAGCAGGATGTATCGTAACTGGCCCTCTGATGGCTATCGACACACCTGCACCACTGCTCCCATTTTCGGAACTATCGGTCTCTTGATTTTTCTTTCCTTTCTTCTCAGATCCTTTAAAAGGAAAAACTTGACCAAATGCTCTAACATCAAACCACGTAACGCATGCTTTATTCCGGATATCTGGTATGTTCTTCATATTGCCAAGTGAAGCTTCAGCTCTTTTCCGGAGATTTGGAAACTCATCTATTTTGTTATCGTCGGACTGGACGAAAATGTTTTCACCATTTTCAAGTAATCTATCCCTAATCTTCCTTTTGAGGCAAACATCCGACATCTCTCCAAGCCCGTCGTAATCAGTGCGGGGACGGTTTCCATCCAACGGATCTCCGTTGGGGTTGGCGTTCTTTACACTCACTATCATTGCGAAGTCGATTTTCTTGGTTAAAGTAGCCATATGTATTTCTCCTTTTCTATTTGATTTGTTCTCTGGCATCTGTTTCCTGATCTTCCGTATCATCCGCTGATTTCAAAACCCATTGCCCTTTTTCCCGTTTATGCTCATTCAGCCATTTCCGTTGACAGTGATAGGCTATCAAGAATTCTCCGCTTAAGCGGCTATCCTGTATGAATTCATCTGTCCGAAACTGGCAGCAGATTTTATCCATCAACTCCATATACCCCGCGAGTAATCCCGGGGCCTTTGCATTTATACGGGATTTATACGGCGTAAGGCTTGTCTCAATTGTACGCCAAGTTGAATAGGGTCTATCTGAAAAACGCTGCGTTAGTCGGGCTGTGGTTGTTTCTCGCGGCTCGTTAGCGAAGTAGAGCGCCATAAATTCAATTTTTTCAGCCACGGCAAGCAGCCTGCCGTAAAGGTATTCCCTCGTATTTCTTTCTTCCTCAAGTGCCATAGTGAACCCCCTTTTATTGTGAACTCCTTTAAATAACGAACATGCTATGCCTAAACATTTTTCAAATTCCCATGGTTCCAAGCCAACCCGATTTGACGTGCGGCGGACACATTGCTCAACCAAATCCCTGGGGACCGGTCTAGCATCAATGATTGAAGGCAGAAGGCGTTCTACGGTGGCATTGAGGAGTTTAGTATCAACCTTCAATTCCCCTTTTTCGCCTAACCGTTTACCATATGCGCACCATGCGATATCTCTAGGTGCCGGCGCGCCTTCAAAAATGATACGGATTTCCTTGTTAGTGTCTTTTTCCTTTCTCTTTCCATAATTTTGAAGCCAGGCAAAATCGGAATGCCACTTTTCTATGCGGTTCAGGAATTCAGAGCCGGTCAATTCGCGGTAGAACGTAATTGCCATGCGGCCCGGTGTTGCAGAATCCAAACCCATTACGACAATATCTTCGGTGTCCGTAATGAAGGCTTTGTATCCCGCAAGTTTTTTTTTGAATCGCAACGCAAAAGCCTGCCCGACATCCCCGGTTTGTGAAGCCGAATCAGCATCTGTTTGAAAATCCTCATCGACGAAATCCCAGGCGCTGGCACACGGGTCGGGAATTGGTTTACAACTGACAGCCCAAGCCACAAAACATCTAACAAATTCATCTTCAGCTTTATGATACCCTTGCCTGCGAATAAGCCATCTTAGTGCGTTATGTGCTTTTTGACTTTCAACATATCCAACCGTACAGGCTTGCTTTCCTGAATCATCTTTCCCATCAGTGAAGCGCCCGCGAAAAGTAAATCCATCTTTATCATTGGATGAAATGAGCTTTGCGCCATCATCAGATGTTCTCAAAAATCGATGATGTCCTTTCGCAATTCGAGCATTTTTTGCTGAAAGCATACAGAATGCTACTTCATTGGCTTTGTTTTGACTTTCATCAAATTTGATCCAAGCCTCGATTAACGAGTCATCTTCCCACGTGGCGGAGCAAGGATTGCCTGGCTCTTCTACTCGCCACCTGACAAAAACCTTTTTATCCTCTACAGGTGTTTTCTTCCCTGTAAAGTTTACTGTTTTAAATGGGAAAATATTATTTTGGGACAAATCCTTATATAAATTACCCTTCTGTAGGTAAACGCTTACAGCTTTCACCTTCGGGTGCCTATTGTCCCAGCTTTTCAACAACCGGATCATCGCGTTAAAGCGCTTTTCTTTTATGCCGGGCAAATCAGCTGCACAATAACTTAGTTCCTCAGAAAGTGGGTGGGGGGCATCAGTGTTTGTTCGATTAGCTGACGATTCAGTTACTGGAATAATTGTTACGGCTTCGTCCCATCCTAATGTCCGAACGCCTTTAAAATTTCCATTGCTATCGATTGTGATTTCAACATGGGCCTTTTTTGCCATATGTGATACCGGCCAAGGCCGCTCCGCTCGTTTCAATTGCATTTTCTCAATTTCCAAGGAAGTCTCATAGAGCTTTTGTATCCAGCTCATCCCATCACCCCCAATTCTTCGGCCTCAACTTCTACCGATTTTACATTGCCGATGCCGAAGCATTTCGCGTCCATCTTGCGAACAAACTTTCTGTACTGGCAATCTTCAGATCTATCAAAAGTCAGAATCCCTCTTTTGAGCGTCGGATACCAAAACCGGGCATATAACTCGTCAGTTCCTGTTTCATCAGGGTAATC
>JAFGGB010000181.1 GCA_016930775.1 Deltaproteobacteria bacterium
CACGGCCCATCCGAACTCCGACAGGCTGGTCCTCTGCGACGTTGCGACGGGCGCCGGAAACTGCAGGGTCGTCTGCGGAGCTCCCAACGTGAAAGAAGGGCTTATTGTTCCTCTGGCGAAGGTTGGATCGTCCATTCCCGGCGGTTATACGATCAAGCGTTCCGCAATCAGGGGAATCGAGTCGGAGGGCATGCTCTGTTCCGAGGAAGAACTGGGAATCGGCGACGATTCCTCTGGGATCATGGTACTGCCGGAAAATCTTGACCTTGGACAGGATCTTGCGGTTGCTCTCGATCTCACCGACCAGGTTTTCGATATCGGCGTGACGCCGAACCGCTCCGATTGCCTCAGCATCATGGGAATCGCCCGGGAAATAGCAGCCATTACGGGTGTGAAGCTCCGATACCCCGTGATTGAATTTCAGGAATCCGACGAAGAGATTTCAAGCAGCGCATCCGTCGATATCCTGAATCCGGAACTTTGTCCCCGGTACACGGCGCGCCTTATAAAAAACATTACCATTAAGCCTTCCCCCGCCTGGATGCGCCTGCGTCTGGAAGCGGTGGGCCTCCGGGCAATCAACAATGCCGTTGATGTGACGAATTTTGTCATGATGGAAACGGGGCAACCCCTTCACGCCTTCGATTTTAAATTTCTCGAAGAAGGCCGCATCGTCGTAAGGGGAGCTGCCGAAGGAGAGGAATTTACCTCTCTCGACGGCAAGAAACGAATTCTGCGGGGAGACACTCTCATGATTTGCGACGGCAGGAAGCCCGTGGCTGTGGCGGGCGTCATGGGGGGGCTGAACTCCGAAGTGGTTGAGGACACCGAGGCGATTCTCCTGGAGAGCGCCTATTTCAGCCCCAAAGCGATCAGGCGGTCGGCCCGCCAGTTGGGCATGGCCACTGATGCGTCGTTCCGCTTCGAGAGGGGAGTCGATCCCGAAGGCGTTGTGCGGGCATTGAACAGGGCGGCTCAACTGCTGGCGGAAGTTGCAGGAGGCACGGTTGTCAAGAATCACATCGACTCCTATCCGCGAAAAATCGAATCCGTTGCCGGCATACCGCTGAGGGTTAAGCGTGTAAACGATATCCTGGGTATGTCCATCAGTGCCGGAACTATGAGGGATATTCTCGGGCGGCTCGAAATGATCGTTGAAGAGCGGGAGCCGGGAAACTTTACCGTGACTCCCCCGACTTTCAGGGCCGATATAACGAGGGAGATCGACCTTATTGAGGAGATCTCAAGACTCTACGGGTACGACAAGATACCGCTCTCCCTTCCGGCCGTCGTTTCTCCTTCGGGGGAGGCCATGGCCAAGGCGGAACTGCTGTCGAAAATCAGGTCCGTACTCAACGGTTTCGGCTATCAGGAAGTCATCAACTACAGCTTTATAACGCCCCTTGCCGCAGATCTGCTGGGATTGCCCGCCGGCGACAAGGGACGAAGGATGCTCGCCATTCGAAACCCCCTCACGGAGGAAGCCTCCGTAATGAGAACTTCCCTCGTTTACGGTCTTCTGGAAACGATGCGGAAAAACGCCAATGCGGGAAGCGGAAACCTCAAAATCTTCGAAACGGGGAAGGTCTTTTACTCTCGCGGAGAGGAACAGCTGCCCGAAGAGGAGGAACGGCTGGCCGGACTTATAACCGGTTCCAGATACGATGTTCCTCTGTACGCCGGAGAGGGCGAAGCCGACTTTTACGATTGCAAGGGCGCTGTTGAGGCACTCCTGGCAGCTCTGGGGATGGAAAACGTGAGTTTCCGATCTTCCGAAGAAGGCAACCGCTGCTGCCTGCATCCCGGCCGGTCTTCGGAAATCATCGCAGCCGGCGCATCCATCGGATGCCTGGGCGAGGTGCACAGAGAGGTTCGGGAGAGAATGGACCTTCGAGAGCGGGCCTGTATTTTTGAGCTGAATATGGGATTTCTTGCCGGAAGGTCGTCTAAGAGCGTAGTATTTTCCGAAGTGCCGCGGTACCCTTCCGTCGCCAGGGACGTCGCCTTTCTGATATCGGAGGATGTAACGGCCGCCGACCTCATAGCCAGAGCCCGTCGTCACGCGCCCGAGTTGCTGGAGCAGGTTGCCGTTTTTGATGTTTATCAGGGAAAGGGGATACCGGAGGGTTTGAAAAGTCTCGCCGTACGATTCGTTTATCGTTCATCGAAGAAAACATTGATGGACAGCGAGGTGAACGACATCCACAATCAAATGATCCAGGCGGTTGCAACGGAAACGGAAGCGAAAATCAGAGGCCTGGAGCAATGAGTATCACCAGGGGAATTAATAAGGAGGTTATATGACGAAGGCTGACATCATCAATACGATTCATGCTGAACTGGGTTACTCGAAGACAGATGCCGCACGGCTCGTGGAATCCACGTTCGACATCATCAAGGAACAGCTTTCCGACGGCGAATCGGTTAAAATATCCCGCTTCGGAAATTTCCTTGTCAGGAAAAAGCATGCCAGAAAAGGGAGAAATCCTCAGACGGGTGAAGAAATGGTGATTTTGCGGCGCCAAGTGATTACTTTTAAAGCCAGCCAGGTTTTGCGGCGGCAGATCAACAAGTAAGGTGTTGCAAAAGACAAAAGGGGAGTGCCGGTTGCCGGCGCCGTCGTCGGCGAAAGTGGTTGTGAAGTCGCCCGCAGTCGTAGTATATAGATTCCGTGGAGCCGGTGCTGCGGATCTATGAAAACCGCTCCCCGAGGCCATGATACCCGAAAAAAAATATTTCCGAATCGGCGAGGTCAGCAAGATACTCGGCGTAAAACCCTATGTAGTCCGGTACTGGGAATCGGAGTTTTCAGCGGTGCGACCACAGCGGACTCCTTCGGACCAGCGACTCTACCGCCGGAAAGACCTTGAAGAACTTCTCCTCATCAGGGATCTCCTCTATAACCGCCGTTTTACCATTGCCGGCGCCAAGAAGCACTTGAAGGAACTGAAGAACAATTCTGGCGAGACTTCTCCCGGCGCCGAGGACATTATGGGCCGGGTTCGCAATCTCCTCGTGGAGATCCGTCACATCCTCTCATGAAAAACCGACAATAATGCATCGAGACCCGGTTATCCGATGAAAGGCTTACGGCCGCTCGCTTAATCGCCTTTTGCAGGGGGCGCTTGAGATAATGCGCGAGAAGTACGGAAATCCAATAACAATCAGGCCGGGGATACACGGATGCCCACGGCCTGATTGTTTATAATAAGCGGCCCGCCCGGTAAGTAACGACGATCTTGCCTACCGCCGGTTGGACCGTTTGGATGCCTTCAACGGATTGACTTTCTGAGTTGTCTCTTTGATTTCCTTCTTGATGTGCGTAGCGGAAGGACAATTGCCGGTGCTCCATTTACTTGCGGGATCAGGATAGATCATGCAGTACTTGCCCGACTGGCAGTCAATGATTCTGCCGCACTCCTGGCACTTCTCGATGATCTGATGGCAGGCGCCCCCGTTGAAGGTGCACCCTTTCTTCATCATAAACGGACACTCCATCCCCACCTTGATCGTCTGACAAACCATGGGTATCACCCCCCTTTCTGTTGTGGTATGGGCTAAAAAAAATCGGGCTTTCTCCAAACAAGCGCGGAACAGAGTTGCCCGACATCTTCTTCCCATTTTATTGCGGGCGATACCTAGCAAATATTTATGACAATGTCAATAAAATAATTTCTGAAGGATGTTCCGCTCATTGACTTCATCAGACATTCGTGATAAGTAACCATGCCCTTGAAATACTTTGAGAAAGAGACTGCGTGAGAGGGTCGTGATTCCTGCGGATCATGCACATTATGGCACAGCGTCGATAGGATGCGCCGGCAATGAGCGGGAAAGAGACAACGGGTCCCGGTGATGCGAAGAGCATCAACGGAAGCGGAACGGGCTTTTCCCTGGCAGTGCGTATTTTCCTACGGTCGCTCATAATGCAGGCCTCGTGGAGTTATGCGGGGATGCAGAAATTGGGTTTTCTTTTCTGTCTCGTTCCTCTGGCGAGACAAATAAAAAACCCCTCGGACCGGTCGTCGTTGTTGAAACGTCATAATAGTTTTTTTAATTCTCACCCCTATCTTTCCGGGGGGATTATCGCATCGGCGGCGCGGAACGAAGCGCTGCTCAATCGGGGTGGAATAGAAGAGGCGCTGAGGTTGAAGTCTGCTTTGATGGGACCCTATGCCGCCATCGGAGATCCTTTTTTCTGGGGCGCCCTGAGGCCGCTTGCCGCCTATGTTGCCATAGCCGCGGCCTGGTGCGCCAGCGGCAGCGGCATTGCAGGAATTTTTGCGACCTTTCTGTTGTATACAGTCGTGCATTGTATGGTCCGCTTGGGGGCTTTTATCGAGGGATACCGCAAAGGAAAAGGCGCCCTTGAGTTCCTGGGCCGGCTGAAGCTTCCTCGATGGACGAAGCGGCTGAAAGCGGCTTCGATTTTTCCTCTCGCCGTGATTGCCATCGCGGCGCCTGGCCTTTTCCCCGGTTTCGATATTCCGGGAGGTCCCGTTCTTGGAGGCGTTGCAACGGCGGCATGCATTATCGCTGCGTATCGGCTTATACTCTGGAGACTGCCGGTTCTTGCCATTCTGTATGGCGGTTCCCTCTTATGCATCTTTCAGGCCATGTGAGGTATGGAGATCAAGAAAACATTCGTTTTGAAAAACAAGCTTGGAGTTCATGCACGAGTGGCTGCCAAGATTGTCGGCGTCACGGGCCGTTACCGCTCTGTTGTCACCCTGGAACATGACGGCATTGCGGCCGACGGGAAAAGTATTCTGTCAATATTGACGCTGGCATGTCCCCTGGGGGGCCGTCTGGCCGTGACGGCCGACGGTGAGGATGCACAGATCGTTATCGAGGAGATTGCCCGGCTCATAAGCGACAAATTCGGCGAAGAATAGCATCCGGCCGAGATCTTCGGGATATTCGCCGATCATTGCATCAGATTTGTCATGTCCGTATGTCTGGATTGTGTCTGATGTGTCGGGGAGCGGCCGCTGTGAAAGGAATTTTCCCTATCGGATGGCTTTGAGACGTGGATTTTTCAGCAATGAGGCCTGCAACCTGCTACAATAACTCCTATCAATTGGTTGCCGCGCCCCGACTGAAAGGTCCGGCAGAGGAGCTATGCGGGAGATTCGTGAGACGACGCTGCCATTCGCTGGTACAATGGAGGTCCCGAAAATCGATATAGTTATTCTATTTATATGGCGCTGAAAACTGATGGAAAAATCTTAACCGTCGAAAGGGATGCAGCCGATTGCAAGGTCCGCGACGCTCCCTCCAGGAAGGCGATAAAGGCCAATATGTTGACCAGGAATGATCTATGAAAACCGTGTTGCGAAGGATAGGGTCAAGGGTCGGCGAAAGCTACAGCGGAACTCTTTACAACGGGACGTGCTCTGTAGTCCTCTGGTTTCTCAGGCGTCTTATGGGTCGGATACGGATGGCCGACGATCAGGTGGAAGAAGTTCGGCGCTACGGCCGGGAGGGCATTGTCGTTTACGCCCTGACAAACAAGAGTCAACTCGACGCCCTGATCTTGAAGAACCTGTGCGATCGCAATGATCTTCCCAAACCGCTATTCTGTCATAACATAAATATGATCCTCTGGCAGCCAGCATTGAAAGCGCTCCGTGCCGCTGTCTCGAGGATATTTTACGATCCTTCCCGGGAAGAGATACTGAGGCGGATAACTCTGGAACAGTCGAGTTCCATTATTTACCTGAGGGGTTCCGAGTTTCTTACAAGCCCCTATCAGCGCGATCCGCTCCTCCAGCTCATAGCCGCTCAAGAGGAACTTGACAGGCCGATAATCGTCGTTCCGCACATGATAATCTACAGTAAACGCCGTGAAAAGCACGACAAGACCATAGCCGATCTTTTCTTCGGCCAGACAGAGAATCCCGGCATGCTGCGCAGGCTGATTCTCTTTCTGAGATTTTCGAAACAGACCTTCGCCGTTGCGGCAGACGGCTTGGATATGAAAGCCTTCCTCGCAGAACACCAGGCGCGTTCGCCGGAAATGAAAGCTTTTTATCTGCGACGAGAGCTGGTCGAACGGATCAATGCGGAAAAAAGGTCGATCTTCGGTCCCCTCATCAAGTCCCGCGAAGAGATTATCTCGGCTGTCCTTCGGGAGCCCGAAATGATGGCTTTCATGGAACAGACGGCCCAGTCGGAAGGCCGTCCCTACCTGGAGATCCTGTCCCGGGCGCGAAAACACCTCATGGAGATAGCCGCCGATTATACGGATACGTACATTGGGTTTTTCGACAAGGCGCTCACATGGCTCTGGAATAACATTTACGACGGAATCGTCGTTGATCAGGTGGGCATGGCAAAGATCAGGCAGCTCGCCAAACGAATGCCGATCGTTGTCATTCCCTGTCACAGGAGCCACATCGATTATCTCCTCCTTTCCTATGTTCTCTACCACAATAATCTCCAGATGCCTTTCATTGCCGCAGGGATCAACATGGCTTTCTGGCCGTTCGGTCATATTTTCAGGAAATCAGGAGCCTTCTTTCTGCGAAGGAGCTTCAAGGGAAATGACCTTTACGGCATGGTGTTTACCACCTATGTAAAAGTGCTCATCCAGGGAGGATGGCCTGTAGAATTTTTTATAGAAGGCGGAAGGAGCAGGACCGGAAAGATGGTCATGCCGAGATTCGGCTTGCTCTCCATGGTGATCCAGGCCTTTGTGGAAGGCGCCGCCGAGGACCTGGCAATCATTCCCGTCTACCTCGGGTATGACCGCGTCATCGAAGAGAAATCCTACCGTCAGGAACTGAACGGCGCCCAGAAGGCGAAGGAAAACACGAGATCGCTTATTAAAAGCAGAGGCATCCTTAAGAAGCGCTATGGCAGCGTTTATCTCAACGTCGGGGAGCCGATTCTTCTCAAATCATACCTGGCGTCGCTGGAAACGTCCTTCGAGGATATGGATCTGTCTCAACGTCAGCGGTTCTACCGCAAGACGAGCTATGAAATCGCCGATCGAATAAATAAAGTTTCCGTTGTAACGCCTTTCTCGCTGGCCGCTGCCGGTCTCCTATGTCATTACAAGCGGGGAATTTCCCGCGAGGACCTGATGGAAATATTCGACGCGCTACATGATTATCTCGCGTACCGGGGCGCCTCTTTTGCGGATACTTTTGTAAACCGGGAGAAGGCCATGACCGACGCTCTGGATCTTATGGAATCTTCCGGTCTCATCGCCAAGCTCGGTTTTTCCGACGAGGATGAAGAGGAGGAATTCGAAGAAATAATCTACTCCATCGACGAGGACGAGCGCCTGACTCTTGAATATTACAAGAACAACATTCTCCACTTTTTTCTCTCCATCGCGTTCGTCGCCACGTCGATTCTGGCAAGCCGCGAAGATGCGGCGCCCTTGAAATCGATTATCGAGGATTTCCGTTTCATCAAGCGGCTCTTCAGGCAGGAATTTATCTTTGACGATCATGTGGACGATGTCGATGAGGTGAACGATGTGCTCTCCTATATTCACAACCGGGGCATGATCAGGGGAGGAGAAAGAGAGGGGGCCGGCTGGATCGAGCTGAAGGGGCTGGGGCGGGAAAAACTCATGATCTTTGCAGGGCTCCTGTTCAATTATATCGAGTCCTACTGGATTACGCTGAGGAGTTGCTCCTATCTTCGGGCCAAATCAAGGCAGGAACGGGACTTTCTCAAAAAGATACAAAGGCTTGGCGAAAAGATGTACAAGAAGGGCGAAGTCTCGAAGGCCGAGGCGCTGTCGCAGCTCACCTACAAGAGCGCCCTTCGTTTCCTGGCCGATGCAGGGATCATCAACGTTTCGTTTGTTGCCGACGAAAGCAAAAAAAGATCGGAGAAGATGCTCGCTCTCACCGACGACCGCCATATGATAGAGAGCATGCGCCGTCGTCTCTTCAAGTTTATGTCCCAATGAGGAAATAGAAAATATGAACGTAAAAAGAACAGGAAACAGGAATCTAAAGACCCCGTTTCCTGTTCTTCGGTGTATGCGACTTTTTGCTAACCCGCCGTTATGCCGTAAAAGCACCGTTTCCCCGGATAAACCGACCCTCGGCCCAATTCTTCTTCGATCCTGAGGAGCTGGTTGTACTTTGCCAGCCGTTCGCTCCTCGATGCTGAGCCGCTCTTGATCTGGCCGCAGTTGGCGGCGACGGCCACATCGGCCATGGTCGTATCCTCCGTCTCGCCGGAGCGGTGCGACACGACGGTTGTGTAACCGGCTTCCTTTGCGCGCTGAATTGTTTCCAGCGTTTCCGAAAGCGTTCCGATCTGGTTCA
>JAFGGB010000182.1 GCA_016930775.1 Deltaproteobacteria bacterium
ACGTTATGTGTGCAAAGAAGAGGGGAAATGAATTGTTGGAATATACCTGACTGGCTTGAAAACGAGGTGAAGAAACGAGATAGAACTTGCGTGATGATTCCTCCTTCAAGATTTTCAGGCTGCTACCCGCCGTATTGACCTGTCCAGTTCTTTCGGAGCATTATACAGATCTGGTCCTTGCTGCAAGGAACTGCAAATACTGAAAAGTTTCTTTTGATTGAGCGGCAACGCTGCCGGAAATGTCTGTCGGGGCGTTCCGGATGGGGCGTCTGGAGCCAATTATGCAGGCAGGTCGCTCTTCTGTTGACGAAAAAAACGATATGATATATTAAACTGGATAGTATAACTGAATGGTTGGTTAACATTCGGGAAGGAGATACCCTCGCATGAAAAACCTTGCACGGGACGGCCGGACGCAGGAGACGGCGTCGTCGATACTCAGGGCGGCCCGCGAAGTCTTTGCCGAAAAAGGCTTCGGCGGCGCCAGGGTCGACGAAATAGCGAGACGGGCCGGAGTGAACAAGGCAACCATATATTATCATATCGGCGATAAGCGATCTCTCTATGAGGCGGCGATTCATAACGTGGTCAGCCGAACCCGGCAGTTGATGCAAGAGGGAACGGAGCATGAGGGTTCGCCAAAGGACAAGCTTGCGGTGATCATCAGGACTTTTGCCAAGGTCGTTGACGAGAATCCGCACGTGGGCCCCTTGATGCTTCGGGAAATTGCTTCCGGAGGCAAGCATCTGCCGGCGGCAGTTTTAAGCGACATTGCCGGCATAATAGGCCTTCTGACCGGCATAACCGAAGAGGGGCGAAGGCTTGGCCAGTTTTCCGAAATAAATCCCTTTTTGCTTTATATCATGATTGTGGGAATGATCATTCTTTTCAAAGTGTCCGCCCCCCTGCGGAAACGGTCCGTCGAAACTCTCGGGGCCGTCGTCGATACGAACGATGCGGTCGCCGGGCCGGTGGCGGATTCCATCGAGCGTCTCGTCCTCAATGCCGTACGATTGAACTGAGGAGGTATGCGGTGAAAAAGAAAATCGCAGGTGCGGCCTTCCTGGCATTTTTTATAGCCGTGGCTCTCCTTGTCTATTGGGGCCAGAAGAAAAAGGCAACAGAGGAACTCTACTATTCGGGGAGCATTGAAGCGACGCAGGCCGAGTTATCCTTTCAGGCAGCCGGGAAAGTGGCATCCGTTGCTGGCCGCGAAGGCGCTTTTGTAAAATCCGGCGAGATACTGGCGTGGCTTGATCCTGCTGAATTTCTGGCGAGAAGGGATCAGTCTGCAGCGTTGCTGACCAGCGCCGAAAAGAACATTCTCAGACTCGAATCTCTGCTTGAGCTCTATAAAAAAGCCCTTCCCGCCGATGTGGCGCGAGCCCGCGCGGCAATTGACAGTTCACGGGCTGCCCTTGAGGAGGCGCGGAGCGACAAGGAGCGATACGACGCCCTGATGGAGCGAAAAGTTGTTTCCAGAAGGGAATGGGAGCGCGTCAATTTGAAGTACAACACGACGGCTGCGCAGTATGCCGAGGCACAGGCTGTGCTCCGGCAGGCAGAAGGAAATCTTGAAAAGATAGAATCTGCGCGCCGTGAAATCGATGGGGCGAAAGCTCAACGAGCAGCCGCTATGGCGACCCTTCATATTGCCGATATCAACCTGGGGTATGCGAAACTGGCGGCGCCTCTCGATGGGATAATAACGAGCCGCCATATTGAACCGGGCGAGGTGGTGACGCCGGGGCAGAAGGTCCTCACTGTGGCCGATCTTGCCATAGTCGAACTGAAAATCTTTGTCGGCGAAGAGGAGATCGGCAAAGTTCATCCGGGTCAGAAGGTTGATGTGGGCATCGATACATTTCCCGACAAGAAATACCAGGGCACAGTTTCGTTCATTTCTCCGGAGGCCGAATTCACACCGAAGATCATACAAACGCAAAAAGAAAGAGTTAAGCTTGTTTATCTTGTGAAGGTGACAATTCCGAATCCCAACTACGAAATGAAACCGGGCATGCCCGCCGATGCGTGGCTTAGATAGCCGTCGGACCGTTTCCGCGAGAGACTGGGAATTCTTCATGGGCGATCTTATTGCCGCTGCTAATGTGACAAAGCGATTCGGCTCCGTGCTGGCGGTGGATCATATTTCTTTTTCCGTCGAGCGGGGGACGATCTGTGGTTTGATAGGCTCCGATGGGGCGGGGAAATCCACGCTGCTCAGGCTGATTGCCGGAATGATTCACCCTGATGAAGGGACGATTACGGTCGACGGGCATGAAATGCTCCACGACCGGTCAACGATTAAAAGCCTCATCGGCTACATGCCCCAGCGCTTCGGGCTCTATCAGGATCTGACGGTTTCGGAAAATATGGATTTTTTTATGGATATCTTCGGAATTCCCGCCGCGCTCCGGAAAGAAAAAAAGGATCGCTACCTGGGTTTTTCCAACCTTCTTCCTTTTGTCGAAAGGCTTGCCGGCAAGCTGTCGGGAGGCATGAAGCAGAAACTGGGACTTGCCTGTGTGCTCGTTCACGAACCCTCGATCCTGATTCTCGATGAACCCACGAACGGCGTGGACCCCGTATCGAGGGGAGAGTTCTGGGAGATACTCTTTCAGATGAGGGAACGGGGAATGACCCTTCTTGTTTCGACGGCCTACCTCGATGAGGGGGAAAAGTGCGACCGGCTCGTGGCGATGCATCGTTCCCAAATGCTTGCCCAGGGATCGCCAGCTGCCGTCAAGGGTTCCGATAAAACGCTCGAAGATGCCCTGATCCGACGGATTGCCGCGGCCGACGGAGAGCTTGCCCATGGACGATTCAAACGATAAGGCCATCATTGTTGAGGATCTTGAAAAACGTTTCGGCGCTTTCAGGGCCGTGAAGGGCATATCCTTTTCGGTGAAGAGGGGCGAGATTTTCGGCTTTCTCGGCGCCAACGGATCGGGTAAATCGACGACGATCCGTATGCTCTGCGGGATTCTCACTCCCTCGTCGGGCCGAGGCGTTGTCAATGGGTACGATATTGCCCGGCAGCCGGAAAAAGTGAAGCAGTCCATAGGATACATGTCTCAGAAGTTTTCTCTGTACGAGGACCTGACTCCTCTGGAGAACATCCGTTTCTACCTCGGCATATACAGCCTTCCGGTGCATCTTTGGCCGGAACGGACGGAGTGGGTTCTCGATCTTATTCGGCTCGGCGATGCTAAAAACCGTCTGACGAGAGATCTGCCGCCGGGCTGGCGGCAGCGGCTCGCTCTGGGCTGCGCTCTTCTGCACAGGCCGGACATAATTTTCCTCGATGAACCTACATCGGGAGTCGATCCCGCGACGCGACGCGATTTCTGGGATTTTATCGGTTCTCTTGCCCGCGAGGGAGTGACGGTATTCGTTACGACCCATTATATGGACGAGGCCATGAACTGTGAACGTCTCGTCATGTTGAGCGAAGGCGCTATCGTTGCCTCCGGAAGTCCCGCTGAAATAATCGGACGAGTCGTTCCGGGGAATCCGCAGGCCGATCTCAACGATGCCTTTATTGCCTTGATGCAGCGGGGAGCGCAATGAAGGTTCGTAACGTAAAAGCCATAGCCCGGAAGGAATTTTATCATCTTCTGAGGGATTTCCGGAGCCTCTATCTGGCTTTTGCCATTCCTCTCGTGCTCATTCTCCTTTTTGGATACGCTCTCAGCCTCGATGTGGACAACATCGAGACCATCGTCGTTGATTACGACCGATCGGATCTCAGCCGCGACTTTGTCAGGAAGGTAGACGCATCGAGCTACTTCAAGGTGCTCGGAAATCTTGCCTCCATGGACGAGGTGACCGATTATCTCGATAATGGGAAAACCCGCATGGCCATTGTCATTCCGCCCGATTGGTCGAGGCAGCTGAGATCCGAGAGGAAGGCGCCCCTTCAAATTCTTTTCGACGGGAGCGACCCGAACTACGCGAGCCTCTCTGTGGGATACATGACGCGGTTCATCGAAACGTACAATCAAACCCTTCTGGCCGATTTTCTCAATCGAAGAGGAATCGAAAGGATAAAGCCACCCGTAGAAGGGCGCGTGCGGATCTGGTTCAACGAAGATCTGGAAAGTCGCAATTTCATTGTTCCCGGCATCATCGCCATCATTATCATGATCGTGGGGGCGATGCTCACCTCTCTTGTAATCGCCAGGGAATATGAAAACGGGACAATGGAGACGCTTAAAGCGCTTCCACTGACGGCCGGAGAATTTTTGCTGGGGAAGGCCATCCCCTATTTCTTCATCGGCCTTGCCGATGTCCTGATGGCCGTTCTCATGGGACAGGTCCTCTTCGGCGTTATTGTAAAGGGAAGCTTCTGGCTTCTGATCTTCGCTTCATCGATTTACCTTTCCGTCGCCCTGTGCCTCGGTCTGCTGATTTCCGTGGGCACGAAGTCCCAGCTTGTGGCGAATCAGATGGCAGTCCTCATAACCTACCTTCCATCTCTGCTCCTTTCCGATTTTGTTTTTCCCGTCGCCAACATGCCGAAAGCTCTCCAGACGGCAACCTATATCGTCCCGGCGAAATACTTCATTGATATCCTCAACGGACTTTTTCTTCGGGGGATCGGCCTGTCTCTTTTGTGGCCCAGCTTTCTGGTCCTGGCGATTATGAGCAGCGTTCTTGCCGCCATTACGTATATCGCCATGAGAAAGGATGGATTGTAAGGTGAATTTCCTCCGGATCAGAGAACTGGTGCGCAAGGAATTCATCCAGCTCTTTCGGGACAAGAAGAACCGGCCTATTCTGGTGATTGCCCCGCTGGTACAGCTGCTCGTTTTCGGGTATGTCGTTTCTACGGACGTTCGCACAATTTCGGTGGGCATCGTCGATGAATCTCGAACTCCCGAAAGCCGGAAGCTCGTCGACGCCTTCAACGGCAACGCCACTTTTAACGTCGTTTTTGCCGATACCGATTCACGACGGCTGGAACGGGAGCTCCTGCACCGGAGGCTCGATCTGGCCCTGAAAATACCTCCCGATTTCGCCGAACTCATCAAACGAAGAGAAACGGCTTCCGTGCAGATCCTCGTAGACGGGAGCATGAGCAATATGGCTTCCGTTCGAATTGCCTACGCATCGTTCGTCCTTGACCGCTTTAACAGGGACCTCATTGCGGAGCTTCATCCCTTTACTCTGGAATATGGCACTGTGGATGGGAGATTCAGGACCTGGTACAATCCGAATCTCTACAGCCAAAATTATTTTGTGCCGGGCATTGTGGCCTTTCTCATCATGCTTCTAACTCTTCTTTTTACCTCCATGGCCATTATCAAAGAGAAGGAAGCCGGCACGATGGAACAGCTCATGGTGACGCCCCTTAAATCCTGGGAACTCATCGCCGGCAAGACGATACCCTACATCATCATCGCCATGTCGCAGATGATCGTGGTTACAATATTTGCCGTTTTCTGGTTCCGCATTCCCTTTGCAGGAAGCATTCTGCTGCTTTTTTTCTCCACCTGTCTGTTCCTTCTCAGCACCCTGGGAATGGGCTTGTTTATATCCACTATTGCTGCGACGCAGCAGCAGGCCATGATGACTACTTTCTTCGTGATCCTTCCCGTGTTCATGTTGAGCGGTTTCGTTTTTCCCATTGCCAACATGCCCCAATTCGTCCAGTGGATCACGCTGCTTAATCCGCTACGTTACTTCCTGGTTATCATTCGTGGAATTTTTCTCAAAGGCGTTGGTTTTTACGTTTTGTGGAACCAGCTTTTCGCACTGACTGTCATCGGAATCATAGTGTTCGCCGGTTCGGTCATGCGGTTCCGGAAGCGCCTGGATTAAAAAAGCTCCTGCAGTGCCGAGACGCACTTTACGGCGGCACAGTAAATATTGCGGGTTTCCCGGAGAATGGGGATGGTTTATGATCCGTGGGCGCCGGCGCCTGAAACGATTACTTTCCGATACAGAACCGGGAGAAGATTTCTGAAAGAACATCTTCGGAGGTTGCAATCCCGATGATGGCTTCGAGGCTGTCAAGGGCTTCCCGCATATCGAGGGCGGCGAACTCGGGAGATTTCCCCGCGTCAATATTTTCCTTGGCCGAACGGACCATGCAGAGAGCCTTTTCAAGGGATTGCTTGTGACGGAGATTCGTCACGATGGCGCAATCCGCCTCCCTTTCCGTCGAGCCCGTAACGATGCGCCGTATCATCTTTCGCAAGTTGTCGATCCCATCGCCGTATTTTGCTGAAATCCAGAGCGGATCCGATTGTCGAAGGAGTTTGCGCGCCTCTTCCTCATCTACTTTTCTCGGAAGATCTCCCTTGTTAAGGACCGCCAGGATGTTCTTTCCGCCGCAACGGTCGATAATGCGACGATCTTCCTCAGTCAGGGATTGGCTCCCGTCGATAACGATTATGACAATGTCCGCCTGTCGCACTTTTTTCCAAACACGGTCGACGCCCTCGCGTTCCACAAGATCTTCCGATTCTCGTATCCCGGCCGTATCGATAAAGGTGACGGGAAGTCCATCGATTGCAACAGGCTGCTCGATGACATCACGGGTTGTTCCTGGAGTTGGAGATACGATAGAGCGGTCGTCGCCTACAAGAACATTAAGCAGGCTCGACTTTCCGACGTTTGGACGGCCCGTAATGAGCGCCGAAAACCCTTCATGATAAAGCCGGCCGTCACGATAGTGGGCGAGCAGGCATCCGATTTTCTCGATTGCCTTGTCGGCCGTTGCCAACAATTCGCAACGGTTAATTGTCAGATCAGATTCATCGTCGCCAAAGTCTATGGACCCATCGAGAAGAGCCATCATGCCAAGAATCAATGTGCGGAGATCTTTGGTCTGCGAAGAGATGCTTCCCGAGAACTGGTCAAGAGCCAGGGAGAGACCTTCCGTGGTCTTGGCGGTGATGATGTCGATGACGGCTTCGGCTTGCGATAGATCGAGTCGGCCGTTCAGAAAGGCCCGCCTGGTAAACTCTCCAGGTTCGGCCAGACGTACGCGGGCTTCGCAGAGCTCGTCCAAAACGGTCTGGAGTATAACGGGACTGCCGTGGCAGTTAATTTCAACCGTATCTTCTCCCGTATAGGACCGCGGCATCCGCATGACAGTGAACAGCACCTCGTCCAGACGCTTGCCCGTACGGACGCTGTGAATCCATCCGTGATAGAGATGGTGGCTCCGGAAGAACCGACAAGGCCGCGAGGGAATGAACAGCGGCCGACAGGCCTCTTCGGCCCTCGATCCACTCACCCTGATAATGCCGACGCCACCCCTGCCCGGCGGCGTGACGATGGCTGCTATAGTGTCGTCTTCCCTCACGGGGCTTTAACCGCCGTTTTTTGCATGCCTCTGCGCAGCAGTGGGTATGATGACGATTTTCCGAAAAGGTCCTTCCCCCCTGCTCTTTGTGGTAACTCCCTCGTCATCCTGAAGAGCAAGGTGAATAATCCGACGGTCGTGCGCGTTCATGGGATTGACGATGACGGGTTTTCTCTTCTTCTTGGCCTTTTCGCTGAGCTTTTGAGCAAGTTCTACGAGAGCGAGTTTTCTTTTCTCCCGGTAATTTTCAGTGTTTACAACGATCTTTTTATCTTCCGTTCCTTCCAGACCCAGGGTCTTCGTCACGAGATATTGAAGAGCGTCAAGGGTCTGTCCTCCCTTGCCTATGAGAAGGCCGCTTCCATCGCCTTCTATGTTCAGAACATGGGCGTCGTCAGTCTCCATAAGGGTTACGGTGAAGTCAACTCCCATGCGGCTGAGCAGACCTTCGAGAAAAAATTTAGCTTTTCCCGCATAAGCTTCATCGGTCATCTGCGGTTTCGACGGTTGCAGATTGCGGAGAGGCGTTGTTTCTTTACCAGTTATCGACGGCAGCGACCTGTCGGGTTGGGGCAGCCGTTGATTGCGGAGATGGTTTGTTTCTCTCTGGGGTTTTTGTTTAGGGGCTGCGCTCTCCAGAGGACTCATATCGATGGACATGATGCTGGCTCGTATCTTGGCTTTCTTCATTCCGACCAAGCCGAAAAAACCTGTAGTTTCCTCGGCGAGTATTTCAATTTGAAGCTTTTCCCGGGGCATTCCCAGTTCTCTACAGGCCTTATTAATGGCCTCATCTATCGTTTTGCCTTCGATTTCCAGTCTATGGTTCATTGCAGTTCCCTCGTTCAGGCGGATCTCTTGTTGATGAAATACTGTTGTCCGATACTCAGGATGTTGTTGAATAACCAGTACAGGACGAGACCGGAGGGGAAACTCAGGAACATGAAGGTAAAGATTACCGGCATCCAGAGCATGAGCTTCGCCTGCATTTCGTTGCCTCCCGGCGTTGGCGTCATCTTCTGCTGGATGAACATAGTGGCGCCCATGATTATCGGCGTGATGTAATAGGGATCCTTGGCTGACAGATCCTGAATCCACAAGAGGAAGGGGGCGTGCCTGAGATCGATAGAGTACAGGAGAGAACGATAAAGACCGAAGAAGACCGGAAGCTGCACCACTATGGGTATGCAACCTCCCATGGGGTTGACTTTGTGGGTCTTGTAGAGCCCCATGACTTCCTGATTCAATCGAGCCTTGTCGTTTTTGTACTTATCCCGGAGTTGCTGCATCTGGGGCTGGAGCTGCTGCATTTTCTTCATGGACCGGTAACTCATGTTGCCCAGGGGCCAGAAGATCATCTTTATAAGTATCGTCAGGATGATTATTGCCATCCCGTAATTGGGAACGTACTGGTAGATTGTTTTCAGGACGACGAGAAGGGGCAGAGCCAGCCATTTTATCCAGGACCCGAAGTTGATTGAATTTTCCAGGCCGGCGTTTTCCGCCTTGAGAATGTCGTAATCCTTGGGCCCCAGATAGATCCGGTACCTGAAGATGCCTCTCTGCCCCGGGAGAATGACGGTGTTCTGCCCTTCCAGATCTATCTTGATCGAATTGTCTCCGTTTTTGGCAAGAACCAGGTTTGTCAGGGACGGTTGCGCAGGGATCAGCGAGCTGATGAAATACTTCGTTTCGTAGCCCGCCCAGTAGATGTTAGGACCATACAGTTTCCGGGCCTCCATCTTTTTCTCTTCCACCGTTTCGAAAGTATTTCCAATAGAGTAAGCGGGTCCTTCATGGCTGTATTTCCCCTTTTCCATAGCCGGGTCGACATATTGCGTCCAGGTCAGCACTGCCTTTTCCTGCCAGGCATCGGCTGAGCCGTTGACAACCTCAACGGAGAGATCAAAGGCGTACTTGCCGGGATAGAAGGTGTATGTCTTTCGGATCTCGAAATCGTCACTTACTTTTTTCGTGAATGTTAAATCCTGAGGCTTATCAGATGATGCAAGGTTCACCATGCTTTTGTCGGTTCTATAGGAGAGATTGAAGGGAACAGTCACCGTCGAATCGGGAAGGGCGAAGCTCAAGGGGTAATCGGTAGTTTCTTTTACGTCGACCAGTTCGATCAGGTCGGCGCTCGTTCCCACTTCCTTTTTGTAATTCTTGAGTTTGAAAGACTTCAGAGCCCCGCCTCGTGTGGAAAATGTGGCGATAAAGAGAGGGCTTTCGACAGTAATGTTTTCTTCTGCGACTGTCTCGGATAACTTTTCGACAATGACATGCCGGTAGGAGGCAATCTGTTGAGTCGATTCCGCAGGTTTATCGGTTCCACCGGCGGCGACAGGCGCGGTCGCTGTTGCCGCCTGCTCTGTCGCCTTTTGCGCTTCGTTCGGTTTTTGGAAAAAATATTGATATCCCATCACCAAGATCAGTGACAGGACTATGGCCAGTATTGTTCTTTTATCCATTTCTTTCCTCCCTGAGTTCCTCGTGCGCTACTGTACGGGATCGTATCCTCCCGGATTGAAGGGGTGGCATCGTAAAATGCGTTTCAGTGCAAGCATGATACCCTTCAACGGTCCGTATCGACTTACTGCTGTGACGGCGTATTCTGAACAACTGGGATAAAAGCGGCAAGACTGTGGGAAAAGAGGCGACAGAACGGCCTGATAGGTACGAAACAGAAAAATGATGCTCTTCGTAAGCATCTTCATTGGTGGCTGTGCTGCCGGAATGATTCCTTCAGATCTTCGCAGACGTCATGAAAGCGAGCAAGAACAACGGAACGCCGTGCAATGAATATTATATCATGCGACGCCGGAAGAGCTTCCTTGTTCAATCGAAAAAATTCCCTGACCAATCTCTTGATTCTGTTCCGTGTAACGGAAGAGCCAATTTTCTTAGTGACAGTGATTCCCAGCCTGCTCGTGCCTAAAGGATTGCGATTCAATAGAATAACGAAATGACGGGTTGCAATCCTTTCTCCCACAGAGTACGTCTGCTGAAAGTCCCTCCGCTTCCGCACTCGTTCGTCTTTGCCGAAAGAATGCTTCCCCATGCTTGCGCGCTCTATACGGTGAGCCGCTTACGCCCCTTGGCCCGTCTCCTGCTCAAGACTTGCCTTCCCCAACGCGTCGCCATTCTCGCGCGGAATCCGTGTTTGTTCTTACGTTTAGTATTGCTGAAGTTGGTAAGGTTTTTCTTCATCTTTCGGGCTCCACTTGAAATGAGTAAGTTTTCCCTTTGAACATAATTGCCTGTAATTGTCAAGGTGGAAGTGAGTGCCTATCGCCGATGGTTTTAAAGGCCTTCTTAACATTTCGTTTGTTGACAAGGAGACGGGTGTCGGTGCTATGATGGCCCCGAACATGTCGGGATCTTTCAGTGAAAACCTTCAGGAGAGCGTGCTGTCTGCCCCTTCGAGGATACGGTTGTTGAAATCTTTGGAGCCAATCCTGTCTGGTAGAGATGGAGCGTTAGAAAGTTGAACCTTCTGTATTTTCAAAGCTTTGCGCGGCGATTGACCCTCTGGTTCTCTCTCTCGTTGGGGTTCTCTCTTCCCCTATCGACATCCATTGACACACTCTTATGCGCGCTCATCATACCCGCTTGGTTGATGACCGGCGGGTATAAAGACAAACTCAGGCATGCTATAGAAAATCCGGTGTCTCGAGCCGCTCTAATGCTCTTCGCCCTTTTTGTCATAGGCGCCCTTTACAGCATAGGCGCCATGGAAGAGCGGCTGTCGGCTCTCCGTGAAGTGTCGTCACTTCTGCTCATCCCGTTATTCATTTCGATCTTCAGCGACCACAAGGATCGCCGCATGGCCTTGAGGGCCTTCGGCGCATCGATCGGCCTTGTTCTCGTCCTCTCATACGCCCTATGGATCAACATACTTCCACCTCTTCCCTATATAAAGGGAACGCCGGCCTACCCGGTGGTTTTCATACCCCACCTGACCCACAATATTCTCATGGCTTATGGAGCGCTTCTCTTTGCCGTGTCGGCCTTGAGAGTCTCGTCGATGTGGAAAGCCGCCGCCCTGGCGTTGCTCTCCGGCCTTGCTTTCTTCAATGTATTTTTTATGATTCCCGGAAGAACGGGTCAGATAATCCTCATCGTGCTCATTTTTTACCTGTTGCACCGGCGGTGCGGATCGCGAGGCCTTTTTGTTGCGGCGGGAGGCATCGCCGTCATCGCGGCGGCAACGTTTCTCCTCCCGTCGAGCATGCTCCATCAACGCGTGGCCCTCACGCTCAAGGAAATCCGGGAATGGCGGATCGATCAGCCGGTGAAGGAAGGCAATTCCGTGGGGCTTCGACTGGAATTTTACCGCAATGCCCTGACGCTCGTCGGCCGACACCCTTTTTTCGGCGTCGGCGCCGGAGGATTTGCAAAGGCATACAGCCGGGAGGCGGCGCAGTCAAGACGTCTTGCAACGGACAATCCTCATAACGACTATCTCCTGGCAGCGGTGCAACTCGGCATAGTGGGCCTGGCATTCCTCCTTTACTTATTTATTGTACAATGGCATAGTGCAAAAAAACTGTCGATCCCAGGCGATGAAGTTTTCGCCCGTGCATTGGTCATTACCGTCGCCGTGGCGGCCTTGGGCGCATCTCCGCTGGTTGACCACACGGAAAGCCTTTTTTTCGCCTGGATGAGCGGTCTTCTTTTTGCGGGAGTTGGACAGAACGTTCCTTCAAAAGGACGTCACTCAGAAACTGCCGGGAGATTGAACAGGGAAACGGCGTGAAATTGTGCGGCTGTCTGTCTGTATCATTACAAAAAACGAGGAACATTCGATCGGCGCGTGTCTGGAATCCATAGCCTGGGCCGATGAAATCGTCATTGTTGATTCAGGCAGCACCGACGGCACTGAAGAAATCTGCCGGCGATTCACGGACCGTTTTTTTCTGTCCGACTGGTCGGGCTTCGGGCCACAGAAAAACAAAGCCCTGGCCATGGCAGAAGGAGAGTGGGTTCTGTCTATTGATGCCGATGAGAGAGTAAGCGCCGAATTGAGGGAGGAGATTGAGAAAGCGATTGCCAATCCCCGGGGCCGCGCAGCTTTCCGTATGCCCAGAAGCTCCTCCTATGTGGGAAAGTTCATGCGGCACAGCGGATGGCGACCCGATCATGTAACGAGACTCTTCGGGAGAGACAGGGCTTTTTTCAGCGACGATCTGGTCCATGAGCGGCTCATAGTAAAGGGCGATGTAGGGACATTGTCGCATCCCCTCATTCACGAATCCTTCAAAACCCTTGAAGAAGTCTTAGAAAAGATAAACAATTACTCCTCGGCGGGGGCTCGCATGCTCTTCGACGAGGGAAGAGAAGCTTCACTCTGGACGGCCCTTTCGCATGGCTTTTGGAGTTTTTTCTCCACTTTTTTTCTGAGAGCAGGTTTTCTCGACGGTCGGGAGGGATTCATGCTCGCACTGTCGAACGGCGAAGGCGCCTACTATAGATACCTGAAACTCATGTTGCTGAAAGAACGACGGGAATGAGAATCGCTGTAATTGTAACTACCTATAACCGCCCCGACGCCCTGACAGCAGTACTCGATGGATACCGCTCGCAGAGAGACCGGGATTTCGAACTCATCGCGGCCGATGACGGATCTAACGAAGAAACCAGGCATGTCATCGAAGACTGCCGGCGGCGGGGCGATCTCCGCCTCAACCACGTTTGGCAGGAGGACCGGGGATTCCGCGCCGCAGCCATACGGAACAGAGCCGTGGCATCTACGTCGGCCGATTACATTATTTTCAGCGATGGCGACTGCATACCTCGCCCCGAGTTCGTTTCCCAGCACCGCAGAATTGCGGAACGGGGGTGGTTCGTTGCCGGCAACCGCATCCTCTTGAGCGAAGGGTTCACGGAAGAAGTTCTGACAAAGAGCATGCCCATCCACACCTGGAATCTGTTCCACTGGTTTCTTGCCTTTCTCAGGAAAGACATCAACCGGTGGTGGCCCATGGTTCCCCTCAGGTTTGATTCCCCCTTGAGGAAAATGACGGCCTCGGTCTGGCGCGGCGTCATGACCTGCAACCTTTCGGTCTGGCGGGACGATCTCGTCAGGATCAACGGACTCGATGAAGAATATGTTGGCTGGGGACTGGAAGATTCGGACCTGGTTATTAGATTGATCCGATCGGGCGTGCGTCACAAAACGGGGCGTTTCGCCGCTCCTGTGCTGCACCTCTGGCACCGCGACAATGATCGCGTGGGCTTTACCAGAAATCAGGATCGGCTCGACAGTCTTCTGCGATCCGACAGAGTAAAGGCCCTTCAAGGCGTATCGCAATACAGTGCAACGGCTGCTGACGCGACGGGATCCATGAAGCAGGAGGAGTAAGGCGGCAATGGATAAAATCCCTCTCTCCGTCGCCTTGATTACCATGAACGAGGCAAGAAATATCGATGCCTGTGTCCACAGCGTCTCTTTCGCCGATCAGATAGTTGTCGTGGATTCGAGCAGCACCGATGGAACTCCGTCCATGGCCGGAGATCTGGGATGCGAAGTTTACAGCGAACCGTGGCAGGGATTCGGACTGCAGAAGCAGCGGGCCATAGACCGATGCAGAAATACGTGGGTTCTTCTGCTCGATGCCGATGAACGAATTCCCCCGGAGACGGCGCAGGCCATCGGCAAAATTGTTGCCGAAGATAACACCGGCGCAGCGGGATACAGCTTCAGCCGAAGAAATTATTTCCAGGGCCGCTGGATCAAACATCTCGGTTGGTGGCCCGATCGTCTTGTACGGCTCTTTCGTCGCGACAGAGCCAGAATGTCCGCCGCCGCGGTTCACGAGGCCGTTGTGGTGGACGGACCGGTTGTTCCCTTGGACCTGTCGATCGATCACTATACTGAAGGTGATTTGAGCAGAGTTCTTGCAAAAATCGATCACTACTCCACCCTGGGGGCGCGAGACGCTTACAATGAAGGGCGGAAGGCCTCGATTTACGGCGCCTTCTTCCGGGCGGGACTGTCCTTTGTCCAAAATTATTTTTTAAAGCTTGGAATAATGGAAGGATATCAGGGACTGACGCTTTCGGTAACCGATGCGGTAAATAAATTTTTCAAGTACGCTAAACTGGCAGCCCTTCTCCGCGAAGACGCAGTGGACAGGAATAGTTGACGGAGTCCTTTGAAGATTATGGACAGACAGGATATTGACATAAGCTTCGTCATCGTGAACTGGAACACGAGGAAGCTCCTTGACGACTGTATCGCATCGATCGAATCAACCGTCAAGGGCATCCGCTTCGATATCATTGTCGTCGATAACGCCTCCCACGACGACAGCGTCGCCATGGTCATGGAGAAGCATCCCTCGGTACGGCTCATCAAAAACAGCAGGAACCTCGGTTTCGGTGCGGCGAACAATCAGGCATTCGCCGTCATGAACGGCAGATATGCTATTCTTTTGAACACCGATACGGTGCTCACCGAAGGCGCCGTGATGGAACTCTTCGCATTCATGGAATCCCATACCGATGCTGCCATGGCCTGCGGCCAGCTCTTGAACTTGGACGGAAGCAAGCAAAATTCCATCGCTCCCTTTCCCACGATCCTTACGCTGCTAATGAATACAACCATCCTGGAATACCTCTTCCCGAGACGTTATCCCAGCAAGCGCTATGGACATAAAAATCCCGTCGAGATCGACTCGGGCATCGGAGCCTGCCTGATCGTCCGGAAAGAAGCCATGAACAAGGTTGGCAATTTCGACGAGCGATACTTTTTCTTCTTCGAGGAAACGGACTGGGCCTACCAGATGAAGCTGGCGGGGTGGAAGATCTATCATGTTCCCACGGCCCTCATCTATCATCTCCAGGGTCAGTCTATCGGACAAAACAGCCGGTCGAGAATTGAATTTTACCGCTCCCGTTATCAATATTTCAGGAAATGGAAAAGCGCGGGCTATAATTTCGCCGTTTCATCGATAATTTTCCTGCGACTGATGGTTAATTGGCTGACAACCCTCATCGCAACAGTTGCGACACTGGGGATTAACAGGACCATCAGGAATAAATGTTCGATTTATTCGAAGATCATCCTCTGGCACATCATGGGTTGTCCCTGATTGTCGAGCGCTCGCAGACATCGAGAGAGGGACATCGAAACGCGCCGCTTTCCCGCAGGATAATCGATGCTCGCTAAAGGCGGTCCAATCATCCAGGAATCAATCAGACGGATACTCATCATCCAACTCGGCGACATAGGCGACATAGTGTGGACTACTCCAGCCATTCGGGCGCTGAAGGCCAGCTATACGGAGGCAACGATCCGTCTCCTCGTTCGTCGCGGCTTCGGCGGCCTTCTCGACGGCGACTCGATGATAGAGAGCGTTCTGGAGGCCGGTTCTTCAGGAAGCTTCGGCGCCGCTTTCAGCGAAGCGCTGTTCTTCATTTCCTCCCTCCGCCAGGGGAAATTCGATATGGCAGTCGATCTCAGGGCCGGCGATCGGGGCGCTGTGGCGGCCCGATTGACGGGGGCGCCCGTACGGGTCGCTCTCTATTACGACCGTGATGTTTCCTGGTGGCGAAACGCGCTGTTTACTCACCTTGTCGATCCGGCAAGCCCCGCCAGATGGGATCTGGGCGCCGCAGAGCAGTCTCTCCGCATTGTCCGGGAAATAGGCGCCGTCGAGGACGACGGAGCGCCTAGGCTCTGGGTATCCGATTCCTGTCGCGAAAGCGCAGCGGCTATTCTCCGCCGCCGAGTTTCGGCGCCTCCGGAGCGGTTTATCACGGTCAATCCATTCTCACGGTGGGCTTACAAGGAATGGGTGGACGAACGCTGGGGTTCGCTTATCGGCAGGATCGATGAAGAACTCGGCCTTGCGACGGTCATCATAGGTTCCCCCGGCGAAGCGGCGAGAGGGGAAAAAATTCTTTCGCACTGCGGAGACAGAGCCCTCAATATGGCCGGACAGACTACGCTGGCGGAACTGAAGGGGCTTCTCAGCATGAGTCTTCTTCATCTTGGGGTTGACAGCGCGGCGCCCCATATCGCGGCGGCTCTCGGAACGCCCACGGTCACGATATACGGACCGACGGATTGGCGTCACTGGGCGCCTAAGGGCCTACGGCGGCGGGTGATCGTTCCTTCAGACAGCTGCGCTCCCTGCAATCAAAAGGGGTGTGCATCGGGCGGAGTCAGCCGCTGTCTTTCCGAGCTTACCGTCGACAGGGTATTTTTCGACGTCGCCGACGCACTCAGGGGCCTGACCGTCGAAACGAACCGGCGAGAAGGCATATAGTCCGCACGTTTGTTATATACATTCTCCTTCATCGTCGAGGCGGCTGGCCTCGTCGATAAGCATGATCGGGACGCCCTCTCTGACGGGGAAAAGAAGACGGCAGGACAGGCAGACCAACCCGCCCTTTCGCTCATGCGCCACGAGGGTCCCCTTGCAGGCCGGGCAGGCTAACACCTCAAGCAGTTCATTGCTGACGATCGTCATGACGGCATCTCCCGTAGGATCCCTCGACCGGGCGTGCAACACAGGTCAGGGCCTCGAACACTTCATCTACATCGATTGATTCCATACAGATCCGTGTCGTACAGTGCTTTTTCAGGCAGGGACTACAGGACATTTCCTTTCGGAGAACGGCGTGGCCTTTTCCGTAGGGGCCCGTTCTTCCGGGATTTGTCGGTCCGAAGAGGGCTACTGTCGGCGTCTTCATTGCCGCGGCTATGTGCATCGGTCCCGAATCGGTGGTGACGACGGCAACGGCACGGCGGAATATCGCCGCAAGCTCCCGGAGCGTTGTTTCACCCGTGAGATTTATGTAAGGGCAGGTCATCCGTTCTTGTATTCGGTTGATGATGTCGATCCTTCCCCGACCGGAGAATATGACGGCCCAGCCGAGTTCGCGCACGATTCTGTCGCAGAGAAGAGCGAATTTCCCCTCGTTCCAGAGTTTCGTTTCCCAGAAAGCCACGGGACTCACCGCCACAAAGGGCGTCTCTTGTCCGATGCCCCGTTGTGCCAGGATTCTATCCGTCCGGGCCGTTATTTCGTCTGACGTCGGTATGAGAAAAGTTGGTTCTCCCGGGTCGGCGCCTAGATGTCGGGCGAAATCGAGGTATCGTTCGACGGCGTGCTTGTCCATATTCTCGAAGATCTTCTCGCTGTAAAAAAGCCCGCTCAGTTCCTGCAGGCTGTTATAGCCGATTTTCCGCCGTGCGCCGCTCATGGCGATAATGCAAGCGCTTTTGAAAAGCCCATGAAAGTCTATGGCAATGTCGTATGAACGGTCTCTGAGAAGGGAAATAAAATGCTTGATTTCAGAAAAGGTTGATCTCATATCGCGGGCATGCCTGAGATTCTCGATCCACTGCTTGCGCCGGGAGACAAGAAGCCGGTCTATGGAGGGATGACCATCCAGAATGTCGGCGGCGGCCTCTTCTACAACCCAGGTGATACAGGCTTTGGGGTAATGCCTTCTCAGGGCATCCAGGGATGGAAGGGTCTGAACGACGTCTCCGATGGCGCTGAGTTTGACGATAAGAATATTCATCGTTTTTTTGTTCGGGCGATCCATTTCACCGCCTCCAGAAGGTCGTCAGCCACGTGAATTGCCGCCGTCGTATCGGAGACATTTTTTCCGTAACCCGTTCTGACAAGAAGAGCCTTAACGCCGCAGGCCTTGGCCGCCAGGATGTCGCGAAGAGAGTCGCCGATCATATAGGATCCGGAAAGCTCTATGCTCAGTTCTCGGGCGGCTCTCAGAAGAAGTCCCGGTTTCGGCTTCCGGCAGTCGCAGTCGCTCCTGTAGGGGGCGCGGCCTTCTGTGGGATGATGGGGACAGTAGTAGAAACGGTCGATACGGGCGCCCTGAAGGGCGAGTTCTTCGCGTATGCGGTCGTGGACGGCGCCGACGAATGCCTCGTCAAAGAACGCCCGGGCGACGCCGGACTGGTTCGATACAACGACAGCCAACATTCCCATGGCGTTGATATGACTTATGGCTTCAATGGTCCAGGGATAGATTTTCAGATCCTGAAGAGTTCTGATATAGCCCGCTTCTTCATTGATCGTCCCGTCGCGATCGAGGAAAACGGCCCTTGTCAAGTCTTGCTTCTTTGTGGCATCCATTTAGTCAGTCGTTTGTATCGGCGCTTTCAAAGAGATCAATCGCCTCTGCCAGCACTTCTTCAGTCGATATTGACTTCATGCACCGGAAATCACCGGGACATTGTTTTTTCAGGCAGGGACCGCAGGAGGGGTTTTTATATATTACCCGGAGTCGCTTTCCTTGCGGCGCCGTAACGGCGGGGTCGGTGGACCCGAAAAGGGCTACCACGGGAATTCCCAGGGCGGCGACAAGATGCATCAAACCCGAATCGTTCGACACAAAGAGACTGCACCGGGCCATCAGAGCGATGGCCTCGTCGAGGGTTGTCTCACCCGCCAGATTTACCACCGTCCCCGACAGGGCTTTGCCGATTGTCTCGGCGGCAGGACGGTCGGAGGCGCTTCCGAAGAGGAGAATCGAGACGCCCAGCCGGTCGATCAACCCCTGGGCCACGGCGGCGAAGCGGTCGGGAAACCACATTTTAGCCGGCCCGAAGGCTGCGCCGGGAGCAATTCCTGCAAAAACACGCGGCGAGTCGAATCCGCGGCGCCTGAGAAATTCGTCAGCAGTGGAACTGTCGCGCTCGGAGATTTCGATTGCGGGAGGTTCCTCGTACGGATTCAGGCCCAACCCATTCAGCATTTCAAGGTAGTAGCGGGTCTGATGGATGCGACGGACGTTTTTGGTCCTCAT
>JAFGGB010000024.1 GCA_016930775.1 Deltaproteobacteria bacterium
GTTTTCATTTATTACGGCGAAGCTACAAGAGATTGATCAATCTGTCAAGACGACTACCGCATGCCGGTTTTCAGACTGACTTTAGCCCGGAACATCGAACATATTGCCACTCTAAGTAAATTTACAGGAATAAGGGACAAGAAATATTTTGAAACTGGGAGAGAGTGGGGAGAGGACGGAACCAAAAAGAAAGGGGCTACGAATTATTCATCGCAACCCCCTTGATATTCCTGGTGGGCCGTAGGGGATTTGAACCCCTGGCCAACGGATTAAAAGTCCGCTGCTCTACCGGACTGAGCTAACGGCCCACGCGGTTCGCTCATTAAAGTGGCAAAAACTATCAGCAAGGTCCTCTCCTTGTCAAGCAGAAAACTAAAAAAATGAGCGCATTGTGCAACGTCACCCGATATGGTAGAGATTGGAACCTCCGGCGACTGCAATAGATCGCTGTTATAACGGCACAATGAAGAGGCGCAAGCATCTGCAATGACAGAAACGATTCGCCGACTCCAAACCAACATGCCCTTCAGGCTTCTGAAGGAAAAATACCTGCCCATGGTGCTGGAAAAGGGAATCAATCCAGAGATCGGCATAGATTGTTTCGTCCTCGATAATTACAGTCTTGACGATTTTGCCGCTGTGGCCGAGCCTCTTCATGAGAGGGGCTTGACGATTACGCTGCACGGACCCTTCTACGATTTGCGTCCGGGCGCTCTCGACCGATGCATCCGCGAGGCGACGGCCGAGAGAATCAGGCAGTTCTTCGAAGCGGCGCCTTTTTTCAGACCGAAAACCGTCGTTTTTCACGCATCATACGATGTCCGGTACTACTTCGCCCATGAAGATGAATGGCTCGCAAACAGCCGCACAATCTGGTCCTCTTTTATATCAGCCGCGGAAAAGCTGGACACGACGATTGTCCTGGAAAACGTTTACGAGGACGATCCTCGTGAGCTGGCTCGACTGTTTGCCTGCTTTAAAGAGGACTGTCGTCTCCGCTGCTGTTTCGATACAGGTCATTTCAATTGTTTTTCCAACGGCAACCTTCCAGAGTGGCTCGACGCAGTCGGTCCTTACATCGGCGAGGTGCATCTTCACGACAATGACGGGAGCTTTGACTGGCACCAGCCCGTCGGCGAGGGAACTTTTCCTTTTAACGAGCTTTTTCATTATCTCCGTAAAGAGGGTCGCGATCCGGTTATTGCCATAGAGCCCCACACGGAAAAGAATCTCTGGAAGACTCTTGAAAATATCGACGGGATGCATCTATTATAAGTCACCCGCCCGGCGGGAATGGATGCAACGATGGTCGGGAGAATAGTCCGTGCTCGGCTATATCGCGAAACGCCTCATATTTATGATACCGCTTTTGATCGGCATTACGGTTGTTTGCTTCGCCGTAATTCATCTGGCGCCGGGTTCGCCGACGGATCTCCAGACCGATCTCAACCCCCGCGCCTCGGCCGACGCAAAGGCGCGCCTGAAGACTCTCTACAACCTCGACAAGCCTCTGTATGTCCAGTACTGGCTGTGGATCAAGAAACTGGCTGTCTTCGATCTCGGCGAATCCTTTTCGTCGGACCATAGGCCCGTCGTCGATAAGATCGTAGAGAGGCTTCCCATTACGATACTCATCAACGTTCTTTCAATGATTCTAATCATTGCCGTCGCCGTTCCAATCGGCGTCATGTCGGCGGTAAAACAGAACTCATTCTTCGACAGGGCAACGGGTATTTTTGTTTTCATCGGCTTTGCCGTTCCCACTTTTTGGCTGGCGCTTCTTTTGATGGTCTTCTTCGGCATTCACCTGGGATGGCTGCCGATATCGGGCCTGCGGTCTCTCAACTATGAATATCTTCCTCCCTGGACCGCCTTTCTCGATCAGGTGAAACATTTGATACTGCCGGTCCTCCTGTCGGCTTTCGGCGGCCTGGCCGGTTTCTCGCGATACATGCGAGCGAATATGCTGGAGGTAATTCGTCAGGATTACATAACCACGGCCCGCGCGAAAGGTCTCAGCGAGAGGATTGTTATTTATAAGCACGCCCTTAGAAATGCCCTCCTTCCGGTCATAACGATCCTTGGCCTCTCCGTCCCCGGCCTAATCGGCGGAAGCGTCATCTTCGAGACTATTTTCGCCATCCCCGGCATGGGTCAGCTCTTCTATATGTCTGTCATGTCGCGGGATTATCCTGTCATCATGGGCATTCTCTTCATTGGATCGCTGCTTACGCTGCTGGGCAATCTGATTGCCGATACTTCCTACGCACTGGCAGATCCCAGAATCCGGGTGGAGGGCTGACGGCGGTACGATGAGGCCTCACACATGAAATCCGATTTTCAGGACCGGTTTTTGAGAAACAAGCTTGCTCTCGCGGGAGCGATTGTCGTTGCGATTCTTTTCGCAGTTTCATTTCTCGCTCCCTGGCTGGCGCCCCATGATCCGCATGAGATCGATCTGAAAAATGTACTTGCCCCACCCTCCTGGCAGCATCCCCTCGGCACCGATCCCTTGGGAAGGGATGTCCTGAGCCGCATGATCTGGGGCTCCAGAATCTCCCTGAAGGTCGGATTCGTCGCGACGGGCATCTCCATAGTGATCGGCGCCATACTGGGCGCCCTGGCGGGATACTACGGGCGCTGGGTCGATGCCGTCATCATGAGATTCGTCGATATCATGCTCTGCTTTCCTTCGTTTTTTCTCATTCTTGCCGTCATTGCGATCCTCGAACCTTCTATCTGGAACATAATGGTTATTATCGGCCTGACAAGCTGGATGGGTGTAACGCGACTTGTCAGGGCCGATTTTATATCGCTCAAGGAGAGAGACTTCGTCCAGGCGGCCCGAGTCATCGGAGCGAGCGATGGAAGAATCATTTTCCGTCACATTCTGCCGAATACAATGGCGTCGATTCTTGTTGCCGCCACCCTTGGCGTCGCCGGGGCCATTCTCACGGAATCGGCCCTCAGCTTTCTGGGGATCGGCGTCCAGCCGCCGACGCCGAGTTGGGGCAACATCCTGACGGCCGGCAAGGACAATATCGACATTGCCTGGTGGCTTTCGCTTTTTCCGGGCCTCGCTATTCTCATAACGGTCATGGGCTATAACCTCCTCGGCGAGGGCATCCGCGACGCACTGGACCCGAGATTGAGGGATTAAAGGCAGAAAATCGACGCGACAACAACCGTAAAACGATGCAAACAGGATGTAATTGAAAATGTTAATAGATTCTCATGCTCATCTGACGCTCCCGGAATTTCACGATACTCTGGACGAAACATTGAACAGGGCTTGGCAACAGGGTCTTTCCGCTATAATAACCGTGGGAATCGACGAAAGGGACAGCTTCCGGGCCGTCGGGCTGGCGGAACGGCATGACCGGATATTCGCGACCGTCGGCATTCATCCTCACGACGTGAAAAATATCGGGCATTCAACCTACGAAAAACTCAAAATCCTTGCCGCCAACGACAAGGTGGTGGCCTATGGCGAGATCGGCCTAGATTTTTTCCGGAATCGCTCTCCCCGTGAAGAACAACTGCGTCGCTTCGGCGAGCAGCTCGAGATAGCCTATGATGCGGGGCTCCCCGTCGTCATTCACGACAGGGAAGCCCACGGCGAGACGATGGCCATGCTGAAGCCCTGGAAGGCGAAACTGCGGGGCGTCCTTCACTGTTTCTCGGGCGATTGCTCTCTTGCAACTGCCTTCATAGACCTCGGTTTTTATATTTCCATTCCAGGCGCCGTAACCTTCTCGAAAGCAGTGGAGATGCAGGAGGTGGCGAGACGCATACCCCTCGATTCTATGCTCGTGGAAACGGATGCGCCCTTTCTTGCCCCCGTGCCGTTCCGTGGCCGGAACAACGAACCTTCCTACATAGTGCATACGGCGCAGAGAATCGCCGATCTCCGGAAAACGTCTTTCGCCGCCGTTGCCTCGGCGACCGCGCACAATGCGGAAAATCTTTTCTCTCTACCTTCAGGCGAGCGAGGCGAAACGGCGCAGGATAAAATCCTTGCATCGCAATCCACAATGGAGTAGGTAATGTATACAATTGAATAAAGTACACAAGGGGTGCCTTCTGGGCTGAGATAATACCCTTTGAACCTGATCTGGGTAATGCCAGCGTAGGGAGCGGTGAATTTACGTTTTTAGGCATATCCTGATCGAGGATGTGCCTTTTTTTGTTTCAGGAGATTTTGCATGGCGGATACTGTTCCACAGAGCGGAAAAAGAGTGATCGTCCTGGCAGGCGGCATTATCGAAAGCATGGAGTTCCTTCGACGGACCATCGAGGAAATGGAAAACACGGTTGTGATTTGCGCCGACGGCGGATGCCGCCATTTGCGTCTCATTGATGTTGTACCCTCCATGATTGTAGGGGACATGGATTCAGTTTTGACGGAAACCCTGGATCATTTCGTCAAGAAGGGCGCCAGAGTGAAAGTCTCCCGGGCCGAAAAAGACGAGACGGACACCGAATTGGCATTGAAGGAGGCAATTGCCTTGCAGCCTTCGGAAATTCTGATACTGGGCGCCCTGGGCGCGCGTTTCGACCATGCCGTGGCGAATCTCCATCTTCTTGTCATGGGAGACAGGAGCGGAATCAGAACAAAAATTGTCGATGAAAACTGCGAAATCTTCATCGTCAGCGATGAATGGGAAATAAGCGGTGCAAAAGGCGAAACGGTATCCCTCTTCAGCTTTTCCTCGACGGTGCGGGGGATTACCCTCGCGGGATTCGAATACCCGCTTGTCAAAGGCGTTATGGAGGTGGGGGTTCCCTGCGGCGTCAGCAACCGACTCGCGGAGGATCGGGGGCTTATTGCCGTTGACTCGGGCTATCTCCTGGTGATTCGTCAATTTCATCTATAGCGGGGGCTCTTGCATGCCAGATAATGGAAACAGCGATAATGACAGATCGATGCCGACAGGGACAACGCTCACGAAAAAGGAAACGCCAAGAGGATTTATCCGCGACGATTACGGCCGATAAGGAGCGCGAGCAGTGAAGATTGCCAGAATCTTAACGATTGCAGGGTCCGATTCCGGAGGCGGAGCGGGCATTCAGGCGGACATCAAGACAATAACGGCTCTTGGCGGTTTCGGCATGACCGTCCTGACGGCGCTTACCGCGCAGAATACGTTGGGAGTCCAGGGAATTCATGAGCTGCCGGTCGATTTTGTCATGCAGCAGTTCGATTCCGTGGCATCGGATATCGGTGTCGATGCGGCAAAAACCGGGATGCTTTCGAACTCCAGAATTATACGCGCCGTGGCGGTAAAGGTGAAAGAATTCGGCATCGAAAAACTTGTCGTCGATCCCGTCATGGTTGCCAAGGGCGGCGCCATGCTGATCCGCGAAGAAGCGAAAAGGACGTTAACGGAAATCCTTCTGCCGCTGGCCTTCATTGTTACGCCCAACATTCCCGAGGCCGAGGCGATTACAGACCGATCCATCATTACTCTCGGCGACATGGAAGAGGCGGCGCGGCGAATCGCGACCCTGGGCCCTCGCTGTGTTTACGTAAAGGGCGGTCACCGCGAAGACGATCCTGTCGATGTGCTGTACGACGGCAAGAATATTCACCATTTTCGATCGGCGAGAATACACACGGAAGATACTCACGGCACGGGATGCACACTCTCCGCAGCCATCGCTGCGGGCCTCGGCCAAGGCCTATCGGTCTATGACGCAGTGGCGCGGGCTAAAGACTATATCACCACGGCCATCCGATTCTCCCTTCGAATCGGCGGTGGTCATGGTCCTACGAATCACATGGCCCATGTTTTCAGGGAAAGCGCACGCTATGAATGCATCGTCGAGTTGAAAAGCGCCGTGGAAAAACTCCTCCGGCGGAAAATAGGCAATGTCATACCGGAAGTGCAGTCGAATTTTGGATTCGCCCTGCCCTTCGCCACGGGTCTTGATGAAGTCGCCGCCGTGCCGGGCAGAATCGTCAGGGTGGGCGAAAGAGGTCGAACCCTGGCTGATCCCGATTTCGGCGTTTCCAGCCATGTGGCGAGGATCATTCTCACGGTCATAAAGTATGACGACGACTGTCGATCGGCCATGGATATCCGGTTTTCCGAAGAAATCGTCGACATCTGCAGGAAACTTGGCTACGCCGTGGCCGAATTCAGCCGTTCAGAAGAGCCTCCGGACGTGAAGGCCAGAGAAGGCTCTTCCATCGAGTGGGGAACAAACCTTGTCCTATCCCATTCAGCCGCAGTGCCGGATGTCGTTTTCGATCGCGGCGATATCGGCAAGGAGGCGATCGTTCGAATAATCGGCAGACGGCCCGCCGATGTGGCCGACAAGGCGCTTGCCGTTTCCGCGGCGTTGTCGAAATCTCGAATGAAAGATCTGCAATAGACACTCCAAAAGCTATTGGCCCAAGGAGAAAGTATCGATGCAAGCACTGAACGAAATTATCATCACAAAGGCGATCGTAGAGCGCTTTGCTGAAAAATTCATTGAATACACAGAAATGGATGTTGCCATCGTGGGAGGAGGCCCCTCGGGACTAGTAGCAGCCTACTTCCTGGCCATGGGGGGCAAAAAAGTCGCCCTTTTTGAAAGGAAGCTCAGCATCGGCGGAGGAATGTGGGGCGGCGGCATGATGATGAATGAGATCGTCGTTCAGGAAGCCGGCAAGAAGATCCTCGATGCCTTCGGCGTGCGAACCAGAGAGTATCAACAGAACTATTTCACCGCCGATGCAATAGAGTGCGTCAGTACAATCTGCTCGATGGCCGTAAAAGCCGGAGCGAAGGTTTTCAACTGCATGACCGTCGAAGACGTGATCATCCGGGACGGCCGGGTGACCGGTCTCGTCATTACCTGGTCTCCCCTGGAGATGACAGGATTGCATGTCGATCCTCTCTCCGTCGGAGCGACGCACATAATCGATGCGACGGGACACGACACGGAGGTGCTTAAAGTCATCGAGCGCAAGGCTGACGTTGTCCTTGTCACGGAACGGGGAAAGCTCATGGGGGAACGGTCCATGTGGGCCGAGAAGGCCGAGAAGCTGACAATCGAGAATACCCGGGAAATATGTCCGGGAGTGATCGTTGCCGGAATGGCGGCAAACGCCGCCTTCGGTGGACCGCGCATGGGTCCGATCTTCGGGGGAATGCTCCTGTCTGGAAAGAAAGCGGCGGAAATTATACTCTCTCTCTAGTGAACAAGCCGAACGACTCAAGCGACTCCGGCATTCTTACTTCTCCCCTGTCCGTTCATCGTTACGACGATCTAGTCGGTTAAATGTTGAGCTGTCGTTATTGGCGGCGACGCGGCAGAAAAATAATGAAAGGCAGCAAAATGACGCAACTGGAAATGGCGAGGCAGGGAATCCTGTCGGAAGAAATGAAGATCTGCGCCCGTGACGAAGGAGTGGACCCCCATTTTATAAGAAAAGGCGTCGAGGAAGGAACGATAGTCGTTGTCCGCAACAGGAAACACGGCACGGTGGCGCCTCTTGCGATAGGAAGCGGCTTGAGGACGAAAGTCAATGCGAATATAGGAACATCGAGGGACCGCACCGATCTTGAGATAGAGCTGACGAAGCTCCAGGTTGCCGCCGATGCGGGCGCCGACGCCGTGATGGATCTGTCCACGGGAGGCGATATCGGAGCTATTCGTCGCGCCATTGTGGAACGCTCGCCTATCGTCCTGGGAACCGTTCCCCTCTATCAAGCTGCGGCGATCGCCCTGGATGACCGTAAGGCCGTCGTCGAAATGACAGCCGACGATATCTTCAGGGCAATCGAAGAGAACGGCGATGACGGCATAGATTTCATTACCGTTCACTGCGGTGTAACGCGACAAAGCGTTGCTGCTGTTGAAGAACAGGGACGATGTCTCGGCATCGTGAGCAGGGGCGGTTCCATACTGGCGAAATGGATGTTTTTCAACGAACGCGAAAATCCTCTGTACGAACAATATGACAGACTCCTTGAAATCGCCGGGAAATACGATATGACCCTCAGTCTCGGGGACGGACTCCGGCCCGGATGTCTCGCCGACGCCACGGACCGGGGACAGATTCAGGAATTGCTGCACCTGGGAGAATTGACGAAGCGCGCCCGTGAACGGGGCGTTCAAGTAATGATCGAAGGCCCCGGACATGTTCCCCTCGGCGATATCGAGACGAACGTCCGTATGCAAAAGCGCCTCTGCAACGGCGCGCCCTTCTATGTGCTTGGACCTCTGCCGACGGACATAGCGCCGGGATACGATCATATCGTCTGCGCCGTCGGCGGCGCCATTGCCGGCGCAGCCGGCGCCGATTTCCTCTGTTATGTCACGCCGACGGAGCACCTGCGGCTGCCCTCTCCGGAAGACGTTCGGGAAGGCGTCATAGCCGCCAGAATAGCCGCCCATATCGCCGATGTGGCGAAGGGGCGCGCCGAATCCCGCGAACGGGATGATGCGATGGCGGCATTCAGGAAAAAGTTCGACTGGGAGGGGCAGATCAGAACAGCCATCGATCCCGAGAAAGCGGGACGCCTCCTGGAAAAAAGCGGCAGCGCCGGAGAAGAGGGCTGCACGATGTGCGGCGAGTTCTGCGCCATCAGACTCGGAAAAGGAAGGAAGGGACAGCAATCCCACTGAGGAGAAGAAATCCATGATTATATCTGCCGAATCTGTCTGGAAGTCCATCGAGGCAATCCGCCTGAATTCCCCCCTCATCCACAACATCACCAACTATGTGGTCATGAACACGACGGCGAACGCCCTTCTCGCTATCGGCGCGTCGCCCGTCATGGCTCATGCCGAAGAGGAAGTTGAGGAAATGGCCGGCATCGCCCAGGCGCTCGTCATCAATATCGGAACTCTCAGCAGCCGATGGGTCGAGTCCATGTTCATCGCCGCCCGTACAGCCCGGAAACGGGACATCCCCGTCATAGTCGATCCCGTCGGCGCCGGCGCGACCCGGTACCGGACGGAAACGGTTCGTCGACTGCTGCAAGCGACGCCCCCCGCAATCATCCGCGGGAACGCATCGGAAATCATGGCCCTTGCTCTTCAGGACGCCTCTACGAAGGGAGTCGACAGCCTCGCCGGATCGCCTGCAGCGGTGAATGCCGCCCGCGGACTGGCCGCCGAATTCGGCGGCGTCGTCTGCATCAGCGGCGCCGTTGACATTATAATCGGCGGTTCCAAGACCGTACACATCCTGAACGGTCATCCCCTGATGTCCCGGGTGACGGGCCTCGGCTGCACCGCCACCGCCCTCTGCGGCGCCTTCGCGGCAGTCGAGCGCGACTATGCCGCCGCGGCCGCCCAGGCGATGGCCCTCATGGGCATTGCCGGAGAAATTGCGGCGAAGCGGTCGTCCGGTCCGGGAAGCATGCAGTTTCACTTCCTTGACATTCTGTACAACATGAAGGAAATAACAATAGAACAATATCTCAAAGCGGAGATGCTGCCATGAAGGGTCTCTATCTGGTGACGGACCGTTTTCTGTGCGAAAGCGCCGGCAATACCGTGGAGGATGTCATACTCCAGGCGGTCCAGGGCGGCGCTTCCTACGTTCAGCTCCGCGAGAAGAGCCTGTCGACCAGGGCCTTCATCGAGGAGGCGCGAATCGTCAAGGAAATCCTCAAGCCGTATGGCGTTCCCCTGATTATCAACGACCGTGTCGATGTAGCGCTGGCCGTGGGCGCCGAAGGCGTTCACGTAGGGCAGAGCGACATGCCGTACAACCTGGCGAGGGGACTCATGGGGCCGGAGGCCCTTATCGGCGTCTCCGTGGAAACCTGGGACGACGTTCAACAGGCGGAAGCATGCGACTGTGATTATATCGGCGTGAGCCCCCTTTTCAAGACTCCCACCAAGACAGATACGAAGGGAGACTGGGGCTTGGAAGGACTCAAAAGGATACGGGCCTTTTCGCGGCGCCGTCTCGTCGCCATAGGAGGCATCAACAAGGGCAACGCCGCAGACATCGTTGCCGCCGGAGCCGATTGCATTGCCGTCGTTTCAGCCCTCTGCTGCGCCGTCGACCCTTGCATGGCGGCGGAAGAATTGACCGAAATCGTTCGAACGGGACTGGAAAAGCGCACAGCGGCAAGGCCGGAGAACGCACGATGGCGGCGGGAGAACGGGAAAAAGCCGTCGTAATCTTCGATTACTCCGGCACTCTCAGCATCGATGCCGTCAGATTCGCCGAACCGGCCTTCCTGATGGCCGAACTGAAGGAAAGCGGCCTCTATGATTGCGGCGTGAGGACCGTTGAAGAGTTCTGGAAAAAAATCGTCGATTCCACCTGGGAAACGGCAAGCGCCACGAACATTGGGTATGCCGCCGCCATTGCCAAAGCCGTCAGAGAGCAATTCCATTCCGGGGCTTCCGAGGAAAAGATCATCGATGCGTCGGGACGATTCGCGGGACGTTATATGGCCGCCTCCGTCATTGCGGATGAATGGGCGCCCCTGCTGACAGTTCTCAGAGACGATCCGTTGACCTGCCCTGTCATCGCAACCGATCATTACGCGGAGCTAACGGACGTCGTCATAGACGAACTCAACCGTTTGAACATTCCGGCTCTTCGGGCTTTGGACGTCTCCCTGAAAAACGGGCGAAACGCTTTCATCGTGGCCAATTCCGCCGATCTTGGCGCCCCCAAGGCCAGCCTCGCCTTCTGGGACCGCCTCGCCGGTTCCTCTGTTCCATCTAATCCGCGTGCCGTTATTGCGATCGACGACTTCGGCGTTAACGAGGTTCCCGGCGCCGACTACGGCGAAGAAGCAAAAACGGCACGGCGGCAGGAAAAGACCCGCGAAGTCCTCAACCGGGCCTTCGGAACCCCGGCCGCACTCATTCCTTTCATAATCGGTCCGCAGGAACGGGATGACAGGCTTCGAATCGGGAACCTTATATATGCGGCATCGATACAAGCATCGAAGATCCTCTTTCCGAAATCCTATGCGTAACATGATGCATGACCGCCTGGCGACGCCGAACGGCAGGAAATCGGCCGGAAACTCTCCTCAGGCTGTCGATGAAACATTGCAGCCGACCATCGACGTAGAGTAAGATTCCTTCCGTCTATTACGAAATGCGGGAGGATAACGTTTCATGACCAGAATATCGATAGATGCCGAACGGTGCACCCTCTGCGGGTTGTGCATTCCCGATTGCGTGAGGGGGATCCTTGCGGCAGGCGAGCGGACCGTCGAGATAACCGATCCCTCGCTCTGCATTCAATGCGGACACTGCAGAGCCCTCTGTCCCGTGGACGCCCCGAAATACGAAGGACTCGACGAAATGGAATTCCAGGAAATCTCCGGCGCTCCGGCGCTCCCCGATGCCGATGAACTTCTCTTTTTATTCCGTTCGAGACGTAGCATCAGGCAGTATAAGAAAAGTCTCTCCGTTTCACGGGATGCCGCGGAACGGATCATAGAAGCGGGCCGATTTGCACCGACGGGAGGAAACAGGCAGGCCGTCAGTTACGTCGCCGTTCTCCAGGCCGAAAAGCTTGCCTCAGTCAGGCAATTGACCATTGATATTCTTGCCGGATACGCCGATCGCATCGACGAGGCCCTTCGGCTCCACAGGGAAGAGGGGAAAGCGATTCCTCGGGAGTTCCGGATTCGGCGGGTTTACGGCAAGCGTTGGAAAGAACTGAAAGCCTTGCTCTTGAAAGGCGACGACAGGCTGTTCTATAATGCGCCGGCCTTCATGGCGCTTCACCTCAATCCCGCCGAAAGCAGTTCCGCCGCCGTCGATGCCGGTCTCGCCGCCATGCAGATGGTCCTGATGGCGGAGACGCTCGGGCTCGGCACTTGTTTTTGCGGCTTTTTCTGCTTCGCCGTTGCGGAATCGCTGCAGTTGAAGGAAGCCCTCGGGATTCCTGCCCGTCATGTGGTTCCCGTTTCGTTCGTTCTCGGCCATCCCGATGTAAACTACCACAAGCTCGTTGCCAGGAGCCGTCCACGGATAAACTGGTTCTGACGGATAGAAAAATTGTTCGGGAAGAAAAATTTTTCGTTCTCACAGTGAAA
>JAFGGB010000183.1 GCA_016930775.1 Deltaproteobacteria bacterium
GGCTGAAGGCGGTGCGTCGTGGCGGAAGCCTCGAGAAAACCGGCCAGGCCCGCCAGGGCGCCGCCCACGATCATTACGGCCACGACCATGCGGGCATACGGCAGACGCGCGTAGCGGGCCACGCGCACGCTTTCGCCGCTTGCACGGAGTTCGTATCCAGCGCGGCTGTACCTGAGCGTGACGGCCATGACAAGGCCCACAGCGATGCAAAGCGCGATTCCCCAATGAAGGCGGGTGGCGCCTATGAGGCCTACAATTCCCCCTGCGGGAAACTCCGGAGTCATGGGGAAGCCGAAGCTGGAGGGATCCTTCCAGCTTCCGTAAACCTTGTATTCCAGGAGAAGTATTCCGATGTAGTTGAGCATGAGAGTAACGATGATCTCGTTGGTTCGCAGGCGCAGTTTGAGAATGGCGGGAATTAACCCCCAGAGTCCTCCCGTGAGCGAGGCCATGAGACCCATGGCGGGCAGAAGCGTATAGGAGGGAAGGGAAGGAAAGCGGAGGGCGACCCAGGCTGCGCCGAGGGCGCCGAGGGCGAACTGCCCTTCAGCGCCCAGATTCCAAATTTGAAGGCGGAAGGTGAGGGCCACTCCCAGGGCGCAGAGAAAGATTGGGACCGATTTGAGGAGACAGTCCTCCACTGCCCAGAGGGACCCGAAGGCGCCCGTCCAGAGCAATATCATTCCCTGAAGGGGGGACTTGCCCTGAAATTTCAGCAACAGTGCGCTCAACCCCAAGGAGAGAATCACGGCGCCCAGGGTAACGAGCCAGGAACCCCATGTGAGGGGTTCCCGGCGTTTCACGACCCTCAGGCGGGGCAGAAACGGTCCCGCGGGAGAAACCTCTGGAAGGGAGGAAGGTTTCATGCGCCCCTATGCCATCGCAAGGGCTATTCCGTCGTTCCCACAACGCCCTGGACGAACCAGTTCATGCCAAGGAGTTCCTTGTCCGGCGGGACGACGCCTTTGTCGATGCGCACCTTGCCCGATTGATCTTTGATCGGTCCCGTAAAAACCAGAAATTTTCCCGATGAAATGGCCGTTTTCGTTTTCAGAACCTTTTCCTGTACATCCTTGGGAACCATGGAACTCATCGGCGAGAGGTCGACGATTCCCTTTTCAAGACCATGCCAGGTTGATTGGCTCTTCCAGGAACCGGCCCGAACTTGTTCTACGACCTCTTTGTAGAAAGGACCCCAGTTCCATATGGGGGCGACCAAGTGAGACTTCGGCGCGAACGAACTCATGTCGGTATTGTACCCTATCGAGTAGACTCCCCGTTCCTGAGCCGCTTCCTGGGGAGCGGGAGAATCCTGGTGCTGGGCGATGACGTCGGCGCCCACGTCGAGCAGACTCTTTGCCGCTTCTTTTTCCTTGGCGGGGTCGTACCATGTCTTGGTCCAGACCACCCGCACTTGAACCCCCGGATTAACCGACTGGGCGCCCAGGGCGAAAGCATTGATCCCTCGCATCACTTCGGGTATGGGGAACGCCGCCACGTATCCGAGGATGCCTTTCTTTGTCATGGCGCCCGCCACCATCCCGGAGAGGTAGCGCGCCTGGTATATCCTGCCGAAGTAATTGCCCATGTTCGAGTTCAGCTTAAAGCCCGAGCAATGCATGAAGACGGTCTTCGGAAACTGTTTCGCCACTTTCAGCATGGGATCCATGTACCCGTAGCTCGTAGCGAAAATAACATCGTAGCCCTTCCGGGCCATGTTCAACATGACCCGTTCGGAATCGGCGCCCTCGGGCACGGCCTCGACGAAGGACGTTGTGACTCCGGGAAGTTTTTCGATGAACTTGCGGCCCTGGTCGTGGGCGTACGACCAGCCGGCATCTCCCACGGGCGATACATAGATGAAACCAACCTTGAGTTCCTTTTCCGCCGCCAGGGCCGTTCCCGCGACAAACATCGCCGCGATCAGCAATACCGACAGTTTCTTCAGCATATTCTTCCTCCCAAATTCAATAGAATAGTTTTGCCTTTGACCTTCTTTACTTACGTGGAATTATAGGAAAGCCCGGCAGGTGTCAAATAAAAAGCTCTCATCCGAAGAGAATGCCGTAGGATCGCCGCAGCGCCTGGCCGATGATTTCAAAAAAGATCTCCGCCATAGAGAATATCCGCTGAGACACTATTTGACGTGCAATGTGTGGCTGATTCACCTATTATATCGACGGTGAGACGTGGGAGGGATTTGGAAAGTTTCGTGATGATTTCAGAAAGGAGAGTGTTATGACAGCGCAGGATTTTTCGAAGTTGCTTGTTCTCTGGACAGGCGGGGACAAGGATGTGGCGCTCAACATGGTCTTTATGTATACGATCAATTCCAAGCTGAAGAATTGGTGGGGAGAGGTCGTTCTTCTCATTTGGGGTTCTTCATCGAAGCTTGCTGCAGTCGATGCTGACATACAGGCGCAGATAGCCACCGCTCTTAAGAAGGGGGTGCGGGTAATCGCTTGCAAAAAGTGCGCGGAGAACCTGGGAGTTGTTGAACAACTGGAGGGACTCGGCATCGAGGTGTTCTATGTGGGCCAGTTCCTGACGGAGTGGCTGAAGTCGGGAGAACGCGTTCTGACGATATAATGAACATCCGTCTGCATCGATTTTTACGGGAAGATTGCGGGAGACTGACAGCATGGATCAGAAACCCCGCGGAACTTGTCCTGTGGTCGGCCTGCACATTCACCTTCCCCCTGACGGAGGAACAACTGGAAAGGCATGTTATGGCCTCTTCCCGATCTGAGTCCCGGAGGCTCATGTTCAAGGCCGTGGATGAAGATTGCGGCGCCGTCGCAGGTCATATCGAGATAACGAGAATCGACGTTGACAAGAAAAAGGCAAGCATTGCCTTCGTTCTCGTCGATCCGGCAAGAAGACGTGAGGGCATCGGGAAGAGAATAGTGGCGCTGGCATTGGAAAAAACCTTTGATCAGATGAATGTGGATACGGTCGATCTCTTTGTCTTCGACTTCAACATAGCGGCCATCGGCTGCTATGAGAGCCTGGGATTTCATACAGAACAGCTGATAAAAGATACGGTCGCTATTGATGGAACATTTCAAAATCTGCGCTTGATGAGCTTGAGGAAGGAACGTTGGCGAGGCGGGCGGACGGTCGATCAAGTTTTATGACATTATTTACAGCGATTTTTCCGACCGGACTGTGAAGCGGCGTGCAGGTTGTCAACCTGCGCCAAGAGACAGTTTTTTATTGAACCGGGGGTGTGATGTATGAAAGGCTCTAAGTATGAAAAGGGAATGGCCGCTAGAAGAGAAGTGCTGGGCGATGACTATGTCGACAGATCCATCAACTCTGCTACTGAATTCAATAAACCCTTTCAGGATCTTGTGACGGAAAATTGCTGGGGAGAAATCTGGACGAGGAAGGCCATTCCTAAGAAAACGCGCAGTCTTATCACCATCGGAATGCTCGCTGCCTTGAAAGCTCCGGCCGAAGTGAAGCTTCATGTGCGGGGCGCTCTCAGGAATGGATGCACTGTTGAGGAGATCCAAGAGGTTCTACTGCAGGCGGCTGTCTATTGCGGCGTTCCCGCGGGATTGGAAGCTTTCAAGGCCGCCAAGGAAATAATCGAGACCTGGGAACAAGAGCAGAGAACAATTGCATCTTAAGGGAGTTCCTTAGACGGGGACGGAAAAGATTTAAAGAATCCTTTAAAGACGGGAACAGATGGTTATCGAAACGGCTCTCGGAGGCATCGTGACAGGTATTTCCGCCGGCATTGCACCGGGGCCGCTAACTATGCTTGTTATCTCGCAGACGGTCCGCTACGGCTTCCGGGAAGGCCTCGCAACATCGATGGCGCCGCTCATAACCGATATTCCCATCATAATTGTTGTAATCATTGCTCTGTCGTCTTTTCGGGAATTTACGGCGGCCTTGTCCGTTCTGGCCCTGGCAGGAAGCTGCTATGTTGTGTATCTTGCCTGGGATTGCTGGAGAGCCCGGCCTCCGTCGGTCCAATCGGAGGCAGGCGCCGCTCAATCGATACGACGGGGCGCCCTGACGAATTTTCTGAACCCTCACCCCTACATCTTCTGGTCCACCGTGGGAGGGCCCATGGTGGTGGAGTCCTCGCAACGGGGGCTTCTCGGACCGGGGCTTTTTATTTTTTTCTTCTATCTTTGTCTGATGGGCACAAAGGTTGCGCTGGCTTGGCTCATCGGTTCCTCTCGATCCATCATTGTCGGCAGCGCTTACAGGCCGGTCATGCGGATTTTGGCGGCAAGCCTCGTTCTTTTCGCGGTGTTTCTCTTTCGGCACGGTTTGATCCTGCTTGGCGTCATCTGTTCATGAGGGAAGGATGCGGCTTTTCTTTGAACCTTTCTGGCCCCTGTGTATAGGCCAGTCGAAGATTGCACCGGGAGAACCGATAAGCCTGCGAAAGACGGGTATTGAGAGCGTCCGCCGGTTCTATCGCTGCCGCTGACGGGAGAGTTGGATGGAAAAGAAGGAGTGCCTGCGGCTTGCCGCCGAAGAAGATCTTGGAAGAATAGTCGAAATTTACAATGCAGCCGTTCCTACGCGTCTGGCCACGGCGGATACGACGCCTGTTGCTATCGAGTCGAGAAGGGAATGGTTTCATCGTCATGATCCCGCGGCACGGCCCATCTGGGTGGCGGAAAAGAACGATATAGTTGCCGGCTGGGTGAGTCTCGAATCCTTCTTCGGCCGCCCCGCATACCATCCCACGGCCGAAATCAGCATCTACGTCGCCCCGGAATTCCAGGGAAGGGGACTGGGTAGACGCTTGCTTCAAGAGGCTATAGATGCGACGCCCCGCCTCGCCGTCAGAACACTACTGGGCTTCATTTTTTCACATAACAATCGCAGCATTCATCTTTTCAAAGCCTTCGGCTTCGAAGAATGGGGCAGACTCCACAACGTCACCGAAATGGACGGAAAGGAATACAGCGTATCCATCTACGGAAGGCGAGCAAATAGCCTAATTAAATATAATAATATTAAATAGATGGTGATGCCGGGCAATATGTTTTCTTTCCGTGAAGAGATGGAGGGCGGCTCTCATGTTTTCACATCAGGTCGGAGCGTCTCGGGGGGTTGAATGTTTTTGTAAGCTTCGGCATAGTCCCCGTTTAAAAAAGTTACTGTAAGACTCAATAGATCTCCAGTTTTTTTTGGTTTTTCAACAGCAACATCGACGATGCCTGGAGCTGCGAGAGTAACTTTTTTACTCACCCAGTATCCGAGCCTGTAAGCTCCCTTTTGGAGAACCGAACGGTCGAATACATGGGGCATGATTTTGATCATAATGAATGAGAAAAAAAGGCTGAGAACTATACGGGTCCATAGAGGCCAGGAATTCATATCGAAATGCCAATTTCTTTCCTGAGGCGCCAGACCGAAGGCTCGCCCGAACACTTCCCTCACAGTGTCGGTTCCTCTCATGAGATCGGATTCAGGCAGGACCGCAAAGACTATCCAGAAACCTGCAAGTATCGCAAGCGCCATGGATATTTTCCTAACTACCGCTCTCTTCTTGCCGCGCACCACGGAAAAAATATACTCGCGGGCCGAGGGCATGTGTCGTTGGCAGTAAGGTATGTGGAACTCTACACCGTCAAAATCGGCGGTAAGCCGCTCAGCGGCAGGCTGCAGGCAGTGGCAGCATTGTTCAGGAAAGGGGGGTGCAATCTTTTCTCCCTCAACGAAGGGCCACCAGGTTGTAACGGTCGTATCCATGGAACACTCCTGTCCGAAAATATGTCCGATCACATTCCAGGAAGCGGCATGGTCCGGGGTCTGCCGATGAAAAATTCAGAGTACGAAGATGATCCCTTGGCGCTTCTTCAGCGCTTCGTAAAGAAGATTGCGGTGATCATGGCTTCTGACAACTATCTGAAGATTCAAACAATGATACTTTCCCGTGGCGCTGGAATGAGACTGCTGAAGGATATATTCATCGCCGCCGACGACAGTCTTGACGGCATCCTCCAGTTCATCGATATTCTTTCCGATGATCTTGTATTCCCAGGAACAGGGATACTCGATAAGCGGTTGACCTTCCATTGCGACCAGCTTTTCAATCCATCATGAAACTACTTCAAGCCTGTTGAAAAAATATCCGATCTCATAGGCCGCAGTTTCCGGTGCATCGGAACCGTGAACAACATTCTTTTCGATATCCGTTGCGAATTCCCGTCGGATCGTACCTTCCTTGGCCTCTTTGAAATTGGTGGCGCCCATCAACTCGCGATAGCGGGCAATGGCCCGTTCTCCTTCGAGCACCATTACAACGGCAGGACCGGACGACATAAAATGAGTAAGGCTCTCGAAAAAGGGTTTGTCCCGATGGACGGAATAGAATCCTTCGGCTTGCGTTTTAGATAGATGAATCATCTTCATTGCAATGATTTTCAAACCAGCAGCCTGTATTCTTGTAATGACTTCGCCGATGAGGCCCTTGGAAACGCCGTCAGGCTTGATAATCGAAAGTGTTCGTTCCATGAGAGACATCCGTCCTTTCCTGTTGTAATAATTGAAGGTGCCCTTACCAGATGATGATGCATAAGTCAATAATCTGTCGTCAAATGAACCGGTTTGCCCATTGCCAATACTTCGAAAACTTGCTTTTCCTCAATCACAGCGATAGATTGACGTTTCTTGAAAGGTTATGCGGAGCCGCCATGTTCGGATGGATGGGTAAAGTAGCGAGAATTGATGTATCCTGCCAGTCGCTGACGATTGAAGAACCGCCAATAGAAACATATGGAAATTACCTGGGCGGACGCGGTTTGGCGGGGCACTATCTCAGAAATCAATGTACCTTCAACTGGTACGATCCCGCAATGCCTTTATTGCTTTTTACGGGGCCTCTCGTCGGCACTCCGTCGCCGACATCCGGTCGCATGACCATTATGTCAAGGTCTCCGCTTACGGGTACGGTAGGCGATTGCTCTGTGGGTGGAAATCTCGGGACAGAACTGAAACGGGCAGGGTGGGATGGCCTCATTATTACAGGAAGAAGCGATCGTCTCATAGGAATAGAAATCATTGACGAACGGGTGTTTTTTGCAGACGCCTCAGGCACGGCGGGCAACAGTGCGGATGCACTCAGCCGGCGTCTCAGCGAAAGGGGAGCAACAGCCGTTATCGGACCGGCGGCGGAGAACGGCGTTCTCTTTGCAAATATTATCGTTGACGGACATTTTGCCGCCGGCAGAAATGGTCTCGGATGCGTAATGGCCGAAAAGGGAGTCAAATACATAACGGTGAAGGGCAGCGGTGCAACAGCCGTTCATGATCCCGTAGAAGTGAAAGCGGCTTCGGAAGATGTCCGTCGTCTCATAGCGGCATCGCCGGCTCTTCTGGGACCTTGCGGCATAAGCCGTTATGGAACTCAGGCGCTTTTCGATTTGACTGATATAAGGGCCGTCATGCCCACGGACAACTTCAGGAAAACCCGGTTTTCTGAAGCGCCTCATATCAATGCTCACGCATATCAGGAACGATACAAGCCCCGGAAATCGGGATGCCGGGGTTGTCACATCCGGTGCAAACAGCGTTTCGGCGCCGCGGGAACACTGCCGGAATTCGAAACTATGTCGCATTTCAGCGCTCTTCTTTGCAATGACGACATAGAGACTGTAGTAAAGGCGCATGAGATCTGCAATGCTGCCGGTATGGACACTATCTCGGCTGCGGTTACTCTTGCCTGTCATGCCGAGATCACGAATGAACGTCTCCGTCCGGACGAGATAATTTCCCTGCTGTCCGACATTGGCGATGCTCGGGGTCTTGGAAAGGAACTGGGCAGGGGCGCTGCAAGATATGCTCTTTCAAGGGGACGTCCGGACCTAGCGATGACCGTAAAAAACCAGGAAATTCCAGCTTACGATCCCCGGGGAGTCTATGGCATGGCCCTCGCTTATGCAACATCGACAAGAGGCGCCTGCCATTTACGGGCGTACCCCATATCCCACGAAATCCTGCGCAAACCTGTGCCGACCGACCGATTCTCCTTTGACGGCAAAGCGCGAATAATCAAGATTTCCGAAGATGCAAACGCTGTCATCGATTCTCTTACGGCCTGTAAATTCGTCTTTTTCGGCGCCACCTTGGAGGAATATGCGCGGATATTCCAGGCGGTCACAGGTTTGAAATGCACCTTTCAAGATTTGTTGCACATTGGAGATCGCATCTATTACCAGGAGAGGATAATGAACTCAATGAATGGTTTTTCAGCTTTCGATGACGATCTTCCACAACGTTTTTTCACAGAACCGGCCGACCGATTTCCGAGCGGAGAGACGCCGCCCCTGAGCAGGTCCGACTTTCTCAACGCTCGATCCGATTACTACAGAATCAGAGGCCTCGATAATCAGGGCAATCCCCGTGAAGACAAGGCTCGTTCTCTGGGGCTTTCATGGAAAGCTTGATTGAAAAATATGAGGGAAAACTCATCGAAGCAAATCTTGTAGATGAGGGCAAGGCTTTATTCGGTGCAGTAAACGTGAAACCTGTATGGAACAGATCGGATCGCAGAACGGCAACTCTGGCGCGGTTGTTAGATGATCTGTCTATAGTAACGATTATATGTGCGGAACCGGCGGAACCGTATCGTTCAATGGTCAAGCACATTGCAGCATCATCCGGTGACTGCGTGAAGCCGCATGACAACGAAACAAGAACCTTCCTGCATGATATTCCCGTAGTAGGTGGATTGACAAGTTTGGAACTGAAAAGCGCCTTGAGTCACAGAAAGGGCGCCGTAAGTAAAGAAGGCATTGTAATAGCCACGGGAACCGTATCTCCCGAGCAGGCTTATGTCACATTCAGTTCAATATGTTTTGCCTTTTATGTAAAGTATTTAGGCGATTATCTTTTGAGAGCGAGAGAAGGCAACATAACGAGACGGGAGCAAAACATTTTCAGGAAAATCGTTCAAAAAATCCCTGAGGGACCGAAGGGTGATGTGCGGCTCATGAGGGCGCCCTTCGAATCGGAACAGAAGGTTTTGCGAGCCATTGAAGAGGCGGGAGCAAAGACTGTCCACTCGGGACTCGTCGATTCCTCGTTCGGAAATATATCCTACCGTTACGGCGGCATTCTCTACATCAGCCAGACAGGTTGCCCTCTTGATGAGTTGGCGGGGCATATCGATCCATGCCCGCTGGATGGCTCGTCGTGCGTTGCCATCACGGCATCGAGCGAACTGCCAGCCCATCTGACGATCGTTACTGAAAATCCTGTAAGCGCTGTCCTCCACGGCCATCCCAAGTTTTCCGTTATCATGTCGCTTCTGTGTGAAAAGGCGGACTGTAATCAACGGGGAACGAGATGCCACCATTGTCCGGAGGTTCGTTATATTGAGGGCATCCCGATAGTTGCTGGCGATGTGGGCGCCGGACTGAGGGGAATTCACAGGGCGGTGCAACCTCTTATGGCCAAGCACAGGGGAGTGGTTGTGTACGGTCACGGTGTTTTTTCAACAGGAAGATATGATTTTAACGAGGCGTATGATGAAATGGCGCGAATCGAAAATACATGCCGAAACAGATATTTCAATGCAACCGATGTGTCGTGACGGATAGAGAGCGTAAAAAATGCGCATCGACTAAGCGCCCATGCGCGCCTAGTCGATGCGCTGATCTTTGTATCGAGAGCGGGCGCCGTGGGGACTTTTGCAGACACTCTTCGTCAGGATATTTTCCTTACGTCCTTTGCCTGTGAGCCCCGATCGGTTTCCTCAATCTCGAAGTTTACTGTATCGCCTTCGCAGAGCGTTTTGTAACCGTTCATGTCAATGGAAGAAAAATGGACAAAGAGATCCTGTCCATTTTCCAGTTTGATAAACCCATATCCCTTTTTGTCATTGAACCATTTTACAACACCCTTGGCCAAAGTTTTTTCCTCCCTGTCGCAAAAAACTTGTACATATAATTCTGCAACTCTCTATATGGAACTTTCGACCTGGCATGGCAGATCGAAACTTTGAGCATAGGGTGATAAATTTACAATTATCTATCCTATTGCAATATGAACAGTCAAGAGGAAAATATAATGAAAAATACACTAAAATAATTGCACAAATCACGATATAATGAATATGCATTTTTAATTCAGAAAATATAGCGCGTTTTCCTATAAGGGAGATTGATTAACCGCGAAATAACTGCAAGTTCAATTGACTTCGAAATATAGCTGCTGCATTTCTGAAACTTCGGCGCCGGCAGTATGAAAGGATATCCCGGGATTCGACAGCGGAAGGCTAGCAGAACTGTCGCTGTCCCATATTATAGAGAACATAAATATGCCTACGGTTGCGGGACTTGGGGTGCGGCACGTCTTTTCCGATTCCTCGTCAAGGAAACATCTCTGCTTTCCGCAAGAGAATCCGCCAGTCTTCATCAACCATTTTTTGGATCTCTTCAAGGTCTTTGTCTGAAAGATGCTTAAATCTGCCCTGCATACGGAAATATTCCTTGACGGGAAATTCTTTCGGAAAATAATTGATAGTATAGTGAAGCCCCTCGTCAACCTCATAGAGGGGGAAAATATTCGTTTGGACGGCCATCCTGGCTATCTTTATGGATTGTTCCGAAGGCAGTCTCCACCCCGTGGGGCATGATGCGTATATATGGAGGAAGCGGGTGCCCTTTTTGCTCTTAGCTTTTTTCACTTTGGCAACAAAATCTTCTGGAAAAGCAATGTTCAGAGTTGCGGCATAGGGTATTCTGTGAGCAGCCAGCGCCTCTACGATATTTTTCTTTCTCATTTTCTTCCATTCTTTGCCGGGAGTAGTCGTTGTCCAGGCGCCGTAGGGCGTCGATGAACTCCTTTGAATGCCCGTATTCATATAAGCCTCATTGTCGTAGCAGGCATAAATGAAGTCGTCATTGCGCTCGGCTGCGCCGCTCAATGATTGAAATCCAATGTCAAAGGTGCCTCCATCGCCTGCCCAGGTCACTACTGTCGTATCGCTTTGTCCCTTGATGTCCAGGGCGGCTCTGACGCCGCTTGCCGTTGCGCCGCCTGTTTCAAAAGCCGCATGAAGAACGGGGACTTTCAGGGCAGATTGGGGATACGGACCGGCAATAATGGACCAGCAGCAGGCCGGGATAATGAGCACTGTTTTATCGCCAAGAGCCTTCAAAAACAACTTCATGGCCACGGCAGCCCCGCAACCGGGACAGGCAACGTGACCGGAATACATATATTCCTTTTCAGGAACGCGCTCTTCCATCGCTAACCTCCTGAAGACCGATCCAGATGCTTTCACTGAGAGGGACATCTGTATCTTTTGTACAACGATAAATTGACTCGATAATGCCGGTAGTCACGTCGCGACCGCCGAGGCCGGCCACGTAGCCGAAAACGAGCGGTCGCCGGGGCAGATTGCAGAGAGCTGCCCTGATTTCCTGGGCGAAAATTCCTGTCGCGCCGAAAGAAAAATTACGATCAATTACGGCTATTTTATTGGCATTCTGCAGTGTAGATCGGATGGCGTCAATCGGAAAGGGCCGGAACATTTTTATTTTACACAGGCCTACTTTTTCCCCCTGAGCGCGCAGATCGCGGATCACTTGACGACAGGTGCTGGTGATGGTTCCCGAAGTGACCATCACAATATCGGCATCTTCGCATTGAACGGACTCGATGGCTCCGTATCGCCGGCCGAAAATATCGTGGAACTTCCCTTCAATGCTGTCTAATTGGCTGATTGTTTCATCCATAGCTTGCGCTATGTTATATCTCATTTCCATGTAAGCGTTGGGCGTGACCAGGGAGCTGAAGGCTTGCGGATCATCCTGGTCTATCTGGAATTTCGGTTTCAGAGAAGGAAGAAACCTGTCCACTAAATCCTGCTCCGGTACGTCGACCGGTTCATAGGTATGAGACAGGTAGAAGGCATCGAGAATTATCATTGCGGGAAGATTGACTGTCTCGGCGAGATTGTACGCAATTAAAGTGCTGTCAAGCACCTCTTGGCTGTTTTCACAATAGAGTTGTATCCATCCCGTATCGCGTTGGGCAAGGCTGTCGGTTTGATCGGCCCAGATATTCCACCCTGGGGCAAGGGCTCTGTTGACTTCGGCCATGACGATAGGAAGTCTGGCGCCTGAAGCCCAATGGAGAAGCTCGTGCATCAGTGCAAGTCCCTGCGAAGATGTGGATGTGAACGTACGCGCTCCTCCCGTTGCAGCGCCGATCAAGGCAGCAAGAGCCGAATGCTCGCTCTCGACCCGGAGGTATTTTGCCGATATTTTGCCTTCGGCCCCGAAGTCGGAGAGACGCTCCACAATATGTGTTTGAGGCGTTATGGGATATGCCGAGATAACATCTACTCGTGCGAGTTTCACTGCCTCGGCAACAGCCTGACTCCCCTCGAGGACTTGCTTCATATCAGTCTTCCTCCTGAACCATAACCATGGCGTTTCTCGGGCATTCGACGACGCAGAGACCGCAGCCCTTGCAGAAGTCGTAGTTGATTTGCCGCCCGAAGGCGCTGTGA
>JAFGGB010000184.1 GCA_016930775.1 Deltaproteobacteria bacterium
ATTATCCCGGCCTCTTGAAAAGCCTGAAATCAATCAGTTCGCAGATCGCGTGACCAATGAGTATGTGAACCTCCTGAATTCTCGGCGTGCTGGTTGCCGCAACGTTCAGATTGTGATCGCTGATCTTGGACAGCAAGCCTCCATCGCCTCCCGTACAGGTTATAGTCGCCATGCCGAGTTTCTTTGCCGTTTCGACGGCCTTTACTACGTTCGGCGATTTGCCGCTGGTGCTGAGACCCCAGGCTATGTCGCCCTCGTGTCCGAGAGCCCTGATCTGCTTCGCGAAGATCTCGCTGAAGTCATAATCGTTGGCAATGCTTGTCAGGACCGATGTGTCTGTAGACAATGCCAGGGCTGGAAGCGGCGGCCGCTCGATCATGAATCGGTTTATGAACTCCGCTGCGAGATGCTGGGCATCGGCGGCGCTTCCACCGTTTCCAAAAAGAAGAATTTTCCGTCCGTTCTTCAGGGCCTGAGTAAAGACGTCAATAACCTGGACAACTTTTGCAATGTTGTCATTTATAAAATTGTCCGAGGCCCGCGTGGATTCCTGGAATATCCTCAATACAATATCTTCCATATTATTCATGCGAATGGCCCCGAATTTTTGCGCTAATATATGTATCGACCCCGGAGATGTCAAGGAAGGCAGGTCTTTTAAAAAACCAGAGGTTTGTCGGCCCCGAATCCTTTTTGGGGGCCCGCGAAGCCGGCCGGCGGGGAAAATGCCGGCGAATCTGATTGAAGCCGCGATTTCGGTCAGTCGCTGTGCGTTGCGGAACCCCAATGTCTCCTGTTCCGGAGTTCGGCGAGCTTTCCTCTATTCCACTTGGAGATGCGGGAGAAATAGCCGGTAATCCTTGAAATTCCTTCAACGTCGGAAGATCCGCAACTGCGGCAGTTTTCGGACAGTCCTCGAAGAGTCTTGCGGCAGTTCTTGCAAAAGGTGAAGTCGGGAGAAAAGAGGATATGCTGGCTCTTTGTTTCCCTGAACGTTCGTTCTACAAACCGGGCCAGTTCTTCGGGAGAGGGGTGTGCGTCGCCGAGCCAGAGGGCCGTCATGACGTCGCCCTCGATAAAGGGATGAAACAGACCCTCCCGCCGCACTCTGTCGAAAGGATCCAGGTCGGCGGCTACGTTGAAGTGTGTCGAATTAGTATAATAGACGGCGCCTCGGGCTATGTCGCCCTTGACGTGCCGTCCCGAGACAGGTGAGAAATGCTTAAGATCAAGCCGGGCAAACCGATAGGGGGTGCTCTCGGCAGGCGTTTGCTGGAGGGCAAAAGCGACGCCGTGGCGATCGGTTAAGCAGCGAGCCACATCCTTCATGTGGGTGATGACGGACAGTCCAAAAGATAACGCCTCGTCGGATTGATGAAGCTCGGCGCCCCGATGGATTGCGCACAATTCGTTCAGGCCGACCATGCCGATAAGATGGACGGCACTTTCCAGGGAAAAGAAGGGTTTTATTTTTTCATCCAGGGTGAGCATGGAAAGGGGCCCCTTGTCGCCAAGGGAAAGAAGCCGCTCGATAAAGTGCCGCTTCTGGAGGTGTGCCTGGGCGGTCTGTTCCATCACGACTGTGAGGAGTTTGAAGAGGGCGCCGTCATCGCCTCCTGACCGGTATCCCAATCTGGGAAGATTGATGGAAACGTTCTGAAGGACGGTTCTGCCGATGGTCCACAGGGGATCCGGTGAATTTCCCGGCGGCGGAGGAGAACAGGCGCACTCAGACAGCCGCAGTACGCCTTCCCGGTCAAAAATGAAATGGATGTTCCCCCGGGCGGCGGCGGCGGCACAGGCTTCGAGAAGAAAATTCTCGTGACCGTCTTCTCGGAAAAATTGCCGGGAGAGGTGGAGCATCGGCCGGGGAAAAACGAAGGGGAGACCCGCCGCATCGCCGGTTTTGAATACGGAAATGAGGGCTTCAGCCATCCGCCGGGTCTCCAGGCGGTATTCGCCGTATGTTTTTTCCGTCAGGCTTCCGCCGGGACCTATGACGGGGCGGCCTTCCATGTGGACCGGCAGGTCCCAGTAAAGGTGAATGTCCGTAAAGATAGTTTGTCCGCCCCTTCCCACGGCTTGTTGAGCGAATTCGTAGACAAGTCGTTGCGCCAGCTGATAGACTTTTTTATCGTCGAAGTCCCTAATATAAGGTGCGAAATGAACATTGACGCCATCCCATGCGATAGCCCCTGCATAATTGCCCTGCAAGGCGGCGGCGCATCGAACCATGTGGGATACGAGAACTTCGGCGTGCCGGGCGGGCGCCGCTACAGCCAGGGAAGCGGGAAGATTAAGTCCGAAGCGCTTGATGTACTCCAGCGACTGGCAGGCCGCATAGGGCCTGTCGATATATCCTAAATTGTGGATGTGGATGTCGCCGACCATATGAGCATAGCCTATATCGCGCGAAAAGATGTCGAGCACGGCGTATTCTTTTTTTATTCCCTCGGCGAGAGTCAGATTTGTGCTCTCGGGACTGTGAGGAACATTAGCGTTCTCTTTGTTTTGATTCAGTATGATTTGTCGCACATCGTAGAGAGGAAATCCCAGGCGGGCATGCATGGTGGACGCGTCGCCGAGACCCTGCTCGATCAGCTTGGCGTTTACCATTTCGCGGATCAGAGCGGCCGTCAGCAATTCCATGCCCGAGGCGATGATCTGCCGTTCAACGTCCCTGCTTATTTTCTCCGCCGTCTGCCGGTCGACTGTCGTTTCCCTCATAAGGGCTTCGACAATCTTCCTCCTGTCCCAGGATGCTATGTCCTCGCGGGAGGTCCGTACAAAAAGCGTTATATCCGTCGTATCTTTTTCCGTCATATCAGGTGCCATTCTATTCCCGGCGCGGCATCATATGTTCGTGGTAATTATTTCTCCGATTGAACCCAGTGCCTTTTCCGCCGCTCGTGCAAGTTCCCCGTCGTGGTGGTGGTCAAGGGCGAAGACCCTGAAATGAACAACCCTGGCCGGAATGAAACGATATATTTCTCTCAGGGGTTCAAGGGATACTTTTTCCGTCAGAGGGTTGAAGATGGTTATTCGCTTGTTTCTCTCGAGAATCGGATTTATCGGTCGGGGATCCTGAGCTGCCAGGTCGACACGGAATATGATGTCCCTGAGAGAGGAGGGGAGGGCGGTCCTGATTTCCCGTTCGTAATCCTCGGCTGTCGAAAAGCGGAATCCTCTCTGGATCTGTTCGATGAAGAGTTCCGAGGAAAAGGACATTTTCCATTTTATCTTTCGAGTGTGAAAAGAGTCCCATTCACGGCCGAGGAAGGCTTTTCGCTCATCTTCAGTATCGTGCCATTGCCTGACGGCGTTGTAGAGGGTCCAATCGTCGCATGTGCGATAGCCGGCAAGATCATCAAGAGGGTTTCCGGGGAAGAGGATGTTCATGGTTTCTCTGAAGATCTCTCTGAGGTGCAGATCAAGAGCCCGGGTAGTCCTGTGAAAGTAGACATTGGTGTAAAGATTCATCCTAGCATTGAGGAACCTGCTCAACGCGGAATTGCCCGCCTGGTGCAGAGTAAGGCCGTCTGAACTGTAGAAACTGTAATAAAGGAGCCTCTTTACATCAACGAGGTCCATGGAAAAACCCGTCACATAGGCGTCACGTTGTACGTAATCAAGGTTGTCCACCGTGTAGATGCCCGTAAAAAGCTGCCGAAGGAAGTTCATCCACGAAGGCGCTTCCGGCGCCTTCTCATTCTCCGATTTCAATATGAGAAAGGCCACCTGTTCGGGATCGATTCTTTCCCCCGGGGCGAAATCGGCCGAGGGGCTGCGACGGATCTCCAGGAGTTGCTCGCCCAGTTCGCGGCGTATAATTTCACGGCCGATCAATTCGTGGTTGAGGCCGTAGTCGCAGAGGAAATTATCATCAAAGAAATGGCAATAGGGTCCGTGGCCGATGTCATGGAGCAGTCCGCCGATCCTGAGGAGTTCCTCCACGAATGCGGGGGACGGAATGTCCGGGAAGATTTCCCGAAGGCTCGGATAGAGGTATCGGCCGAATTCGCCGGCCACATGCATCGTTCCGAGAGAGTGCTGAAATCTTGTGTGCTCGGCCGCAGGATAGACCCAGCGGGCGCTTTGAAGCTGATAGATGCGTCTCAACCGCTGAACCCAGGGATTGTCTATCAGGTCCTTTTCCGTAGTTTCAGTGATACGGCCCCGGATCGGGACGGTGAACCAAATGTATTGGTGGATTGAATCGGCGATAAGCGCCTTGCCCTGGTAACTTTTTCCTGTGATTTCCCGTTCCGTTCGCATCTCTTATCAATACAAAAAGAATCTCGAAAGATCAATCAGAACCGCCGCCGTCAGAATCGTCCTGACCGTTCCTGCTATTCAAAACAATTGATTTGAATGATGAAATAATGTATGAAAGGCTCGTTTAAAAATCACAGTCGATGATTGCCGGTGGGATCGACCGAACGGAACCAAGGGGACAACAATGATTTGACAACGGTGAAAGGAGCAATGCCGATCTGCTTAATATCCAAGGGATCTTTAGTTTGGCAAGCTGTTTCCATTGAATTTCTTTACTGGCGTACAACAAGTTGCTAAGACGGAAGGAGGCGGCAATGAAGGTATTGGTCGCGTATTTCTCCAAGACGGGCAATACGAAAAAGGTAGCCCAGGCGATTCACGATACATTGGATGTTCCCACGGACATGCTTTCGTTCGACGATGTTTCTTTTCCCGATGAATACGATTTGATCTTTTGCGGGTTTCCCGTCCACGCCCACAGCGTGCCGCCCCGAGTGCAGACCTTTATATCGCGCTTACCCAAGAACAAGAAAGTTGCCTTGTTTTCCACACACGGGTCCCGCAGAAACAATCAAATGGCCCGGGCCGCCGTTGAGCACGCGGCCAGTCTGGCCATAGGAAGGACGGTTCTAGGCGCCTTTGCCTGCCGAGGTCAGGTTGATCATGCGCTTCTCGATGAACTTACGCATAAACAGGAGCACGAAGCTTGGTGCAACGAGGCGCGTAGCGCCGATGGCCACCCCAACAAGGGAGATCTGGCCGATGCCGCCGACTTCGCCAGACTGATCTTGGCCAGAGCCCGATAGAGGAAATCGGGACAATGCCGATGCGTTTCGCTCCTCGCTAGAAAATTTTACCGGGATTCAGAATGCACAGCGGGTCGAAAAGATCTTTGATGCCTCGCTGGAGTCTGATGCTTTCATGGGATAATTCCAGGGGCAGATAACGCTTCTTGGCCCAGCCTATTCCATGTTCTCCTGATATTGTTCCGTCCATGGCGACGACGAGCTTCAGAAGCCGTTCGACGCCCTTTTCTATCCGGTCCGTGAGGTCTGTCGTTTCTGCGGTGATGTTTACATGGATGTTCCCGTCCCCGGCGTGGCCGAAGGTGTAGATGGTCATGCCGTATTCATCTTCGAAGGCAGGCAAGGCCGCGACGAAATCGGCGATCCTGCTGATGGGCACGACCACATCTTCCGGTATCCACAGCGGATAGGCAGCCTCTATCCTGAGAGACACCTCCCTCCTCATTTCCCAGAGCTTCATCCGCTTGATCGAATCGGGAGCGAAAAGAACCTCCCGCGCCCCCGATTCCATACAAATGACGCCGATATCTTCGATTTCTCGTTTAATGATGTCCTGAAGGCCGTCCAACTCGATCAGGAGAAGGGCCTTCACGCCGGTCATATCCTCAAAGGGGACAAGATCGGACACTCTGCTCAGGCACCGGCCGTCAAGAAACTCCAAAGCGCAGGGAAGGTGCCCCTTGACGAGCGTCTTTGAGACGGCCTCCATTGCCGCCACAATATCGGGAAAGAAAGCCACGAGAGTTGTCAATGCAGGGGGGTGGGGCAAGAGCTTGAGAATCAACTTCGTTATTATGCCGAGAGTTCCCTCGGAGCCTACCAGAAGGTGCGCCAGATCGTAACCTACGACTCCTTTGCGGGTCTGCACTCCCGAGCGCACTATTTCTCCGTTCGGCAGCACCGCCTCGATCCCAAGCACGTAGTCTCTGGTTGTGCCGTACTTAACGCAAGAGGGGCCGCCGGCATTCGTGGCGGCGTTTCCTCCGATGGAGGAGGTGTCGAGACTCGCTGGGTCGGGCGGATAGAAGAGGCCTTCCCGTTGCGCCGATTCCTTGAGATCCAGCGTGATGACTCCGGGTTCGACAACGGCGATAAGGTTATTGCGGTCGATGGCAATTATGCGATTCATACGGGCAAGCGAAAGGACAACGCCGCCGAAGACCGGCACGGCGCCTCCAACGAGCCCCGATCCTGTTCCCCGGGGAGTCACTGGAAAGCGGTGACGGTTCGCCAGCCTCAGAAGGGACTGAATCTGGGATGCCGAGGTGGCCTCCACAACCACTTCGGGAATTGCACTGAACTCGCTTGAATCATTGCTGAATTCTTCGAGACGGTCCTTTTCTGATATGACTCGGGCCGGCGTCACAGCTTGCCGGATAGATTCTTCCAGTGCAGGTGTTATGGGTTGGTAGCTGGCGTCCATTTTTTCTCGACCATCAGGAGTCCCGGATATCACACGCTGAAAGGTTTGAACCCGGGAATGCTGAGCCGGTTTTCCAGTCGACGAAGAAACCAGCTCGCGATGGTTGTCAGGAAGAGATAGACTGCGCCGATAATCAGGAATATCTCTATATATTTGAAAGTTTCCGAGGCGATGATTTTTCCTTCGCCGGTCAGTTCGATGCAGGTGATCATGTAGGCCAGTGACGAATATTTTATGAGATAGACGATTTCATTGCCGCAACCGGGCAGAGCCCGGCGGAAAGCCTGAGGAAAGATCACATGGATAAGCATGCCCACATGGGAGAATCCAAGAGCCTTGGCCGCCATAAGCTGCCCCTGTTTGATTGAAAGGAAGGCGCCGCGAATATACTCTGAATGGTAGGCGCCGCTGCACAGAGAAAAGCCCAAGACAGCAGCGACGTAGGGCGTCATGTAGATACCTATATAGGGCAGACCGAAATACCAGATGAAGAGTTGCACAACCAGTGGAAATCCACGGAAGATTGCGACATAGCAATTGGCGGCGAATGTGAGTGAACGGTTGCCGTAAACCCGGGCCGCTCCGACGGCCATGCCCACCAGAAGGCCCAGTGCGGAGGAAGGGATTATGAGTTGAATGCTGACAATAATGCCCCTGGCGAGAGCCGGGACAACCTCCGTCCGGATAAACAGCATTTCTTCCATATCAGTACGACGTGCCGTAAATCTCGTTTATTTTGGCGCAGAACTCCCGGGTACGCTCGCATTCAGCCTGAGAAAGGATCTTGGCGGGCGATCCCGTTTCAACTATTATACCGGCCTCCATGAAGATGAACTCATCGGCCATCTCGCTGGCGAAACTTATCTGATGGGTCGACATGATCATCGTCATCCCATTGGCCCGCAGGTCTCCGATGACTGCCAGCACCTCTGTTATGAGTTCGGGGTCAAGGGCCGATGTCGGTTCGTCAAGGAGCATGATCTTGGGGTCCATGGCCAAGGCCCGGGCGATAGAGACCCGCTGTTTCTGGCCGCCCGAGAGCTGGGCCGGATATTTGTGCATATGATCGAGGAGGCCAACGCGTTCCAATTCTCGGACCGCCCGTTCCGAGGCATCGGTTTTGTCTATACCCTTTACCCGTCGCAAGGCTATCCGAACGTTGTCATGGGCAGTCAGATGATCGAAGAGGTTGAAATCCTGGAAGATCATTCCCACATCCTGCCGCAAGCGATACAGGTCTTTTTTTCGTGATGGATCGATTTCCCGTCCCTCCAGCAGGATTCGTCCCTCGTCGGGCGTCACAAGGTAATTGATGCACTGGAGCAGTGTGCTCTTGCCCGCGCCGGAAGGCCCGATAATGACCTTGAGGTCTCCTTTGTTCACGGAAATACTGGCAGTTCTCACCACGGTTTTCTTGCCGTACCGTTTGGTAATTCTTTCAGCGCTGAGGACGGGAATCATCTCGGTGCTCATCGTTGTCCTATTGGGAATATCCGGGAATGTGCACTCGTTCTTCAAGGAGTCGCAATGCCTTCGTTCCCGCATATGTGAGAATCAAAAATATTACGCCGGCCGTAAAATACAGCGGCAGGTGCTGATAGGTTCGGGAGGCTACAAAATGGGCTCGCGCCATTATTTCCGTGACACCCAGCGCATAGGCTACGGCGGAATCCTTCAGAACGATGGAGTATTCGTTCGACCATGCCGGAATAGCAAGCCTGAGGGCTTGGGGCAGAATAATCAGGACGATTGCCGTTGCATCGCTCATGCCGAGAGCCCTGGCCGCTTTCAACTGGCCATCGGGCAAAGAAACAATTGCTCCCCGGAAAATCTGCGATTGATAGGCGGCGCTGATCAGGCCGAGGACGATAACAGCAACGGTGAAGGCCGTCAGGTTGATGTTAAGAAGAGAAAACAGACCGAAATAAAAGAGGAAGAGGAGAACCAGCAAAGGAACGCCACGGAAAAACCACACATAGAGTCCGATCAGTCTTTTCAACCATATGGCGCCGTAGACCTGCCCCACGGCCAGTGCGATGCCGAAAAGAAGACCGAGACTCATGGCGCCGAAAACGACGCCGATGGTTACCACAGAACCTTTCAACAGGTAGGGAAGCGCTCCGGCAAGTATGGTCAAACTTTCAATCATGGTCTCTCGAAAAACAATGGAAGGCGCCGGGCCATACGCCGCGGCGCCTCCGCAATCGGTTCATCTATGATTTCTTCGTTCGAAAAACCGAAAAAGATGCTGCTTCAGGGATTGTATTTTCTTTTAAGTTCATTCCAATAGGGGGATGCCATAAGTTTCTTCAGTCCTTCGTCAAGCTTTTTCAGAAGCTCCGAGTCTTCCTTCCTGACGGCATAACCGAAATCCTCGCTCGGCATGCCGAAGGTTCCAACGATTCTGACCGGCTTCTTGTTAACGGCATCCTTCGCCGGAGCGTCATCCATGGCGGCGCCCTTGATGCGGCCGTTCAATACATCCTCAACGGACAGGGGCGCGGAATCATATTCAACGAGGCTGAAATTTTTCCCTTTTGCGATGAGGTTTTCCTTTATCCAGCGGGCTTCGGTGGTGCCCCGCTGCACGCCGATCTTGTTGCCCTTGGAGAGCAACTCGTCCACCGTGGCGGTGGAGTCCTTGGGCGCCACGATTACCTGGGCAATGTTCCAGTACGGAATCGTGAAATTAACCTGCTCTTTTCTTTTGTCGGTAATGCTCATGCCCGATGCGATAATGTCGATTTTCTTGGCTCTGAGACTGGGAATTATGCCGTCCCAATCCATAGGCTTGTGTTCCACCTTGAAGCCCATTTCCTTGGCTATCCAGTCAAGGGCCTTTACATCAAAACCATCGGCGTTGCCTTTTTTGTCAACGTAGGCAAAGGGAGGAAAGTTTGCATCGATGCCATTGATATAAATTTTCTCCGCCGCCATAGAGTAAGTTGCATTTGTTAGAATAAAAACAGCCGTAAGAAGCGCAAGCGCCCACAGAATTCTCTTGCCCATTCCCATCCTCCTCGAGTGACAAAAATTAATCTGCATTTTCCCCGGATCAAGCAGTCGCATCACCCATCACAGCAGCCTTGAGAAAAGAGCCCTGCGAACTCCAATAAACGCCGCCCTATGGGGTGATGAGGAGCATATGTAAATTGGCGGTTTCTGTCAAGTGCTGATAGGGTCGAAACAAGCAAAAAACATTAGATTAATCCGGCGCGGGTCAGCAATCAGGAGATCATGATCGGAAGACGGTCGTCGACAATTCTCGAAAGCATAACAGCGTCCGAATGGATCAATGGAAATCCCCAGGCAGACAATGCTCTGCAGTGACTCCGTTTCCACGCTTCCTTGATTGAATAAAAATCGGAAAACATCTCAACACAGGGACTTTTCCGGCAGTCAAGTTTAATATCCGCCCCCGCCTCCCCCTCCTCCTATATCGCCCAGCGAGTCGAATGAGGATGCCGGTGTTTGAGTCGCTGCGGTTGAAGCGCTCTTGCCTGGCGCCGTAGCTGTCTGGACCTGATCCATAAAAGCGACCGTGTCGGTCCTGGCCTGTTCGGATGTCGGAGCAGCGGCGAGAGCCTTGGCGCCGGGGCCGTCGGGATCCGCTTCGGCGGAAAGTTTGAAGAACCTGATAGCCTCATCCCAGTCTCCCTGGTCCTGGGCATTCAGGCCTTCTCCGTAATACCTGAGAGCATTGTAGGATTTTGTGGCGAATTTATTGATGATTTCTTTTTCTTCGCTGCTCAGGGAAATCTTCATGTCGCGGAGCAGGGCGAATACGATTGCCTTTTCGAGCATAAAAAATTCATCGACGAGACCGATGGCGTCCTGTTTGCCCAAATGCTGTATCGGCGCCGTAGAGGAAACCATGCTGTCTATCCGCATGCTTTTCGCATCGGTGCCGAGCATGACGCCCGTTACAATCTTTCCGGCGCCGAGAAGCCGTCCTACCTTGGGCGCCGTATTGGCATCGACGATCCCCGCCGACCCCATCTTCATCTCTTCCAGAAGCTTCTGAAGCTTGACCCGTTCGACCACGGTGAGCGACGGTACATTGCTCAGGTCCGTAATAATGATGGCCGCAAGAGCCTTCTGGAGGGGTTTGATGCGTTCAGTGAGGCCCATGTCGCCGAAATAGGTGACAGCCACCGTGCTCGGGTTCAGGGGTGCGGCTGCCAGTTCCTTTTCCTGGAGCACGGCCTTCCGGGCCGCCAGTTCAGCTTCCTTGTGAAGAAAAACGGTAAGTTGCCTGTTTATCCTGTCGGTAGTGGCGCTGTCGGGCTCGCGCTGCGCGTGGATCTTTAAAGTTTCGACAGCCTTGCGGTAGTCGGGGACGAGTGCGTAGGCCGTTCCCAGCAAGATCACGATTTCGAGATCCTGCTGATCGAGGCCCCGCGCCCGCTCGAGATATTCCGCGGCTTCGGCGCCTTGCCTGAGACGGATGTATGCGCTTCCGATATTCTTCAACGCCTTCACATTGTCAGGTTCGGCAGCCAGAATCTCTTTGTAACACTGAATCGCCTGATCGTATTTTCCGAGCTTTAAGGCGCCAAAGGCCTTGATCTGCAAAAGACCCGAAGAATAGAGGGATTTCATGTCCGTCTGCATGGTGGCGCATCCCCCGGTGAGGATGGCGGCAACAATAATAATGACCAGGGCCGGCGGTCGATTCCTTTTCTTCTTCATAACAACGCTCCTCGCTATTTGCTGAGACCCCGTGAAAGGAGATTCCGTGCCAGCTCCTCCTCAAGATCGAAAAGATCGCTGAAGGAACCTTTCACGCGGGATGTTGTCGTTATTTCTCCCGTTTCCGTCCGAACCAGGCGGGCGTTAATCGTGACTTTGTCGCGGAATTTCATGAACGATCCGATCAGGAGGTGATTGGCCCCGAGGAGTTTTCCCACCTTGATGGCCGTTTCCTGATCGATGGCGCCGCTGAGGCCGAGCCCTATCTCTTCCATGATTTTTTTTAAATCACGGCGTTCTACGACCTGCACGTCCTTCATTGCGCTCAGTCCATCGGTAAGGCTGGCGGCCATATCCTCCCCCAGACCTCTCGTCTCCTCCGACGGCCGCAAATCCTCAAGCGGAAAAATGGCGATCAGCGCCTGCTGTTTTACCGTTTCGACCGCTGCGCCATATCCGGAGACGGAAAGACTGAAGACCATGAAAAGGAAAATAATAGAAGCTCGTTTCATAATCCTATGGTTGCCTCAGGTGTTTGAGACGGAGTTCCGCCTCTCGGTAGGACGGGTCGAGACGCAGTGCCTCCCGGAAGGCCAGTTCGGCACCGGCCTTGTCTCCCAGGTCGAGAAAAGCGATGCCCCGGGAGTAGGACAAGAGCGCCTTCAGGGATTTCCGGGAAATAGAAATCCTTGCAGCCCGGGCGGCGCCCTGCCTGCTGTCAATGCTCGAAAGAATCTTGCGAACCAACAATTCCTCGAGGACAAAAAAATCGTCGGGACTTCCCGTTACATCGAAAGCCACCGCGACCCGTCCCGTTTCGACATCGATAATGCGGCTGTCGATGCGGAGGACTGGACCGAGGGCAACGTAGCTTCCGACAAGGAGGCGCTGGGCGCCGAGCAGACGGCCTATTCTCTGGGCCGTCGCCCCTTCTACGGCGCCCGTTTGGCCGAGCGCCATCTCGTCGAGAAGGGCGGCCATCTTTGTCCGTTCCACGACGGTGAGCCCTTCGACGGCGGCAAGGTCGGTTATGATTGTATCGGCCAGACCTTTGCTGAAGGGGTCCAACTCTTCCCTGTCGGTAACGGAGTTGTTATCGAAATAGAGAACGGCCAGCCGGACCGGTTCCGACAGCGTCGCCGGCCGATTCGCCATGGGGGCGTCGACGGAAACGGGCGCCGTCTTGCATGATGCCGTCAGGAGAACTGCGGCGGTTGCAAACGTCGCTGCGAAGGCAATCATATGTCGAGTCTTCATATATATCTCCCGGTTGTCGCGAACTGTCATAATTCGGCAGTTTACGTTTTTGGAGTGTTAAAGACAAGAGAGAATCTGGATTTTTTTTATTTGGCTGATTTTGCACTGGACTGAACCCCTCGCATCGGTTTGGATTTTAATACGCCCCGTCCCCGAAGAGTGCAGTCTTCAAAGGGCCGAAGCCCCTTTCGCATCGAACGATCGGAGTGAGACCATGGGCATAGCCGATTGTCGATGATCCATCGACCATAAAAAATAGCAAACAGTCTCTTGGTCCCCCGATCCATATTGCCACATTTTCGATTGCCGAACGTACGTCAACACAAGCAGGCGGTCACAAGACGGGGTGGTTCTGCTCTATGAGAAAGAGTCCCAGGAGGTACGGCTTCTGTGACAGAAAGGCCTTGGCCTGGCCGCGGACCTCCCGTTCGGCGAACGGCACGCTGTAACGGTAGGTTGTGTAATCGAAGGTGATGCTTCGTGCAAAATAAAGGGGCTTGAGGGCGTTGACGATATCCCGCTTAGTTTCCTCGGAGGCGCCGTCGAAGGTGTAGACGAAGCTGTAAACTATTTGCGACCAGAGCATGATGTCGATTGAATAGTAATCCATGGCGACCATTTCGTTGATCTGTTCGTAAGCGTAGGGGCTGAGATATCGTTTAACGACATCGTGGTATGATTCGAATTCGCGGCGGCAATCGTCCTTGAGTCGGGCGATGTCGATCGTTAATTGCTGCGCTTCTTCGAGAGCTTCGAGACCGGAGCGGAGAACCTGGCGGCTTTCGCTGGGATGGCAGCTGTCGTTGTTTTGGCGCGGCCATTGTCGAAGCCACTTCGATTTGTAGGATACCAGTATCGAAAAGAGACTGTAGACGACCTCTTCGAACATCTGCCCGAGCTTGGGAGCGCTCGCCTTGTGGACCTTGCGGCCGAGTCCCGTCTCGCACACCTTAAAATCGTTGAAGAGGGCGTGAAGAGACATGAATATATCGATGCCGTACTGCCGAATCATGTCGTTCCACGTCTGGTCGAGCCAGAATTTGCAGAGGCGGGGAGAAAAGGCGAACTCGCCCCCGATGGGCTGCCGTATGTCCAGGCCCCCCAGGGCGTAGACCAAGGGAAAACAAAGATGATTCGTGA
>JAFGGB010000185.1 GCA_016930775.1 Deltaproteobacteria bacterium
CTCACCGCCCAGATCATCGGCCAGCAACGGAACCAACTCCCCCTAGAAAGGCCGCCGCGCGCCCTCAGGCGGGTGTCCAGGGCCCAAGTGAAACAACGGTAAAGAAAGCCCACCCGTGCAAAGGGGCTTGTCGACCCCGGGTAGAATCTTCAACTATTGGTAAGGGCAGGAAGTGAGCGCCACCACCGAACGGGGGGCGGTAGTCAGGGCCGTGAATCTTGAGCCCTGAGTTACTGATGACAGGGACTAAAGACAACAGTGGTCAAGATCCTTCACACATCAGACTGGCAGATTGGCAAAGTGTTCCGCTTTGTGGATAACGCTACGATGGGCTTGCTTCAGGAGGCGCGGCTCGCGGCAATAGCGCGCCTTGGTGAGTTAGCAGTCGAAAATGATGTAGGACATATCCTTGTTGCCGGCGATGTCTATGACATGGAGGCGCTCTCACCGCGGTCCCTGAACCAGCCACTCGAGCGGATGCGCAAATTCGAGAAAGTGAAGTGGCACCTTCTACCCGGAAACCATGACCCCTTTAGACCACACGGCCTCTGGGACCAAGTCCTACGACGGGGTGTACCAGAGAATGTGATTGTCCACACCTCGTCCAAACCTAAGATTTTCGAAAGCGACGGCGTCGCCGTACTCCCGGCAGCGCTTCAGTATCGACGAACGCTTCAAGACCCCACAGCATACATGGATGAGGCGAACACCCCGGACGGGATGATCCGAATAGGGCTCGCGCATGGCACGGTCACAGGCTTCGGTTCCGATGACAAAGACGTTCCGAACTACATCAATCCAGACAGACCAAAATCGGCGGGCCTCACATATCTGGCCTTAGGCGATTGGCACGGACAGAAGAAGATCAACGACAAGGCCTGGTACAGCGGCTCACACGAAACCGATGCCTTCGATGTCGATGGTGGCGGACAAGCGCTTCTAGTCGAGATTAAGAACGCTAATACCGTGCCAACTGTTACGCCGGTCGAGACCGGCCACTACCGGTGGATGACATTTCGCGAACAGATCAACAGCCGCGACGATATTGATACCCTGGTCGCGACTTTGCGCGGCATTGACGGCGACCTGAACCAGGTTCTGGTGCGCCTGTTGGTCGAAGGAGCGGTTTCGCTTCAGGACCGGCAGTATTTTGAGGACCAGATCGTCGAGCAGGTCTCGGCCGCATTTTGCTATCTGCAGGTCAATGATGCACGGCTCTTCCCAAGTCCCAGTGAAGATGACCTTGATCAGATCGACCGGGGCGGCTTCGTGCGGGCCGCCGCCGATGTTCTGAAGCAGAAATCCGAGGACATGAACGATCCGGATCATGAGGTCGCAGCGCTGGCGCTTCAGCGGCTGTACGTCGAGCACATGAAATTGCAGACGAGGAGCCAATGAAAGTTCGCTCCATCGCTCTCAATCAGTTCAAGAAATTCACAACGCCGATGTGTCTTGACGACATCGGCGATGGCCTGAACGTTGTTGTCGGCCCCAACGAAATGGGAAAGTCAACGCTGCTTGATGCGCTGCGTGCCGCGCTGTTCGAGAAATACAGCTCCAAAGCGCAGCCAATTACAGCGCTACAGAATGACCGGAACCAGGCCGCACCTGTTGTCGAGCTTGAGTTCGAGGTCGACGACGGAATTTATCGAATCAGGAAGCGGTTCGTGAAAAAGCCATACGCTCACCTGTTCTGCCCAGACGGGCGAAAGCTGGAGGGCGATGAAGCGGAATATACTCTGCGCGATCTACTCGGTTTCGATGAACCCGGCAAGACCGGCGCGAAACCAGAAACCCTCGGCATGTGGAATGTACTCTGGGTTCAGCAAGGTCAGTCCTTCGGTGCGCTCGATCTCCCCAACAGCGCGCGCTCCAATCTCCACAGCGCACTGGAATCGGAAGTTGGCGAGGTTCTGGGCGGCAAACGTGGAAGGGCGATGCCCGACGCAGTCGATAAACAGCTCTCAGAGCTTGTCACCTCCACCGGCCGGCCGCGCGGGGAGTACAAGGACCTGATCGATGAAGTAGAAACCCTAGATACCGACCTAGATGGGCTGCGGAATCGCCGCAGCGATCTCTCTCAGGCCTTGGAAGAACTGGAAACTGTCCAGGAGACACTCGCGCGCCTTTCTACGGGACAACAAGATGAGAAAGACAAGGAGGATCTGTACGCTGCGCGCGCCCGTCACGGTGAGCTTGCCAAGCTGGAGGCTCGCATTGAGGCGGCGACAACAGATGTTGAGCTGAAGAAGCGCAACCTGGAACAAGCCGCGCAGGCCCTTGCTGAGCGTCGCACTCTTAGGGAGCAGATCAAGACCGAGACGGAGACGGTTGAGGCGGCGAAGGAGAAGTTCGAAGAAGTTCGCCAGGCGGAACAAGCGCTGAGGAAGCAGGTCGAGGGCCTTCGCAAAGATGCGAAGGAAGCCGAATATGGCGTAACCGAGGCCGATAACGCTGTGTCGATGGCCCGCCGCGTTCTCACTGTCGTTCAACGCGAGAGCCGTATTCGCGAGCTTCAGCAACGCTACGAAAAAGCCCACGAAGCCGAGAAGAAGCAAAGGGTTGCTCAACAGGGTGCGGCAGCTATTCTCGTAACTGACGAGAATGTTGAATCGTTACGAGAGACCGCGAAAGAACTGGACACCGCACGTTCCCGCCTTTCTGCCGCCGCGACCCTCGTTGCGTTCGATATGCCTTCCGACCGGTTGTCCAGGATTGAGATCGATGGGGCGGCACTAGCGACCGATCAGACATCGGTGGAAGCGGTCGAGGGGACGACGATCACCATTCCAGATTACGGCAGCATTTCTGTTCAGCCTGCGATCAAGGACCGGGACACACTTATCGCACAGCAGCGCGAGGCGAATAGCGCCCTTAAAGCTGCGCTTGAAGAGTGCGGAGTCGACTCTGTTGGTGCGGCTGAGGAACAGTTTGCGAAGCGCGAAAAGCTGTTACGTGACGCGGAACTCGCAAGGCAGGAAGCCGCATTACATGCGCCGGCGACGGAAGACTACGACGCCGGAGCAGAGCCGCTTGCGGATCATATTGCGGGACTGAAGACAATCCTCCAAAGGGAACTGAAGGATCTCGGGCTCGAGAGCCTGCCATCGGAGAAAGATGCGGAACAGGCCCTCGCCACCGCTCAGGAGATCGTACAGAACGCACGGGATAGCCTGACAACCGCCCGAGCGGCGCTTGTCGGACCGGATGAAGAGGTGGCCCGTATCCAGACTGAATTGGGGAGCGTGAAGACGCGGTATGATGATGGCAAGGAACGTCTCAAAAAACTGAAGAAGGGCTTTGCTGAGGCCGAAGAGCGTACTTCCAATGACGACCTTGTGGCCGGTGTTGCGAACACTCGAAAGGCGCTGGAGGAGCAGGAGAAGGCTGTCTTAGCGCTTGAAGGACAGCGCGATGGCGAAACGCTGGCCCAACTGGAAGCGCGCATTTCGCGACTCGAAGCTGCGCTACAGGAGCGTCGTGATAAGCGTTCTGCTCTTAAAGAGAAGGTTGTCGGGTTACAGTCACACATCGAAGCCCTTGAGGGCGCCGGTCTCGACGAGGCTATTCAGCAGAAGCAGCGTGAGCTCGATTTCGCCAAGAATCAGCGTGAGCGCTGCAAGCGCGAGGTTGCCGTGCTTTCTCTCCTGCTATCGACACTACGTTCCGCCGAGACAGAGGCGAAAGAACGCTATCTTTCGCCCGTGCTAAAGCGGGTTCGTCCGTATTTACAGCTCCTGTTTCCCGGCGCCGAGATCGCGATTGACGAAAACCTGCATATCATCGGTGTAGTTCGCGAGAACGGCTACGAAGAGTCCTTCGAGCACTTGAGCATGGGGACGCAGGAGCAGATTGCTGTTCTTGTTCGTCTCGCCTTTGCCGAGATGCTTGTCGAACAAGGCCATCCCGCGACCGTCATCCTGGATGATGCCCTGGTGTTTTCGGATGATCGGAGGATGGGCCGCATGTTCGACATTTTGAACATGGTCAGTCAGCAGGTTCAGATAATTGTATTTACATGTCGCGAGGAGCTTTTCGAGGGCATTGGCGGCCGCCAGTTGTCCTTAAAAGCCGCAAGCGGCGAAGAGTTGGTTTCTGCATGAGGCGTTAATTGCTTTGCTGTTAGCCGTAGCAACAGCGGCAGAACCTCTCTGGCAGAATTGTTTCGCCAGATTCTGACCGGCTCCCGTCCCCAGTTCCGGCTAGAGGAGCTTCCCTTGCACGTACATGAGAAAATTTGGCCCGCCTTTAAGCTCAAAGCTGACGTGACACATCGTGACCGGAACGTCCTGGGTATGAAAGCTTTGCGCCCTTTCAGTTTCACATAAGCAACTTTCGCCTGGCAGTGACAGACGGCGAATTCTGGTGCCCAATGTTCCGCTTCGGCGTCCTTAACTGTATCATATCTGGTGAAATCCCTCGACTCACAGCGACTTGTAGGTCAGCACTGGATATTGCCGATGAAGATCAGAAAAGTAAAAATTACGAACTTTAAGTGCTATTCCGATACGTTTGAAGTCACTTTGAATGACGGGATAAATATTTTTGTCGGCAACAACGAGTCTGGAAAATCAACAATACTAGAGGCAATTCACTTGGCGCTGACCGGCATATTGAATGGTCGATACATCCGAAACGACCTCTCCAGCTATATTTTCAACCGCACCGTTGAGCGAGCATATGTCGCGAGCCTCGATACACCAACTC
>JAFGGB010000025.1 GCA_016930775.1 Deltaproteobacteria bacterium
AGGTGCATCATCCGTGGATCAACGCGGACCGGTTGATCCGAATCACCGCCGAGCTGTCTTCAAAGCGGGTCCGAGCTTTCTGGTCTGCGATAGCCAAGTGGCTTGGCAAGGACCGACGGTTCGCTAGAATGTCCAAGCTGTATTCGAAACCCCGCGTGGATCTCTTGCGGGTCGGCAACGACTTCCAGATTTCTCGAAAAGGCGAGGACGCTCGGTTCAAAGGCACCTGCCTCCGCGTGCCCGAGGGTGTGCTTCGCGACCGAAAGCGCGACGTGGCGGATCCCGGGGAGCTGGCGAGAATCCACCGCGTGTATCGGCACCGAGTGCTCATCGGACCGACCTATCGCGCCGACATGTGGGCGGTCTTCGAAAGCGACCCGACCCTCTCGGCATCGGAATTGGCCAGGCGGACCTACGGATCGTTCGCCACCGCATGGCAGGCCATCCACGACTTCAAAATCCTCGCGGCGTAGGGAAGGTTCGTCCGGAATCGAGGGATGAAAAGCCATTCCCCCTTCACGGAGTGCTGTGGCATGATGAAGTCATCATCATTGCAAAGGATCCCTCTTAACCAAAGAGCGCACAACGGGGACAGACTCCGGTTGATGAAACGCGGCAGGAGGAGTCGCGCACAACAGCGTCGTCCCCTGGCCGCAAGTGACACAAAGGAGTGGCAATAATGGAGTTTGACGACCTGTGGGTTGGAAGCCGATCCTTCCGTGCGATCTTCCGGCAAAACGGTGTGACAGACGAAGGTCAGGCTAGAAGACTCTGGGCGGGCCGTTGGCCACCCTTGAAGTGGGTTCTCTGTGGCACGGCTAGTTGCACCAGGATCACCGAGGTCCGAGACGGATTCTGCCGGTATCATAGCGTCGGTGAACAAAAGCGATTGCCCAAATGGTTATGGCAGGGAGGCCGTCTGTATCGCTTTCTCTCGATACGGCTCTTCCACGCTGGGCAGTACCGTGGAAGGGAGTACCTGGACTATGCGCGGCACGTGATGGCCAGGAACCACGGCCCGCTTATGGCAGGCTTCGATGTTCATTTTATCGATGGAAATCCGTTGAACTGCGATAAAGGTAACCTCGTGCCCATCAGCCACGTGAGCCGCCCGGCCCTTCAAGCCGGGCTGCTGAGGCTGGAAACGGCGATTGAGATCGACCGGCGGATCCCAGACGTGGTCAACGGCCAGGGACATCGTCCCCGTTCAATTTCGGTGGTGTCGTACGGAGACGTCGCCAGGGCGACCGGGCTGACACCCAGCGGTATCAGGAGCGCTGCATCCCGAGGAGTCTTCACGATGGACGATCCGGCAAGCATGTTCGCGTTTGTTCTGAACCATCAACACTAAGCGAAGAAGGAGGAGGCATGAGACCGATAAAACCGAATGCATATGCGTCCGCTCGGCCCCAAACACCGAGTAAGCCCGAAGCCGTTTGGGGACGGGCACCGGAGCTGAGCATGTTGAAACGCATCACCCTGGTCCAGATGGAAAGGGCGGGCATCCAGAATGCGCTCGATCTGAACCTGAGAGGCCCCTCGATTTCATTCTCCCGCGAGTGCAGGGTGCAACTTCGGGCGCTCGACGCCTGGATGCACTGGTGGCGAGTTGTGAAAGCGGCCTCGGAGGCGGGAGGGTCCATTGCCGCCTCGGATAGCCCTGTGCACCGCACGCCACCTGGAAAGATTAAGATGTTGATGGATCTCGAAAACGAGACGGCTAGGAAGTGGGAGATCCTGATGCGGGAGGTCGAGATCGAGATAGTGGAAGATCGCCTTCATCCGGGTACGAGGAAAGCCGTCATCGACGTGCTGAACCTCGTTATCAGAAATCTTGAACAACGCCGGGAGTTGGGCCTGCTGGGTGTGGACCTCAGCTCCTATGACCAGAACACGTCCACTGTCCGGGAGGGCGCATCTATAGCCTGTTGACGACGAAAAGCCCTGCCCATGTTGTCCAGTGTGATTGGATACTGAACCTCTACGACTCCCCCAAAAAAACGTGTTGAACTCTACACGTGTGGCCTTGAAAAGGTGATGGTTATTGCGGCGGGGCGATCTTAACGGTTGGCGGAAATCTTAATGTCTGAGATCATGCATTTTTTCGGTTTGAAGAATCCGGTTCAGGGTTGATCCGATGGGACAAAAGTGGGGTGCGTTCTCAGTGAAACACGGCAGAATGGTAGAAAAACCGTGGATCCGAACGAGCCGGAAGTGGTTCCAAACGAGCCGGACTTCTTTCTGTGTTTTGCAGTGACGTTGAAGCCCCATGCCCATTTTCAAACCTGTTCGCCTGCTGCTGAGAAGGGGGGGGCGGACGTTGAGCGATACGGCAGTTACGTTCCGGTCATCAGCTTCTGAATGGTTGGTTCCATGGACGTCGGCGGAGCTGAAGAATAGTATCAATGGCAGAGCGTTCGAGCCTGTCGGCGCGACCTCTTGCCCGGCGGAGTCTACATTATTGAACACAGGGCTATTTTGCGCTATTTTACCTTCCGGATGACGCTTTCAGATGCATAGAGACGAGCAAGACGTATGGCCAGTACACTAGGAAGGTACATGCATGGGTAATAGTGAAACCAAGCTTCTATCGGTTCCAGCCGTCGGTAAAGTCGAATGCAACCAGGACTTCATTCAGACAGCGGTCTGCGAACTTCGCATTCCAACCGTTTTGGAACTTGATACCATTTCGCCAAACAAGTTTGCCAAAGCAATCAAGCGAGACTACCCAGTGTACACCCGAGGACAAAATATTGCCTTGAACATTGGCTCTGGCCCCGCAGCTCAAGGTATAAGTCATACTTTCACTGACAGAAAGAAGCGCTGGGTCGTGACGTTTAAGTCTTCCGCGTTGACCTTGGAGACTGCTCGCTATCAAGGATTCGATAATTTTCATGAGCGGATGCTGAGGATCATCGATGCGAGTAAAGAGGAGCGGGACTCAGATTTTTTCGTTCGCGTGGGCCTCCGATATATAGATTTTCTTCCAGTTGACCAGGATGGTTTAGAGGACTGGGTCAATAGAGACCTTGTGATCCCGTTGTTAGACGGCACCTACGGAGCCGTCAAAGAGTTCTGGCAAACTGTTCGCGGGGAAACTACCTCTGGAGGCTACACGTTGCGGCACGGCCTACGGGACACGGCTCCGCCTCAACCTGGTGGACAAAGCGGTAAGATGAATTATATTCTAGATATGGATTTCTACAAAGAGGACGTGGAAGAGTGTGATGTCGGAGACCTCTTGAAATCCTTACATGACGAGACTTTCCGACTGTTCGCGTGGGCAATAGGCGATAAAGCTCGTGATCATATGGGATGGAAGGAAACAGGTGAGGGTGATGATGATTGATGTACCCACTTCAGCATGGGATACCGAACCGGCGACGGCTCCGTATATTCGTGAAGAGGGTGACTCGACGCCCGACGCCTCCGTTATTGACCAATGGCTTGCTGGCCATCAAGAACGGCTTGTCATAGACGGAGACGGCACGACCTGCTTTGTATATTATCAACCTTTTTTCGAACGCGATCCCTGGTGGTCTGACACTTTGTTGACTGAGTCTTCAATACAGGAGGCCGAGTTAGAGGCTGCCAGCGACCTAGCCGATAGTGTGGCAATCGAAACCAGGGACAAGCGATTAGTTCTTTTGGCTCGCAAGTACGCTGCAAAGGAGTTTCCGGACGAGGACAAGGCAAGGCTGGAGATCGTAACGGAGCGTCTTCGAAAGATGTTCCCGAGAGTCGAGGCCGCAGACTTCGAGCAACTTGAACGAATTGCCCATGACGTGGAAAGTGCCGAAGAAAAAAGGTTGGCCTTTCGGCGCAAGCTCGATCTTGACCAGTGACCCCATTTCTCTATCCCAAGTCGAATCACCAGCGGCGCGAGAGACCGCCTCAATATAAGGACTACAGGAGTTATAAGCCGTATCTAAGACGCGAGTTCGAGAAGAAGTGTGTCTACTGCAGGCTCCCCGACACGCTCAAGGGACAAAGCTCGTTTTGCGTGGAGCACTATCGGCCCAAGAACAAGAAGCTATTTCCTCAGCTTGAATGTGTTTATAGCAACCTCTTCTACGCTTGTAGTTGCTGCGTGTCCTTTCGGCAAGCCTGCATGAAAAGTTAGAAAAAGCGGCGTAGTCTCGATAGCTGTCTGAAACGAGAGGAGACAGCGATGAT
>JAFGGB010000186.1 GCA_016930775.1 Deltaproteobacteria bacterium
ATGATCTTCAGAGATGCGTGGCTGTCAGGTCCGGCGCCCTTTGTATCGGCCGCTTTCAGTGCGAAACCGTCCATTGCGGAATTGTCCAGAGGGGGTATCGATCGCGGGGCATGGATGTCCTCCCCGAGAATTCTGCCCATGGCCTGCGGCAGTGAAATCTTTTCCGTTCCGAGAGTCTTTACTGCGTTGAGGATGCGCCGGAGCGCCTCTCCCGCTGAAACCGCCGGCTGTTCTTCTATCCGATTCATGGTCTCCGCTTTAGCGTAAACATCATATGTTGTCAATGTTTTATCCTTGAAGAAACGGACCCGATGGTATAAGCATACGGTGCTTGACTCAGCGGGTTCATCCCATCAGGTCGGAACGTTTTCCTGCTCGTGGAATCTCTGCGCCGGCCCTGAAAAATCAGAAGAGTGAGAGAATATAATCATGACGATTGCCGGAAAACAGAGAAAGGTTAAAGAACTCCTCCGGAAGAATAAAGCGGTGCTTCTCGTTCACTACTATCAGAGGGAAGAGATTCAGGACATAGCCGATTATTTGGGCGATTCGCTTGGTTTGAGCATCGAGGCGGCGAAGACCGAAGCCGCTGTCATCGTCTTTGCCGGCGTGAAGTTCATGGCAGAAAGCGCAGCCATCCTGTCTCCCGAAAAGACTGTTCTGCTGCCGCGACTCGAAGCGGGATGTCCCTTGGCCGATACCATAACGATCGGCGAGCTGGACGATATGAAAAAAAATCATCCCGGCGCCGCTGTTGTAACTTATGTCAATTCCACGGCGGAGATCAAAGCGGCGAGCGATATCTGCTGCACTTCGGCAAACGTCGATCGAGTCATCCGATCCATTGATCGTGACGCGCCGATCATCATGGCGCCCGACGGCAACTTGGCCGACTACGCCGCTCGAATAACCGGCCGAAACATTATTGCCTGGAAGGGATATTGTCCTGTCCATCACTTCCTCGATCCAGACGATGTGCAAGAGTTGAAAGACCGTTACCCTGAGGCTGTTTTTGCCGCTCATCCCGAATGCCGAAGAGTTGTTCTCGATCTGGCCGATTATGTTGGCAGCACGGGAGGCATACTGAAATATGTCCGGACAGTCGATGCCGAGATCGTTATCGTGGGAACGGAGATGGGCATTATCCACCAGCTTGCCAAGCAAAATCCCGGAAAGACCTTTGTCCCGGCTTCGCCGTCGATGATCTGCGAAACAATGAAATACACGACCCTCGACGATATCGTCGTTTCCCTGGAGGAGATGAGGAACGTCATAACCGTTCCCGAGGAAATGGGCGCTCCGGCCCGCCGCGCCCTTGATCGCATGCTCGCGGTTTCATAACTTCTTACATACTGACCGTGAACCAGTTTCCGCTAAGAAGAGAATTTAATTTCTTACATAAGGCCGTCGATCCGGGGCTGAAGGGGCTTATCGACGGCATCCTCTCCGGCGAGAAAGTCATGACGCTCCAGGGGCCCCGAGGGACGTCTCTAGCCTGCATTGCATCCCTTCTCCATGCCTCGCTGAAACGAACCTTTGTTATCGTTATGGCTGACGACGATGACGCCCGCAGGCTCGGCGCCGATGCCGCGGCTTTTCTCGGCGCCGGCAGGGCGTCGCACCTTCTTCCCTGGGATCTTCCCCGGGAGGACCGGCTCCTCTTCGCCCAGCGGGATTCATCCCTTGCCCGGACCGGCACGATAACGAGACTCTTCTGGGGAGAAAGCCTCCTCCTGTGCACGTCGCTCAAGGCCCTCATGCAAAGGATCGTGCCGAGAAAAGCCCTTGACGCCTACTGCCGGGTTATAACTGCCGGAGATGCAATCGATCGCGATGACCTGGTCGGACTGCTCGTTGCCGGCGGATACCGGCGGGTTCCCCTGGTGGAAGCCGCCGGCGATTTCAGCGCCAGAGGAGATATTATCGATCTGTTTGTTCCCACGGAGAATCGTCCCTACCGGATGGAATTCTTCGGAGACGAGGTGGAATCGATCCGGCATTTCAAGCCCTCGACCCAGCGTTCCTCCGGCGAGGCAGAGGGCATTTATCTGGCGCCGGCCGGCGAGATCATATCGACGCCCGAACGGACGGCCCTGGCCGTTGGCAGGATCAGGGAACGGGCTGCGCAACTGGGGGTCCCGAGGACCAAGCGCGACCGGGTCCTGGAGATGATCTCCGGCGAGACGCCCCTGAATCCCAGCCTCGGGTTGCTTCCATATTTTTACGGCCCCGGCGATGGCGACGGAGGTCTCGACGATCTTTTGGCATATGTTCCGGCTTCGTCGATTTTCATCATTGACGACAGATCTCGTCTGGAAGCGGCCGCCGAAACGTACGAGGAAGAGATAGACGGGGCGGTGGAACGAGCCCGCCGGGAAGAGCGGCTCTATCCGGAACGATCGTGGTTTCATCTTTCTGCGGATCGCCTCTTCGAGAGGTTCGATCAGTTTCAAACGATAGGGCTCGATACGGTGGAACGGCCGGAACGGGGCGGTCCGAGGTTCAGGATTGCCGTTGAAGAGAATGCCGACCTCCTGAAGCGCGACCGGACTGTCGGCAAGGATGAGGATGTTCTCGATACGGCTGTACGGAGAATCCGGGGCTGGACGGACAACCGGTTGCGCGTCTTTTTCTTCTGTGCAGAGAGAGAGCAGGAGCGGATCGCTTCGCTCCTGGAGGGATACGAACTTCCTCTTTCACCGTCATCCCGGTCTTTCCTGGAGGATCTTGCCGATCCGGCTCTTGAAAGCAGGGTTATACTCCGCGAAGGATTCGTCGCCGGCGGATTCACTGCGCCGGGACTCGGCGCAATCGTTGTCTCAGAGGAGGAGATCTTCGGGAAAAAGGTAAGGCGCCGCCGGCGGCAGCGCTATCGTGAAGGCTTCTTCCTCAAATCCTTCGGCGACCTGAACGAAGGCGACCACATTGTCCATGTGGACCACGGAATCGGCATATACCTGGGGCTTCAACGGCTGTCCATAGGCGCCATAGAAGGCGACTTTTTGCTGATCGAATACCTCGGCGGCGACAAACTCTATATACCCATGGATCGCCTGGACCAGATTCAGCGATATATCGGACCGGAAGGCCAAGGACCGGCCGTGGACAGGCTCGGCGGCGGTTCCTGGGAGGCCGTCAAGAAGAAAGTAAGTAAATCGGTCAGGGCGGTTGCCGAGGAACTCGTAGCCCTGTACGCCGCCCGGGAGGTCATGGAGGGATTCCGGTTCTCTCCGCCCGACAGGCATTACGAGGAATTCGCCTCGTCCTTCGAGTTCGAAGAGACGCCTGATCAGGCGAAGGCGATCGAGGACGTCCAGCAGGATATGAGCGAATCGAAGCCTA
>JAFGGB010000187.1 GCA_016930775.1 Deltaproteobacteria bacterium
ATCGAGGAGTTCAAGGGGCAGTTCGAGTGATGCTTTATTATCCTACGTCAATCCGGACCCGCTCGCCGAAGAGATAAACCCTCCGGTCCGGTTTCCGCAGGCTCTGCTCATACTCGCTTCCCGTCATCATCGTCGGATACTCACGGAAAGACGATCTTCCCCGCCATTTCGGGATAGATCCTGCGGACTGATCTATCCATAATAACTTTCATAGGCCGGTTCTCTTGAGAAGATCCTCTACGCGGCCGTTGCGTTCGCGCCGGGTAACGCCGGCCAAATCCTCGGATGCTTCGGCCCTGACGACGATGATGCCCTCTTTGTCCACCAGACCGGCCGACTCCGTCTGCACCCGCAGACAGAGTCTTTCCTGATCGTCCTCTTCAACAATCATGGTCATTCCCGGCGACAGGTGGAGGCGGCTTTTCATCTCCGGGGGCAATAAGATCCCGCCTTGATTGTCTATGGAAACTTCGATGGTCTGTCCCATATATACCTCCTACTCCAAACTCCCTTGTTGAAAATAAGGGGGTTTCTTTTCCCGTTAAGCAATCCATAAAGTAAATACTTACTTTTTTCAACCCCTTTTCAGAAGGCCTTTCGCCGAAAGCGGTTGGTTGCCCTTGCCTTTTTACTCGGTTATTGCTACAAGTAAACATCGTTTAATAACAGGATGTTTAAATGGGATCGCCTCGACGAACCGCTATGAAGCTTTTCCTTTCACCGGATACGATAAAGGAATACAGAGAAATCTCTAAAGCGGAAGGCAAGACTGCCAGCGGACTTTTCCGCGACATATTTTCCTTATACAAGCGGGAAAAACTGCATAAGGAATATCGCGTGCTCCAAGATTACGGCATTGGTCGGATGTGTGCGCTGAAAATCTCCGAAGCAGAGATCGAACGGCTTATCCTTGAGGGACGATAACATGAGGAAGGTCGTCTTCAACACAAACTTTTGCCTCCTTTTGCGGCATCATAGTCCTTGATATTTCAGAGGCGAAAGTTTATTTTCGGACAACAACCTGTTATATGTTTTTGACGGTTGATATTCCGTAGGCAAATAACCGGAGGTGACGCATGATCGTCTCTCATATAAAGCTGAAAAACTGGAGAAACTTTAGGAACGCCGAGGCCGATCTTGGGCGCAGGATGTTTCTTGTCGGACCCAACGCATCCGGAAAATCTAATTTCCTGGATGCGTTCCGTTTTCTTCGGGACATCGCCAGACCGGGGGGTGGCCTGCAAAAAGCGGTTGAAGACCGAAACGGCATCTCGAAAATCCGGTGCTTGGCGGCGCGGAAGGAACCGCAGGTGGGCATCGATGTGACTCTTTCCAGTGTTCCGGACGGAAAGGTTCTCTGGCGCTATTCCATTGCCTTGAAGCAGGAAAGCCGGGGAAGCAGAAACCCTTATCTTGAACATGAAAAAATCTGGAAGGATGGAAAGTTGATCCTGGATCGTCCGGACTCGAAAGACCGAGAGGACAGCCGCAGACTCACTCAAACCCATCTGGAACAGATCAGCGCCAACTATGAGTTCCGCGAGATTGCCGAATTTTTTGAATCGATTTCCTATCTCCACATGGTACCCCAACTTCTTCGGCATCAGAACGCCTTCAGCGGGCCGGATATACGGGATGATCCTTTTGGGAGAAATTTCATAGAGAGACTGGCCCGGACCACGGAAGGGACCCGCAACACCCGTTTACGAAAAATTGAAAAAGCATTGCGATTGGTTGTTCCCCAATTGAAGGCACTGTCCATGACTATTGATGATGCGGGGAAACCTCATTTAGAAGTTACCGAAGAGCATTGGCGACTCATGTGCCCCAGGCTGCAAGAGGAAGAATTTTCCGACGGGACGTTGCGCCTTATCGGCTTCCTCTGGTCCTTGCTGGAAGGGGATTCCCTGCTTCTTCTGGAGGAGCCTGAACTGTATCTCCATACCGCCATCATCCGCCGTCTGCCCGGTATCATCTGGCGAATTCAGACGAAGAAAAAGCGGCAGACGTTGATCAGCACGCACAGCTACGATCTTTTATTGGATAACGGCATCGGCGGCGAAGAGGTGCTGGTATTGATCCCCGATTCGGAAGGGACAAAAATCAGAACCGCTGCCTCCCTGAGCGATGTGCGGGCATTGCTTGAAAGCGGAATCAGTGTGGCTGAAGCAACTCTGCCAAGGACCGAACCGCGAGATATAAACCAACTGAGCTTATTTAATGACTGATAAAATCTACATCACCCTGGCCGTGGAAGATCTTCTGAGCGAGGCTATTCTCCGATCAATCCTACGCCAGTCTGAACGCCCTTATCATGTTCTTTCCTGCATCGGTCTGACCGGATTCGGATATCTCAGACTGAATATCAAGAAACTGAATCAGGCAGCCCGGAAAACGCCGATCCTTGTTCTGACCGATTTGGATCGAACGGAATGCGCCCCGATTCTCCTGAGAGAATGGCTGAACGTTTCTCCGCATAAAAATCTGATATTTCGTGTAGCCGTCCGAGAGGTGGAATCGTGGATTATGGCCCACAGAAAAGCATTTGCTGCCTTTCTCGGCATTGGAATCAACCTTGTTCCGACCAATCCCGATGAACTCGCCGACCCCAAGCGGACCCTGCTGGACTTGGCGGCAAGATCCAGAAAGAGAGAACTCCGCGAGGCCATTGTCCCAGCGCCGAAAAGCACGGCGAAGGTTGGACCGGACTACAACGGCCGATTGGGAGAATTTGTCATGATGAACTGGGATGTCTGTGAGGCAGCCCAAAATTCGTTGAGCCTTGGAAAGGCTTTCCGGGCCATTGCCTCTTTTGATCCCACTCAAGAAGGAGTCCCATGCCCACGCTGACATGGCTTACGCGAGAACAGGATTTGGGATATAAGTGTTATGTCCCCTTGAATGAAACCCCGTTTCTAAAAAGAGAGCGGGGGTTTTTATTTGGAGGCAGAAATGAAAAAATGTCCGTTTTGTGCTGAAGAGATACAGGACGCTGCAATTAAATGCAGATTTTGTGGAGAATGGTTTGAAAAACAAGAAAATGATTTGAGTGGAGAGCATTCTCAAAAGAATAATTCAACTGAAATGAACCACTCCCTGGGCTAAAGCCCAGGGTTTCGGGCCTGCTGGCATGATCTGACTCTACGAGCGAGATTGGTTTCTTATGTA